>CAZJTL010000083.1:0-19556 GCA_964548905.1 uncultured bacterium | reverse complement strand
TCTTGAATTATTTTCTCTTATTTTGTTCTGACTTTTGCAAGAGGTCTATTCTTCTTAAGCGATCGCTACTTAAATCTACTGCTTTTTCCTGCTTGAGTTTTTGGGCTAGTTGAACACTGTTATAGGTTCGTTCCTCTTGGTTTAAACAATTTTCTATGTATTCGATATCTTCAGGAATCCCTTTGGGTTTTGCTCCTCTTCCTGAAGCTTCCCACAGTCCTACTAACCCAGAAGATTCCCACCGTTTAATTGTGGCTCTTACCGTATGTTCGTGACAATTAAATATTTGTGCAATTTCTGGCACGTTTTTGCCACTCGCATTTAACTTGAGCATATGCGCTCGAGCGCGAGTACGATATGGAACTGAGATTGCTTTTCGTAACTCAGCTAAAGTCTCTTCTTCTTGCAGATTGAGTTTGACACGTAGTGGTGCAGGCATTTTTCTTTTATAGTTTCATCCTTCTATCTTATATTTAATTACACCCACCTACTTATGTATTTGAAAACTCTTCACCTTCGCTTTTTTCGTAACTATCGAGATCAGCAGGTGAATTTTGATGCTCAAAAAACCATCTTAGTGGGTAATAACGCTCAGGGAAAATCTAATTTACTTGAGTCTGTAGAATTATTGGCAACTTTGAGAAGTCATCGCACATCGCGCGATCGCGAGTTGGTTTTGGAGGGAGAACAAACAGCGCAAATTGAAGGTTATCTCGATCGCGCCTATGGTTCGGCAGAATTAGCCTTAACTTTACGCCAACAAGGAAGACGTACTGTCAGCGTCAACCGAGAAGTTGTGCGCCGTCAATTAGATTTCTTGGGAATTCTCAACGCTGTCCAGTTTTCTAGTCTCGATTTAGATTTGGTAAGAGGTGCGCCAGAATCTCGTCGTAGTTGGTTAGATACGCTACTTATCCAATTAGAGCCAATTTATGCCCATATCTTGCACCAATACAATCACATTTTAAAACAACGCAATGCTTTGCTCAAAAGTATTTACAAAAAAAACGATCGCGATCGAGCTACACCACAATTGGGGTTTAGTTCTCAAGCATTAGGATTTGATGCCAATGAACAATTAACTTTATGGAACGCGCAATTAGCGGCGGCGGGTTCGCGAGTAACCAGGAGGCGTGCTAGAGCGATCGCCAGATTAGCACCGATCGCCCAGGCATGGCATTCTAGTATTAGTGGCAAAACAGAATTATTAGAAATAAAATATGCTCCTAATGTCACTTGGACGGACGATCGACCAGAAACAGTACAACAAGCTTTTTTAGACAAAATTGCCAGTCGCGCGATCGCCGAACAGCAACAAGGGAAAACAGTTGTCGGTACCCATCGCGATGAAATTGAGTTTATTATTAATAACACGCCAGCTAGATATTATGGTTCCCAAGGACAGCAGCGCACTCTAGTTTTGGCTTTAAAGTTAGCAGAATTAAAATTAATTGAAGAAGTAGTCGGCGAACCTCCCTTACTTCTTTTGGATGATGTGTTAGCAGAATTGGATCTCAACCGACAACATCAATTGTTAGATGTCCTTGGCGATCGCTTTCAAACCTTAATTACTACTACTCATGTCAATTCTTTCGACGAGCAATGGCTCAAAGATTCTCAAATTCTTGCCGTTGAAGCAGGGAAAATTAAGTAATTAAAGGGTGTAGGGGATTGGCTGTTTCCCATACACCCATACACCCCTAAACCGTTCGCGAAGTGCTTTTCAATTTCATTCCGAATAGAAAACGAGTTAGGTTGGTTCTTTTGATCGCATACTCACATATAGCGATCGACAATAACAAAGAACTGGTACTGATGAAAAGAAATTTTCCAACCACCCCAAAATTTAAACGTACTAAATAAAAAGCGATCGCGACAATAATTGTCTGATGGACGATGTAAAAGGGGTAGGCAATTTCGCCACAATAACGCAGAACTCGATTGGAAAAATTTAGATATCTTTGTCCTAAACTCAACCAGACAATCACCCAACACCAACTATTAAATCCGTGCAGACTTTGATAAAAAACATAGCCTAGAGAATAGTCATTAACTGATGTCTTAATAGGTAAAAACCAAGTCAAATAGATAGAGGAAGAGATAGTGCCTAAAGTCAAAGCCATATTTCCCTGTTTAGCGATCGCGACTCTAAATCTTGGCGCAGAGAAAATGAGATAGCCATAGATAAAATAAATCAAATAAAAAGTAAAGTTAGCCAAACCACCGACAAAGTTATCGAATTTGCCTCTTAAAGCTATATCTATGAAGACTAAAGGAAGGGCAAACCCAAAAATACCAGCCTTGGGATCGCATAAACTGGCAAACCTAGACAGGCGATCGCGAAGATAAATATTGTTTTTGAGTGACAAAAAAAGTGGTAGCGAGATTAAACAATAGACAATTAGATATTCCAGAAACCATAGGTGAGCTGGTTGAAAGACATCCCCTCGAAAAAAAGTTGGATAAAACTGAAGATAAGACTGAGAAAAATTGCGTTGACAAAAAAGATGATTAAAAAAGATTTGAGGAGGAACAAGCGCAAAAATACCGAAAACAAAGGGAATTAATAGACGTTTTAAGCGTTCTTTTAAATATTGCTGCCAACTTCTATAGTTAAGAGCAAAACAAGTAGCTGCACCAGATAGCAAAAACAAAAGCGGCATATGCCACTGATGCACAAAATAAACGAATAAAGTTAGTCCTCTACTGAAAACGTCGTTGTGTACATACCAATCGAAATCTCCAAAAATCATTGCGGTATGAAAATAAACTAGTAAGAGTACTGCTAGCACTCTTAACCAATCGATGTCATAGCATCTTTGCAGGTTAGTATTACTTTGTGTAAAAGTTCTATTTTTTAGCTTGTTTAGTTGTCTCATAGTAGTTGTTTTTACTAATGTTTGACAACACTACTTCGACTTGTCAGACGAACAGCATCATATTGAAATAACCCAAATACCCTAACGCGATCGACTACCAGGGTCAAGTTAAGAGATAACTTTCTTGTAAATAGCCTCTAAATCAAAGATGCAGCTAACCAAAATAAACCATCTACAAGAATAGTACTTAAGACTGCGCCAGCAAATGCCCACCAGTGTAGTTGCATCCTTTGCAAAGACCAAAAACTAATCCCCAGTAAAAAATTAACCAAAACTACTGCCCAACTTATTCCCCAAGGATTTTGGATTTGCGTGAGGGCTTCATGTAAAATTGGTGAGGCTAAGTCTGGCTCAGTTTGTTGAATTACCTCGCGCCAGTAAGGGATGAGATCGGTTAAATAAAAGTAAAGATCGGTAATTGCTGTTCCCAATAAAGAGCCAAAATAAAAAAGATTTCCTACTAGTCCCCTACCACGCCACAAACACCAGATCGCAACAGGAACTCCAATTGATTCTACAGGTATATGAATTAAAGGCTCCCAACGCAGCCAACCCCAATAAATCGAGCCAGCTAGCCAACTCCAACTAAATCCTAATAATAAGTCTCCCCAAACCTCTGTTTTCTCTTCTTGAAGCAGTTTAACACCCAAGCCAATCCAAGCTAGAGTTAATAACAAACTCAGCCAAGGCAAAAATCTGACTAAGGGTGCTTGAAAAAATACTGGTACAGAGACAAGAAAGGATGAAGCTAAAAAAACTAACCAAGCTGGATAAGATTGTTTGTGCCAAAATGAGAGAACCAAAGATGGCTCTTGTGCATCAGTATCATACTCATCAGTTGATGTTGATGTAGGAGGTAGCAAACTATTATTAAACAATTTCTTATTTATAGATACATTTCTTAACTCTTTAAGTTGTACCATATAAATACTTTTTAGGGTTAATGAGCGATTAGCTTGCAGCCGTCAGGTTTCAGCCATCAAATTTCAGCTTTTAGCTAATTATTTCTTTCAATTATTGTAGGACGCTCCATGGAACGTCCTACAATAAGTTACAATAAGTTTTGATTATTTCTGTTGTCAATTATTCAGCGCTAACAAGATTGGGAACAGACTCATCTGGATTATGACGATTAAGACGTTCTCTAATGGGGATGTACTGTTCTTCGTGAACGCCTGCATATACTTGAGTAGGACGGAAAATGCGGTTAACTCCTAACTGTTCTTTCCAATGAGCCAACCAACCTGCTACACGAGCGATACCAAAGATAGGCGTAAATAAATCGCTAGGAATGCCTAACTTACGATAAACTAACCCAGAGTAATAATCAACATTGGGGTAAATTCCTTTCTCCTGAAAGCCTTTTTCATACACAAGTACATTTTCTAGCTCAACAGCAATATCATAGTAATGATCGTGACCATTTTCTTCAAATAGCTGCTTGGCAAGATCTTGCAGAATAGTAGCTCGCGGATCTTTTACTTTGTAAACGCGATGTCCAAAACCCATAAATTTATGTTTTGGGTTTGCTTCCAAACATTTATCTACATAAGCACGAACATTGTCAACCGAGCCAATTTCTTCAAGCATCACCAACACTTCTTCGTTAGCTCCTCCGTGCAGTGGTCCCGCCAGAGTTCCAACAGCAGAAGCAATTACAGCATAAGGATCGGTTAGAGTGGAAGCGGTTACTCGCGCCGAAAAAGTTGAAGCATTCATTGTATGCTCGGCATGAAGAATTAAGCATACATCCAAAATTTTAGCTGCTAAAGGTCTAGGAATGCGTTCGGTGAGCATGTACAGGAAATTAGAGGCGTAATCCAAATTATCGTTGGGTTGAATTGGATCGTTACCCTTACGCATCAATTGAAAAGCAGCCACCATCGTAGGAATTTTTGCCAGCAAGCGCACTACAGCTTGACGGATATATTCTGGGTTGTTGAGAGCGCGACGAGAGTAAAACAGACCTAAAGCAGCAGCAGAAGTTTGCAGAGCATCCATCGGATGACCAGTTTCTGGGAAGCATTTCATCATATCGCGAATACGATATTTAATGCGACGATGATAGAGAATATCGTTGGCAAAATTATTTAGTTGTGATTGAGTGGGTAGTTGACCCTCAATTAACAAATAAGCTACTTCCAAGAAACTGCTTTTTGCTGCGAGTTCTTCAATTCTAATTCCTCGATATTCAAGGATTCCTTGCTTGCCATCTACATAACTGATCGCTGATTGAGCTGCTGGTATTCCTTCTAGTCCTGGTTGATAATCGCACGCTGTCATGGGTTTACAAGTAATTTAACAAAAATATATAGATCGGAAGCTGGTTGATTCTGCAAAAATCGTGACAGTTTTCATCATAAAAGATTTAATCGCAATTACCGATCGCCATCAGCTAATAATAACCATTTAGGGGAAATTAGTAAAAATAGTTCGCTCTCCCCGATCGGCTGTTGGATTTCTGGAACTTGTAAACCGATCGCGCCTGCTTTTTTCAAACTTAATTTTTCTTTAGCTTCTCCCCAAACCAATAGTTCTGCCCAACAACTCAAATCTGGCTCGTGACCAACTAGTGCGATCGTTCCTTTGCCTCCATTACTATACCATTGAGTATACCATTTTACCCAAGCCTGAATCTCTCCTCCTGGTGCCAGAGGAGAAAATTCTTCTAAGCGATCGCTTAACCCAACTTTAATCAGAATTTCAGCAGTTTGTCTGGCTCTTCGCAAGGGGCTAGTCAAGACGATCTCAAAGCTCAACCCTTGTTTTAAAAGTTGCTTTGCTACTTTGGTTGTTTTCTTAACACCTTCACTAGTCAAAGGGCGAATCGTATCATCACTATAATCCCCATGTTGACCAGCAAGACCGTGACGAATTAGGTATATTTCCATTACTTAGTTCATTGTTCATTGTTCATTGAAAAATAGGGAGCAGGGAGCAGGCAGCAGGCAGCAGTTAGGCAAGAGGAAAGAGACACTCATGCAAGAGAAAAAAAACTTTAGACTTCAGACTTTAGACTTTTTGTACTTCCTACTTCCTACTTTTCTTCTTAGTCTGGCTGAACTACATCATCTTCAGGATGAACTAGGCGTAGAAGTTTTTGTTTGATTTGTGTGTCGAATACTTCCCATTTCAGTTTGGCATAGTCGGCGTTATCGTTATAGCTTCCTAAGAATCCAACTGGAATTTCAAAGCCTCCTGCCATGTAGCGTCCTCCACCAAAGAAGCGTCCTTGCGAGTCTTTACCAAATGCTTCTTTGATAAATTCATCGGGATCGAGTGTTAGTTTGGTGGTTCGTAAAGAACCAATTACAACTTCAATATCCTCGTCCTGATTGTGAACGATTCCGTAGACAACTGCGGTATGGATATCTTCTTCGGTAACTAAAAAATCAGCCGCTTGCGGAATGGCATCGCGATCGTCGTAACGAAGATAGCCCACACCAGTAATCGAAACATTATTCTTGATGGTACGATTTTTTAGCGCTCGCTCGATCACGTCCATGACTCGCCGCGATCGCGCTGATTGAAGAACAGCGTTGAGTAACTGTGAATCATAAAAACGGCTTAAATAGGCGGCTGCTAAGAAATCTTCTTCCTGAGCTTGCATGAGACGATTAGTATCCGATCGCAAGCCGTGCATCAATGCTGTAGCACACTTGACGTGTTGATTATTACTACTGTTAAATTTTAATAATCCATTTTGAATGTATTGAGTCAAAATGGTAGCAGTAGCGCGAGTCTGTGGACGCAAATCGATAAATTCGGCATCGAGATCTTTTTGCTTGCTATGATGATCTATTACTACTACAGTAGGTATTTTTGCCTGCTCTACCGCACTCATTAGCTGACTATTAGTACCTTGAGAGTCAACCAGAACGCAGCCTTGATAGATGGATAAATCTCGATCTTGTAAAGTTGGTAAATTCCAGCGCTTAGCAGGTAAACCAGTCAACTTAACTAAAGCAATATTTTCTTGATGAGAAAGAGTTCCAGCATAGACAATCTCACATTGAATGCCATATTGTTCGGCAATCAATTGATATGCCCAAGCACTAGAAAGGGCATCTGGATCGGGAAAGTCTTGAATAACAATTAACTGACGTGTTCCTCTGTGCCTCTCTAGCACTTTTTTAAATTGCTCGATCGACCTTTCTATAGAAGTATCAGAAGTTCCTACCGATTCACTTTCAACCAGCAGTTGAGATGATTCTGGCGCTAGATCTTGAACGGGTGCTTTGCTTAATTGCTTTTCGGCATTGGCATCAGCAGTCAACTCTTTACTCAAAAACTTGTGATTTGAAGATTTAAGTAGATTGGATGGCATTTTCTCTCTTGCAGATCGGGTCAATCACCCATGAATAGAGTAAGTGTTAAGAATTATTTTTCTACTGGGCATGAATGTATCATCATACTAGTAGATGTTTTGAAATTGTGCCGCGATTGCCATACATTCGTCAGATCCCGATGACATACTTTTTCCATTCCTGATTGCGATCGTCTTGAGTGTATTTAATAATCTCAAAATGAAGGCTGCTATGAGGTCTGCGCGGCTGAGACAACAAAGAGATTCCTGCCTCTTTTGGAGTACGATTACCTTTTTTGACATTACAACGGACGCAGGCTGCCACCAGATTCTCCCAAGTTTCTCCTCCACCACGAGAACGAGGAATCACGTGATCTAATGTTAACTGATCTCCTCTATGATTGCAGTATTGACAAGTGTGGCGATCTCGCTCCAATATATTACGACGGGTTAGCGGAATTTCTTTATAAGGAACACGCACGTATTGACGTAATCTGATTACTGAAGGCAGAGGAAAGCCTGTATATATATATTTTCCATTATGCTCTAGTTGCTCTGCTTTCCCTTTGAGCAACAAGATAACCGCCCTTCGCCAACTGGTGATATTGAGCGGTTCAAAAGAGGCATTTAATACCAGAACCTTGCCCATTTGTATCAGAAGCTAAAGTAATTTATCACAGATAGTAACACAGGCAACTAAATCTGTGCATTTTACTGTTGACTCAGAGCTGATTAAATTTTATCGCTTAATTTTCCCAAAAATAACTCGGATTTTTCCTCCATCTTGCCAAACTCTGGTTTAAGATGTTTGGGAGCAGGGAGCAGGGAGCAGGGAGCAGGGAGCAAGAAAAGACTTTCTGATAGCTGATAGGTGATAACTAGTTGAATTTGGTGAGGAGTTAGAAGTGGTGATTAGTTGGAAACCAGCGATCGATTTGATTTCTCAAGAAAATGATTTTACTCAACCATCTAATCTTATTTTACAGCAACGGGCATGGGTGGAAATAAATTGTAGTGTGTTGGCAAATAATGTTAGACAGCTCAAAAAAATTCTGCCTCCCACTACCGAATTAATGGCAGTAATTAAGGCTGATGCCTACGGACATGGAGCAGTTATAGTTGCTCAAACAGTTTTGCAAGCTGGTGCCGATTGTCTGGCAATCGCCACACTCAATGAAGGAATTGAGCTACGTCAAGCGGGAATTTCTGCCCCAATTCTTATTTTAGGTGCGATTAACACTGCTGAGGAAGTTAAGGCGATCGCCCATTGGCAGCTAGAACCAACTTTATCTAGTCCTCAACAAGCTTTGCTCTTTTCTGAAGTAAGTAGGGGGATCGAGACTAATTTAACAGTACATCTCAAATTAGATACGGGAATGTCTCGCTTGGGTACTGCTTGGGAACAAGCTACAGAATTTGTCCAATTAGTATTCAGTCTACCTAATTTAAAGTTAGCGAGTATCTACTCTCATTTGGCTACTGCTGACGAAGCAGACCCTTCAATTCTTAATTTACAACATCAACGTTTCCAACAGGCGATCTCTAAGCTTCATGCTCAAGGAATGACCATTCCCAAGCTACATTTGGCTAACTCTGCAGCTACTTTGCGCGATCGCAGTTTGCATTACGATCTAGTTAGAGTTGGTTTAGCTCTTTATGGTTTATATCCTGCTCCACATTTAACTGATTCTGTAGAGATTGAGCCAGTCTTACAAGTCAAAGCCAGAATTACTCAAGTCAAGAAAATTACTGCGGGAACTGGTGTCAGTTATGGTTATACTTTCGTTGCCGATCGCGATTTATTAGTAGCGACTGTAGGGATAGGCTACGCTGACGGTGTACCGCGCAATCTTTCCAATCGTCTTGAAGTCCTGGTAAGAGGCGCTCAAGTTAGACAGATTGGCAACATTACCATGGATCAACTTATGCTCGATGTCAGCCAATTTCCTGACTTACAAGTTGGCGAAATCGTTACTTTAATTGGTCGAGATGGAAATTTATCAATTTCTGCTGATGATTGGGCAAACAAACTAGGGACTATTTCCTGGGAAATTCTCTGTGGTTTTAAACATCGTTTACCGAGAATAGCAATCTAGGGACTGGGTTCATTGTTCATTGTTCATTGTTCATTGGCAAACAAAGGCAGAAGGCAGAAGGCAGAAGGTTATAATCTATAGAATTTTTTTTATTATCTCTGCTCCCTGCTCCCTGCTCCCTGCTTCCTTATTCTAAAGAGCGCCGATATAAGCTAATCCTAGGATCACTCCTGCGCCAAGAATATGGCCGAAGCTAGTAGTTCCTAAGAGAGCGCCTAAACCCATGCCACCAAACATAGCAGGAGATGGTAAGGCGGGGCCGGTGCTTTGATTTTGAATAGTATATTTACCAAAAGCAATAGCAATAATGTTGCAGATAATCATGATCGCGGCAACTTTGGGACTCCAGGATACTGTTGTTGGAGTAACTGCTGCGGCAGCCGCAATTAGAGCTGAATAAGTCAAATTACTTTCTCCTCTTTATATTGGCAAATGTTTTAAATCGTTGATAATCTTAACCCTCGATCGCGATCGATCTAAGTTATGCGTTGCAATATTTAGCAATATCTCAGGTTTTGTGTAAAGTTTTTCTACGATTCAGATAACTTTGTTAATTACCTTTAAAAGTTCAAGTTGATGCCGATCGCTCGCATGAAGTTGCTTAAAATGTGGGGTGCTTGCCATAGCAAATAACCGATCGCGCCAAAAAATAGAGTATTGATAGTGGTTAATACGTAACCAACTCCGATAAATAGTCCATCTGCTTCTAGGGTAGCTACAGCTAAAACCAAAATGGCAATTGCGGGAATGGTATTGCTAAAAGGAATAAAAGAAACAGGTAAAGATAATAACAGGGCAAGCCAAGCAATGCAAAGTCCATTTAGTCTCCAAACATAGCGATTTTCTGCTATACCAGACATCCGAGGACGAACGATTTTCGTGAGTAGACTGGTGATTTTGCCCAAGCTTTTTAGTAATGAAGCGCTAAATTTAGCAGGAAATTGAAAGCGAGAAATTTTACGAGGTAGCCAAAGTTTTCTGATTCCTATCGCCATTTGTATCCCAATTAAAAAGCAACCCGCTCCAGCAATGGTTGATAGTCCAGGTGGCATCACAGGAGCTAGAAAGGGTAAAGTAAATAAAACAGTTAACAGACTAAAGCCCCGTTCTGAAGTTTGTGCTAATATGTCTCCTATAGTTAAAGGCTGATTGGCTAAACGTTTTAGAAGAGTTTCAATATCCTGGGAAAATCTAAGCTGCATAAATAGGGAAAAAGAAGTAGATCATTTCAAATTATTAAGCATAAATAATAAAAGTAACAAGATGGTCAATATAATTATTTAACGATCTTTGCTTTTTTTTCTTTAATATCTATTTACTTTTGTCTATTTTTGCCAAAGCTGCCTTAACTTGCTCGACACCTTCTCTATCTTGTTGTTGTTCGTAAAGAGCGAGTGCTTTTTGCCAGGCGGCGATCGCTTCTTTGGTACGTTTTTTTTCTTTCAGCGCCAAACCCAATTTGTAGTGAACCAAAGGGTTGTCAGGCGAAATTTCTAGCCATTGTTTGCAAGCAATTATTGCTTGTAGGTAATCTTTTTTAGTTAAATAAATTTCTACCATTCCTGCTTGTGCTTCTTCTCGATCGGGTTGCAGCGCTGCTGATTTTTCGTATGCTGATAAAGCACCTTCTAGATCGTTTTGTTCGTGTAAAATTTGGGCAGTTGTCAGAGGGATTTTAGCATTAGCAGGATCGAGATTGGCTGCTTTTTGCAAAACCTCTAACCCCCTTTCTCGATCGCCTTGAGATAACCAAGCTATAGCTAATTGCAATTTAAGTTCACTATTGCGAGGAAACTTAGTCGATGCTTTGGTTAGATATTGAATTGCTTCTTGAGAATTTCCCTGTTTGGTTAAAGCAACTCCCTTGATTTCATGAGCTTTTTGATTATCTGGAGCGATGCGAACAATGCGATTATAAGTATCGCTCGCTCGATCGTATTCCTTTTGGCGCAACAAGACTACTGCTAAACCAATCAGGTTATTAACGTTCTTAGGTTCTAATTTTGTAGCATGAGAATAGGCTTCGATCGCCTGGAGATTATCGCCAGCATTAGCCAAACTATAGCCAAGAGCGTAGTGTAAATTGGCATGATTAGGTTTAATGGCGATCGCTTGCTGGTAAGCTGTTATTGCTTCAGAAAAATTTCCCTGTTGAGTGTAGAGATAACCAATACCAGAAAAAATTTTAAAGTTTCGATTATCGATTTGAGCAGCTTGCTTGTAAGTTTCGATCGCCTGTTGATAATTTTGGGCTTCAACAAATTCGCTACCCTGGCGCAATAATTCTTGTAATTGTTGCTTATTATCGATTCGTCTTTCCCAAAGAAAAGGAAAACGAGGCTGAGCATTAACTGGTGATATTTCCTGCAATCCGACAATTAATACTAGAGTTAAACATAATCTCCTCACTAAATAAGTCGTAAGTCGTAAATCGTAAGTCGTAATTTTTTTGTCAGGTGTCAGAAAAAAAAACTTAGAGCCTAAAAACTTCTGATTTCTGACTTCTGGAGGTGCGGATTCGGAGGCTTCCTTACGTCCCTTTCGTGGCGAAGTAAATTCGCCACACGGGACTCCCGAATAACAAGCGCCGTCCTTCTGCTGCCTACTTCCCAATGCCTACTCCCTATCCTTTAACTAATTACTAATTTTTGACATTGTTCTGCTTGGTTAATTATCTCCCAATCGATAGATTTGCGATCTAGCTCAGATGAGGATGACTTGGGGCGCAATCTAAGTAAATAATATCCATTTCGATCGCTCGGCTCAATCAGTTTTTCTTCTTGCTCGATTTGAAAGTATTTCAATGGCAAACTGGCTCGATTATATAATGTAAAGTAAATATGATAGTTGTTAAGGATATCAGATTTGGTTGTAATTTTCAAAGATTTTTCTCGGTCTAAATAGTTGTAAATAAAATCCGTGTCCGTAGCTCCTACAGGCAAATATTCGTTTTTAACAAAAGATTTTGGCAAGTATTTTCGTAATTTCAAAATTGTAAAAATATAATAGTGCAAGCAATAATAAAACCAATTCGTTTTTTGAGATAGTTTTAAATAAAAATCATTAATATTGGCAGAAACATTTTGCGAGCTGACAAAGTTTTTTCCATCTATTTTGACAGCAGGTAAATCGACGCGATCGAGCCATTGATAATATCTCAATCCAATCGTATACTTGCCAGAGTTTAGGTTTAATTTATGCCATTGAAAATCAGAATTAACTTGACTGGATTCGATGGTATCGATCGTTTCATAGCCAGGAAAACTATAAAAAATAGCAATCCACGATCGCGCTGAATTGTTAGCGGAAACCAGATCTAATTCAATAAAATCTTTAACTGTGAATGGCCCAAGCGTTCCAATAATTGCATGAGTATTCCAACGTGGACCTTTAGTCATCAACACTGGTAAACTAAGAGGCGATTCAATCAATTCAGATGACAATACTCTCCATTGGGATATTTTGTTTTGATTTCTATATAAATAAATTGTGTAGAGATTGCCAATTACAAATTTCATGACTTTGTAAAACAAAAAAGATAACAAAGCCAAAGGAATTTCTATTAACAAAAATAGGTTTTTATTATTCATCAACAATTGTTTTTATCTTTGCTTAATTTCTAATACAATTTAGATTCAAAATTCAAGTTTACGAATCTTGAACACCTGGTTGAAATGATTGTAAGGCATCCCAATCTACTACTTGCATTTGCTGTCCGAAGCGTAACAAGCGTTTTTTGAGTTTTGGGAAGTCTGCAACTTCGATTTCACGACGTTCGCCACCCATTAAATACACCAAATCTTCAATGAAAACCAATTCTTTGCAAACCAACGCGATCGCCTAGAGATACTCCTTTAAAAAAATCTTTAAATCCAATTAAAAGCAAGCTTTCCGATCTGATTCATTCGTGTGTAGTAGATGCCTTTAGCTATCCACCTGACAAAAGAGCGCATCGTTTTTTTGATTTAGATGCTTCCGATTTTTATTATCCAACGGGTCGCACGCAAAAATATACTATTATCGAATTCAGCATATTTGAAGGACGCAGCGTCGAAGCGAAAAAGCAGTTAATTCGTTTGTTGTTTGAAAGAGTAGAGAAAGAATTAAATATTTCACCACAAGATCTAGAAATTACTATTTTTGAAAAACCGAGACACAATTGGGGTTTTCGTGGATTACCAGGGGATGAGCATAATCTTGGTTATAAGGTGGAAGTTTGAGTTTGTAGGGTTTCGCGCACAGACGCAAAGGTACAGAGAGGATAAACGCTGATAACTGATAGCTGATAACCGATCGCTAAGTTAAATTAGGGAATAATTTTTTGTCTTAATTTTGCACAATGCCGATCGTACCTGCGAAACGTTTATATTTGCTACTGTTATTGGGAATAGCGATCGCCGCTTTATTAGCTATATCGATCGACCGCAATATCAGCATTGTCATTACTCTTTTATATGATTTAGCGATCGTCGCTTTGATGATTGGGGATGGACTAAGAGTTAAATCGAACCGAGTCAAAATTAAACGTGAGGCGATCGAGAGGCTATCAGTAGGAAGAGATAATCTAATTAAGCTGTCTTTGCAATCTGGTAAGGTTCGATCGCCTGTGCGTTTGCGCGATAGTTATCCTTTGCAATTTCAGGTTACGCCGCAGATTTTAGAAGCTACTCTCGAATCCAATAGTCAACAGGAATTAACTTACACCATTCATCCAGATAGTCGAGGTGAATTTGAATGGGGAGATATTCAAGTTAGACAATTGGGAACATGGAAATTAGCTTGGTACGATTGGAAAGTACCAGCTAATTGTAAAGTAAAAATCTATCCCGATCTAGTCGGATTGCGATCGCTTTCTCTTCGTCTGACGCTACAAAATACAGGTGCAATCAAACAAATTAAGCGCATTACTCAAGGAACGGAGTTTAGCGAATTAAAAGAATATACAGTAGGCGACGATATTCGTCTTATAGATTGGAAAGCTACCGCTCGTCGCAGTCGTCCTTTAGTTAGGGTTTTAGAGCCAGAACGGAAACAGACTTTAATTATCTTACTCGATGGCGGACGTTTGATGACGGCTAAGGTACAGGGATTAAAACGATTTGATTGGGGATTGAATAGCACTCTTTCTTTAGCATTAGCAGGATTGCACCGAGGCGATCGGGTTGGAGTTGCAGTATTCGATCGACAGGTAACTACTTGGATCCCTCCAGAAAGAGGACAGCATCACCTTTCTAAAATAATTGATACGCTTACGCCTATACAACCTGTGCTACTAGAACCAGATTATATGGGTGCAGTGACAAAATTAGTTAATCAGCAAACTCGTCGCGCTTTGGTGGTATTAATTACCGACATAGTAGATGTGACTGCTTCTGCGGAACTTTTGGGTTCAATGATTAGATTAAAGCCTCGTTATTTGCCTTTTTGCGTTACTCTGCGCGATCCTCTTGTCGATCGAATTGCTCACACTCCCAGTCAAGATCTGAAAACAGCTTATACTCGCGCTGTAGCATTAGATTTACTCAACCAGCGAGAAGTAGCGTTTGCTCAATTGAAGCAAAAAGGAGTGTTAGTTTTAGATGCACCAAGCGATCGCATTAGCGAACAATTGGTCGATCGCTATTTACAACTGAAAATACGTAATTTACTTTAATTACAGTTTATAGTTCATAGTTCATTGCCGATAGCTGATAGCTGATAGCTGAAAACTGATAGCTAAACAATCTAATTTTCTGCCATAATTCTAATATTTGAGTCTAGGAGAGTTTGAGTGTGCCAGAAGCAGTTGGTGTTATTGAAACTGTAGGGTTTCCAGCCGTATTAGCCGCAGCAGATGCTATGGTGAAAGGTGGTAATGTCACAATAGTCTACTTCGATCTTGCAGAGAGAGGTAATTTTTTAGTCGCGATTAGAGGTACGACTTCAGAAGTAAAACCTGCTATGGAAGCTGGATTAAAAGCAGCAGCAGAAACTCCTGGTGGTGAGGTGGTTTCTCACTATACTGTACCGAATCCTCCAGAAAATCTGCTGGCAGTTTTACCAGTTGAATATACCGAAAAGGTAGAAAGATTTAGAGCAAGAAGATAGATAAAAGACTATAGCTATTTTTGCCAATTTAGATTAAAGTTGGAAACTGAATAAAAATTTATAGCAATTGCTAATAGATTTTGAATCTAAGATAAGTTTATTTTCGATCGCGTTTAATTTAATTTTAGGAGATTATGGATTATGCCAGCTCAACAAGCAGTAGGTTCGATAGAAACTAAAGGCTTTCCAGGCATTCTCGCCGCCGCAGATGCTATGGTTAAAGCTGGAAGAATTACTATCGTAGGTTATCTTAGAGCTGGTAGCGCTCGTTTTACTTTAAACATTCGTGGTGATGTTCAAGAGGTAAAGACTGCTATGGCTGCTGGAATCGAAGCTGTTGAAAAAACTGAAGGCGCAGTTGTAGAAACTTGGGTAATTATTCCTCGTCCTCATGAAAACGTAGTCGCAGTATTGCCGATCGATTATAACGAAACAGTAGAACCTTTCCGCGCTGCGGTTGAAGAAGGAGTTAGCCCCAGTTTAACTCGACGGTAATTAGCCCTTTTCTGTCAAACTGGGTCAAAACCTTAATTTTTCGTAGGCTGAAATGACGTGCTTTCCTGAAAATATCCCAAAGTGACAGATGAGGGACAAAAGCCTTCTGCCTACCTGCTCCCTGCTCCCTGTTTTTCTATGAACCATGAACCATGAACTATGAACTATTAGCCATTACTTCTAATTTCTCTGCCAAATCCGTCTGCTGATACTGCGAAAATAGAGAAGAACTGGAAATTGATAGTATTCAATAATTAACCAGACTAGACAAAGCAAATGAGCAACAAAAGTTAGAATTGTCCAGGTGAAAGGCAGCCAGTAGAGGCGACTACCAGGTATGGTGGGAAATAGGTAAGTTGCAAAAGCAATAATCGAAGTCGGTATTCCTACAAAAGCCGCACCTGCGATAAAATAGCCCCAACCAAACTCAAAGTTTTCTCTTTGTATGCCTTTCCACGTTTTGCCGTTCCAATACCAAGTTAGAGGTATTTGACTATCTACCATTTTTACGATCTGGCGATCGAAATTAGCAGTAAATATATGGTGACAAAGATCGCAAGAAAATGCTTCCATTAGCGGTAGGGCGGAAATCTTACCATGACGGCAAACAGGACAATTATATATCCCATGGAGTTCAAAACTATCTTTGCGCTCTTGAGAATTTAACATAATCTTTATGGATTATAGATTTATTTCAATGTATCAGTGAGTATTTATGTCAATAAAAAATTAGTTTTATTTATTAAAAATTTTAATAGATATATTCTAGCAATCTCAATTACTTTTACTTTTTCTAAGATTTCTAATTTAAATATTTTAATGAGTGATTTCTTTGACAATTACCATCTTTTTTCGCTTTATATAGCTGTATTTTGCAGAATTTAACCAACAGCATTTTGGTAATAACAAATAACACGGGATGGGATTTCGATGATGAAAAAGTACCTATTCTGAGACGATATTTTGATATCTAGCCCCATCCCGTAATTGTGAAGGAAGACTATCAGTTACCGATCGATTCATGAATTCTGATTAATGATTTTTGCCAGTGTATCTCTGGTTGTTAGGCTAAATCGAATAACAAGATTTCTGTGTTATCGGTAGTAGCTGCGATCGAAATTTCTGTTTCTTGAGTAATAGCAGCACCATCACCAGCATTAAGTAATCGATCGTTAACTTTTACTGAACCTCTGGCTACTTGTACCCATAATGACCTATTTTGGTTAGTACTATGATTCACGCGATCGCCGACCTTTAAAGCAGCCACATAAAGATTAGCATCTTGATGAATTATTACAGAATTGTCTTTACCATCACAAGAAGCAACCAGTCTTAACTTTCCTTGTTTTTCTTGAAGAGAAAAGTGTTTCTGCTCGTAGCTAGGTTTAATTCCTGCGCGATCGGGTAAAATCCAAATTTGCAGAAAGTGAACTGGATCGGTATCAGAAGCATTAAACTCACTATGAGCAATTCCCGTTCCAGCCGACATCCGTTGTACATCGCCTGGACGAATTACCGAACCGTTGCCAATACTATCTCTATGTTGTAATGCTCCTTCTAAAACGTAGGAGATAATCTCCATGTCTCTATGACTGTGAGTACCAAAGCCCTTATCTGGTTGGACTTTATCTTCATTAATCACTCGCAGACTAGCAAACCCCATATGTTTGGGATCGTAATAGCTACCAAAGGAAAAAGTATGTTTGCTATCGAGCCAACCGAAATTAGCATTACCTCTTGCTTGAGCGGGACGAACAGTAATCATAGTTTTAACCTCCTTTTGCTGAGATTTATTTTCTTCTTAGTTATATTATGAATTGATTCCTAAAAAAAGACAATGTAGTATTTAAATGACAAATTGCGTCTAATAATTCTACAATTGATCTATCTATATTAAAGTCGTTATGACTTTTTTAAAAAACTGTTGCGTTAAATTAATAGTTTTTTTAGCGCCGCGATCGATTTAGCTACAAGGTATCAGTAGCAATTAATTAATCGATGAATACCAGATTAGCTAAAGTTGAGATAGCCTATCAGAATAACTGCCAGCTAACAAAAAAATCGAGACTAGACGCAATTATGGATACCACACCACCGCTCTGTCATAACTATATCGATGGAAATTGGATTTCTGGACAAACCATTAAAGAAAGTCGCAATCCCGCCGATTGGCGCGAAGTGGTCGCTACCTTTCCCAGTTCGGATGTCGATGATGTCAACATGGCAGTCGCAGCAGCCAGAAAAGCTTATAAAACGTGGCGACTCTTACCTGCTCCCGTTCGTGCAGAATTAGTACATCGAGTCGGTGAAATATTACTACAACGCAAAGAAGAACTTGCCGATCTGATGAGCCGAGAAATGGGCAAGCCCTTAACTGAAGCCCTCGGTGACGTACAAGAAGGAGTTGACTGCGCTTTCTACTATGCTGGTGAAGGTCGTCGTCTGTTCGGTCAAACCACTCCTTCAGAGTTGAATAATAAGTTTGCCATGACCGTGCGCGTACCAGTTGGAGTTTGTGCGCTGATTACCCCTTGGAATTTTCCCATTGCTATACCTTGTTGGAAAGCCCTTCCCGCTCTTGTTTGTGGTAATACAATTATTCTCAAACCCGCTCAAGATACTTCTGCCTGTGCAACCATGCTCGCAGAAATTTTTGATGAAGCTCAATTGCCCCCTGGTGTGGTTAACCTAATTCACGGTTCGGGTGAATTGGTAGGTAGGGCATTGTTAGAGCATCCAGATATAGATTTAGTATCTTTTACAGGTTCTTCTGCTACAGGTTCAGAAATTGGTGCTACCTGCGGACGTACCCACAAGCGTGTATGTTTGGAATTAGGGGGAAAAAATGCCCAAATTGTCATGGAGGATGCCGATCTAGAATTAGCACTCGAAGGAGCATTATGGGGGGCATTTGGAACTACAGGTCAACGCTGTACTGCAACTAGTCGCCTGCTTCTCCATCGCGATATCAAAGCCGAATTTACGGCTAAATTGTTAGAGAAGACTAGTAAATTGCGTCTTGGTGCTGGTACAGATCCTCAAACACAAGTAGGACCTTTGGTTAATTCCTCTCAGTTAGAGCGAGTCAAGCATTATTTAGAAGTTGCTCGTAGTGAAGGAGCAAAGCTGCTAATTGGTGGAGAAATACCCACAGAAGAAAGGTTCAAACATGGCTATTTCTTTCTACCAACTATTTTGGATGCAGTTACGCCAACCATGAGAATTGCCCGCGAAGAAATCTTTGGCCCCGTGTTGGCTTTAATTGAAATCGATTCCTTTGAACAAGCGATCGCCATTCTCAATGACACAGATTATGGTTTATCTTCGTCAATTTATACCAGAGATGTCAATCGTGCTTTTGTGGCAATGCGAGATCTCGAAGCAGGAATTACTTATATAAATGGCCCTACAATTGGAGCTGAAGTACATCTTCCTTTTGGCGGGGTTAAACAAACAGGCAATGGTCATCGCGAAGCTGGTAGTGCCTCCCTAGACGTTTTTACAGACTGGAAGACTATTTATGTCGATTTTTCTGGTCGTCTGCAACGCGCTCAAATTGATAATCGCTAGTACGAGAAATTAAAAGTCAGAAGCTCGTTATGGCGTTGCCTTAATTTGCTTTTAAGAGCTTTTCTTTAACTAGACCTCTTGCAAAAGTAGCTAACGATCGCCATAATTTAGCCCAAATCGCTC
>CAZJTL010000082.1:13793-19582 GCA_964548905.1 uncultured bacterium | reverse complement strand
CTAAATAAGAACTTTAAAAATATTCAGATTTTCAGAGCAACCTGCGGAATGTGGGCTAGATCTAGACAGACACACTCAAAGCTGTGGCTACTGCTTGCAAACTTTGTCGATCGATCGCCATCATTCTATGAGTGAAAACTGATGTTTTGACTTCTTTGCCTATTCCTAAAAGAGAGGTTTGAGGCGGAATCATGATGAAGTCGTATGGAGTCCAAATAGAAGTGAAACTTAGTTGTTTGAGAACGTCAGCATCACGATTTAAATCTTGTAAAAATTTACTATTGGGACGCATTTGTTGGCAACTCAAAAAAGGCAAGGTGTAAGCCAATAAAGTGCCATGATGGGGTGCAGAAATAGTGACAAAACGCTCAACACGATCGATTCCTCCTAAGCGTTGCACGTAATAGCGACTAACTAGTCCTCCCATACTCAATCCCACTAGATCGATCGCAGCCGATCTAGGAAAGTTTTGTTCTACATAATCAGCTACTTGTAGCGCTAACTTGTCCAGTCCTCGATTACCGTTACTAGGAATTAAATCGAACCGATGTACCTCCCAATCTCTTGCAGTAAGATAGGTATACATTCGATCGAATACAGTTTTTTTGACCAGAAAACCGTGAACTAAGACAACGGGATTGCGTTTCATTACGATCGTCTTTTAATTTTTTTGAGCGCTTTTTGAGCCAATAATTTAGTAAGTTCTAATTTAGTAACGCTTTTAATATTAGGTGAGTAATGAGAGCAGCGATCGAAAAATCGATTAACATCTTCTAGAATAATTCGGAAACGTTGGCTAATATTTTCACTTCGATATTCAGCAAAAAACTGTTCGGGTAAAGTAGTTCTTCTATTGATGGCGATCGCGTCAATTATTCTTTGAACATCGTATTCTAAGGCATATCCAGCTATTTTATAACAATTAAATCCTGGATCTAAATAATCAGAAAGTCCACCATTAATACTAGAAAACACCTGGCAACCACAAGCAAGCGCTTCCAGTGGTTGCATTCCAAATCCTTCACTAACTTTCTGTTGCGCCCAATATTCAGCAGAGTCGTATAAATAAACTTTGGCACGATTGAACAATCCTGCTAAGTCTTCAACATAAGAATCTACTACAAACACCTTACATTGTTGTTGCAGGGTAGATACTAATTGCTTGAGTAAATAATGAGAAGATTTTCGCGCTTGTACCAAAACATCAATGTCGCGATCGCCATTTAAATTTCTAAATTCATCGTCAATTTGATTGGGTAAATAATAGATCGGTGAGTGAGGAGCATGTTGTCCCCAATATCCCATCGTGTTGCGACTAACCGCAATAATTGGAATAGCAGAGGGAATTTTAAACCCATAACCAGCACTATGAGCATGATAGACGAGGTGATAAGATTTTAAGCGATCGGCTAGCTTAGCAACATCAAATCCCCAACCGATCACAAAAATAGCTCGCTCTAAATTTGGTTCTTGTAGTAAATCATCCAAGAACAGCGTATCTTTTTCTCTTTGACGATAGGTAACAACTTGAGCATCACAGATTTGTTTTGCCAACTCAACTGTCTTTAACTCTACCCAAAGACCACCACAAGCAAATTTACCACCAAGTCCAGGTACTAAAAAATATAGTTTTCTCAATAGTTCATTGTTCATGGTTCATAGTTCATTGCGAAGGCAGGAGGCAGAAGGCAGGAGGCAGAAGGCAGAAGGCAGAAGGTAATAAAAGTCTAAAGTCTAAAGTAAGACAGTCTAAAGTCTGAAGGTTTTTAATTGCGAATTGCGAATTTTCCCTAATCCCTAACCCCTAACCCCTAACCCCTAATTAAATCGCCACTAGGTGAGCTTTTCTCGGCTGAAAAAAACTGGCATACATGTTGTGCTTATATGGCTTATTCATGATTGCACCATCCATATTTGCTTCTTCTAATTCAGCGCCTATTAAATTTGCTTCGCTGAGATTAGCTTCTTGCAAATCAGCCCGATAAAGGTTCGCTTTAAATAAATTCGAGCCTTCTAAAAAAGCTCCAGATAAATTAGCTTTACTTAGATTTGCTTCTGCTAAGTTTGCCGATCGCAAGCGTGATTCTTGTAAATTAGCATTAGCTAAATTTGCTCTCTCTAAATTAGAGCCACTCAGTCTTGAATAAGAGAGATCGATACCTTGTAAATCGGCGTAGCTAAGGTCTACATCCTTAAGAAAAGTGTAGCTTAAATTAGTTTCTGTCAAAGAAGCTGCCCTAAGTGTTGCGCCTGTTAATCTGGCTCTTTGTAGATTTGTCCAGTTTAAATTTGCCCCCCGAAGATTAGCCTCTCTTAAATTAACTCCTTCTAAATTACTGCCACACAAATTAGCTTTCCACAAGTTAGATAATCTCAAATTAGCATGAGACAAATTAGTACCACTCAGCCTAGCTTTTAAGAGTTTTGACTTAACCATAAAACTACCTTGAAGATTAGCTTTGGTTAAATCTGCTCCTGTTAATTGACTATCGCTCATTTTAGTAAAGCTTAAATTTGCCCAATTAAGAGTAGCTTTGCTTAAGTTAGATTTAGTTAAAAAAGTACGACTAAGATTTGCCCCCATTAAATTAGCGCCACTAAAATTAACACCAATAAAAATTAGTCTACTTAAATCTTCTCCTTGAAGATCTATGCCTCGAAACTCTCTTTCACCATGCTCATAAAGTCTAATTAAATCGTTAACTTTCATAGACTTAAAATCCCGAATTAAACTATCTGGTTAGCAGATTACTTATTTGTCTTCAAGGCATTAAATAGCTAAACAATGGAGACTTTAATTAGTAAAATCTGTACTCTTGAAGATACCCATAGTCCCTCTAAATAATTGCAGGATTTAATCATGTCGATCGATAATTATTCTTACGCAATTCAGTTAAGTTAATTGGCTAAATATTACGAATAAATAAAATTTTAGTAGACTATTAGTTTAGTAGCAGAAGAAAGGGAGCAGGGAGCAGGGAGCAGGCAGCAGAGAAGGCAGGAGTTAAAAGGAAGTAGGGAGTAGGAAGTAGGAAGTAATACAAAATAGCGAGTAGCAAGTAAAAAAACTTAAGACTTAAGACTTAAGACTTAAGTCTTTTATTACCTTCTGCCTTCTGCCTTCTTTCAATGAACCATAAACAATTAACAATCAACTAAATAAAGAATATATTTGTCCATCCAACAACAATCTCGTAATTCCTTTAGCTTGGAGATGGTTGGAGGTTTTTTGTAACATTTGAGCATCAGGAACTTTAATCACGCGCTGAGAGCGATGGGAAAAGCGTCTGGCGACACGATGATTATCGAATACTGGAAGGGTTTTTTGCTTGATTTCTTCTTCGGGGATCGTACCGAGATCGGCGAAATCTTTCATGGGTAAAACGATCAATTCAGCAGCGCGATCGACTACTAGATAGCAGGTTTTTGGCAAAGATGCCTTTGATAGAGGTAAAACTCGAATATCAACATTTTTAACTTTAGTACGAGCAAAACTGGATTTAAGGTTTAAATTCCAATCTTCACCATCAGCGTCATCATCGAGATCGTCGTCATCTTCGTCATCGTCAAGATCCGCAATCTCTTCGCCTAACATTTCTCCCAGAGTAAAAGCTTCTACTCTGTCTAATTCTTCTGCTTCTGCTGGTGACAATTCGGTTTTGCTCTCAATGTTAACAATTGGATTTAATTCAACTGCAACATCGGCGATCGCCACTGCTTTTTTCTCTTTGACGGGTTCAATTTTAATAATCTCTTGTTTAATAATTTCTTCAGCTTGTCGAGGTCTTGATTGGCGACGACGTTTCCAACGAGCAGAGTCGTCAGATTTGTCCTGTTGCAAATTATCTGAAGAGTTATCGATCGAGAGTTCTAATTGTCGATCGATATCAGGTTCAATAGCCTGTTCGCGATGGGGAGTTCTAGCCAGTCGTTTTTGTTGAATTAGATCTTCATATTCTGTTTCCGATAAATTAGTCTTGAGAAAACGACTAATAGTCGAGCTACTGACTCCATAGCGCGTTGCTAAAGTTGAAGTCGTTTCATCTGTCTGTTTGTACAGATTAATTATTTCTTGCTTATCATCATCAGACAGTTTGCGTGGACTCATGCTAATTCAACTCACCTTTAACAATTACCAATTTTTGCTGGAAAACTGGCGCAAAAATTAATTCAAAACGGAAGGTACAATTAGATTGTAAGAAATGTAAAGTCGATCTAACTAACTTGTTACTTATCTAAACTATTTATTATCCCAAGCTACTTATTGTACAATAAAGTCTCATTAATATTAGAGGTAAACCTGTTTCTCTTTTTTTGAGGAAAGCCTAATTTTTTTTAATTTATTCTCAACAGGTAATCATTGGTATTTTACTGATAAAGTAATCATTAGTTTTTTATTGCTAAATATTACTTATGCCTATATCCGAGGCTGCACCAGCATTACTAGTTCTGGCTGATGGAAGTTCTTATCGAGGTTGGTCATTTGGCGCTAGCGGAACTACGGTAGGAGAGGTGGTATTCAATACGGGAATGACTGGATATCAAGAAGTGATGACCGATCCTAGCTACTACGGTCAAATAGTTACTTTTACCTATCCCGAACTAGGAAATACAGGAGTAAATCCCGAAGACGAAGAATCGCAACGTCCTTACATTAAAGCGGCGATCGCTCGCAACATTTGTCATCGTCCGAGCAACTGGCGATCGAAACAATCTCTGACAGAATACCTGAAAGAACATAACATTCCAGGTATTTACGGAATCGATACCCGCGCTCTGACTCGTAAAATTAGAACCACTGGCGCAATTAACGGTGGGATTTCTACTGAAATTCTCGATCCTCAAGAACTACTACGCCTAGTCAGTGAAGCGCCAAATATGGCAGGATTGAATTTGGTGAAAGAGGTGACAACCGAAGAGATTTACGAATGGTCTGAATCCACCGAAACGGTTTGGGAATTTGCTCCAGCTAATACCAACCTCGATCGCTCTTTTACCGTTGTCGCTATTGATTTTGGAGTCAAGCGTAATATCCTCAAACGTTTGGCAAGCTATGGCTGTCGAGTAATCGTCGTTCCTGCTAATACACCTGCGGAGGAAATTCTCAAATACAACCCTGACGGAATTTTTCTTTCTAATGGACCAGGAGATCCCGCCGTAGTCACAGAAGGAATCGAAACGGTTAAAAACTTAATGGCAGCGAAAAAACCGACTTTTGGTATTTGTATGGGACACCAAATTCTCGGTCTATCTTTGGGAGCAGAAACATTTAAACTCAAATTTGGACATCGAGGCTTGAATCAGCCTTGTGGTTTACGACAACAGGTAGAAATTACCAGCCAAAACCATGGATTTGCGATCGATGCCAATTCTTTGGCGGCTGACATTGAGATTACTCACTTAAATTTGAACGATCGCACGGTAGCAGGATTAAAACACAAAAATCTCCCCTTCTTCTCCGTACAGTATCATCCAGAAGCTAGCCCAGGGCCCCACGATGCTGATTATTTGTTCTCAAAATTCGTAGACTTGATGAAAGAACACCAATTAAATCTTTAAAACGTCTCATCTCGCCCAAAACCTGACTATTCTCTGTTTCCTGTTCCCAAGGCGCGGACGGAGAACCTGCGTCAACGTATTGAGCGCCGTTGTTCCCTTTTAAAGTGCGTTATACTGTACCATTGACTAGGTTGCCGCTTGGTGTCGAAATTTTATTTGGCATCAAGGTGGCTAATTACAGCTAAAGTTTAGGAGGAAACTATTCCAGAGCAACTAAACCTGACAGTCAG
>CAZJTL010000082.1:8986-13783 GCA_964548905.1 uncultured bacterium | reverse complement strand
AGCTTAAGAGGCACTCGCGAAGTCAGGAAAAATCATCAAATATTCCGTCTGACTGGCTTATTAGACGCTTTTTCCGAACCAACTTTTCGGAAAGTTGTCGGTCAGTGCATTGACGAAGGACCTAAAGACGTAATTTTAGTTCTTGCCCAAATCGACTTTATCGATAGTTCGGGTTTGGGAGCTCTTGTGCAGCTAGTAAAGAAGGCTCAAAGTGGTGGTGGAAGTTTACAAATTGTCACCAATGCTCGTGTGACTCAAACGGTCAAACTAGTTCGTTTAGAAAAATTTCTATCTCTTCAGCCTTCAGTAGAAGTTGCTATAGAGAATATTAAAAGCTAACGTCAAAAAGGTGAACTCACAAGAGCAAGAAAACTTTAAGCTCACTCCCTCGGCTCTTACTTGGGTAGAAATATTATTAGAGGTTAATGGTGTTAATCCTGAAACTGCAACCGATCTAGAGCGCTTATCACCAGCTTCTCTAGCTTATATTGGAGACGCAGTTTTTGAACTTTATATTCGCACTCGTTATTTATTGCCGCCTAAACGTATTGCCGATTACCATAACCAAGTTGTAGCTCAAGTCAGAGCCGAAACTCAGGCGGCTTATTTAAAAACGCTTGAGCCAGATCTGACCCAAGCAGAAAAAGAAATTCTCAGACGAGGACGTAATGCAGTAAAAGGGCATCCTCGTCGTTTATCTCCTGAAATTTATCAACAAGCAAGTAGTTTAGAAACGCTGATTGGTTATCTCTACCTTAAAGATCCCCAACGTCTGAATTTGCTGCTCAAAAAAATCGAACTTGACGATCGCTACTTTATTTAGTTACACTTCTGCGTTAATCAAGACAAGATGCGGTGGCGATAAAAGTTTAAAGAAAAGAATTCGAGCGATTAATTTTTTAAATAATTACTAGAAAGATGAAAGACAAACGCCCCGATCGCAGACATAATAGCCAGAAGAATTCCTCAAATTTCCGTCAATTTCCCAAAAAACGCCAATTGGCTCAGCCAATTGTCAAAAAAAAGCTCGATCTGACAGATAGTAAACCTAAAGTCGAGCCAGATATACCAGCCAAGGCGATCGCAGAAACCACAGAAATCGAGAATGAGAATAATGATAACGATCTAGTTTACGGTCGTCATTCGGTTTTAGCCGTATTAGAGAGCAAACGCCAAATCAATCGCATCTGGATTACTAGTAAATTGCGCTACGATCGCCGTTTTCACACTTTGTTAGCGGATGCTAAGGCAAATGGTACCGTCATTGATGAAGTAAGTATTAACCGTCTCGATCTCCTCTCTCAAGGAGCCAATCATCAAGGAGTCATTGCTCAGGTTGCTCCCCATGAATATATGGATTTAGGCGAACTGATTCAATTAGCCAAAGCTAAAACCAAAAATCCTGTCATCGTTATTGCTGATGGGATCGTCGATCCCCAAAACCTGGGTGCAATTATTCGTACCGCAGAAGCAATGGGAGCGCAAGGTTTAGTAATCCCTCAAAGACGCGCTGTTGGTATTACTTCAGCCGTAATGAAAGTGGCGGCTGGTGCGCTAGAGCATTTTCCTGTGGCTAGAGTAATTAATCTTAGTCGCGCTCTCGAAGAATTAAAAGAGGCAGGATTTTGGATTTATGGTACTGTGGCTCAAAGTGGTAACTTAATACACAGTGTTGATTGTCAACGTGCGATAGGATTAGTCGTAGGTTCTGAAGGAGAAGGACTAAGCCTATTAACTCAACGTAACTGCGACTTGTTAGTATCTATTCCCCTCGCAGGTAAAACACCTAGCCTCAATGCTTCAGTAGCGGCAGCGATCGCTCTTTACGAAATCTACAGTCAAAGACGATCCCCACAGAATTACTTACAACCAATATCGATTGATTCTTCTCACAAATGAGCGATTGAATTAGACAAAATACTTGATTTTTGATTAAACTTTGAGGTAAATGTAACAAAATATCTATAAAAGTAATCAATTAATAACGAATGTATTTAATTACAACAATTTGAGCAAGCAGGAGCGAAATAAAAATGAAAGAAACGTTAATAACAATTTTGGATTCTTTAGGGTTAGCTTACTGGGCAGAAGTCAAGACAGACAATCCTAAATGCACTTACTATTTTGGACCTTTCTTAAATATCAACGATGCCAAATCTGCTTTGAGTGGCTATCTTGAAGACTTAGAAGGCGAAGGTGCTAAAGGGATCGCCACCACAATCAAACGCTTTAAACCAAACGAGCTAACTATCTTTGATGAACCATCAGAACGCTTGGATTTTAAGCCAGTACCCAGATTTAGCGGACAGTTTTGAAAAAGCCTCTTGAGGACAAGGAGTAGGAAGTAGGGGCAATCCCTTGTGGTTGCCCTAAGTAGCAAGTAGGGAAAACAATTCGCAATTCACCCGTGCAGTAGCGCGGGTTCGCCAGGAGCAATTAAAAAAACTTCAGACTTCAGTAGGGGCGAATGGCAAGAAAGCCCCTACGACTTCAGACTTATTTACCTCCTGCCTCCTGCCTTTTTTCAAACAGTGAAAGTCCACTCTTCAAAACTTTCTAAGATTTCCTGAGCAGTTAAATTTAATATCCCAGGTTTGAAGTTGAGATTTTCATCCCACCCCCCATTAATTCCCCAAGGATTAAATAATTTAAAGGTTTTAGTGTCAGAGTCGTAACCAACTAGCACATAAACGTGATACCAATTCTCGAAACTAGCTAGATACATGAGCAAATTATTTTTTAATAGGAAAAAACTTGTAAACCCTTAATTAATCTGTTGCCTGTTGCCTGTTGCCTGTTGCCTTACCTTCTACTAAGTCTCTTGTTACTTTTGAGAAATGGTATGACCTTCTACAACATTATCGGCAACATTTTCGGCAACTAGATTACCTTGTCGGTCATAGTCATTAAAGTTAGAACCAAGACCGAAAATATTATTGTTACCTGAACTAACAATCTTAATTGAATAGTCAGAACCAGCTAAGATGTCTTTACCGATCGTCCAGGTTTCGTTTCCATCGCTAGCAGTAGTAGCAAAAATATTCTTTAAGAAACTTCCACCTTTATAAAGATCGACTTTGACATTGCCGCTAATATTGTCGTTCCAAGCGATCCCATAGTTAGAGCCAATCTTAAAGCTTTCTCTACCATTAGGAGAATTCCTAGATATTTATCCCTATTTCCAAGTAAAACTACGCTCTAGAAAATAAGTAATAAGTAGGAGATTACTGATGACTAATGGCTAATTGTTCATAGTTCATTGCTCATTGAGGAAAAAGGGCTTATCCCATTAGATAATGAAATAACTAAGCAACTCATTAATTTCGCTCGCGATCGCCAGATGAAAGCTATTGTCATGACTGCCGCTGGAGTACCTGAAGTATTACAATTGCAGGAAATTCCAGAACCCGAAATTACCAATCCTACAGAAATTCTGATTCAATTAAAAGCTGCTGGAATTAATCCGATCGACACTAAGATCCGTAGTCGAGGTACATTTTATCCTCAAGATATGCCAGCCATTCTCGGTTGTGATGGTGCTGGTATAGTTAAATCTGTAGGTTCTCAAGTTACTAAATTTAAACCAGGAGATGAGGTTTACTTCTGTGCTGGTGGTTTGGGAAAAAAAGGAACGGGAAATTACGCACAATTAACAGTAATAGATGAAAAATTTCTAGCAGCTAAACCTAAAACTATATCTTTCGCTGAAGCTGCTGCTGCGCCTTTAGTTTTAATTACAGCTTGGGAAGCTTTATTCGATCGCGCTAGATTACAAGCAGGACAAAAAGTACTCATTCATGCTGGTGCTGGCGGCGTTGGTCATGTAGCAATTCAATTAGCTAAACTTAAAGGGGCAGAAGTAATTACTACAGTTGGCTCTAGCGACAAATCGCGATTGGCATTGCAACTTGGTGCTGACGAAACTATCCTTTACAAGCAAACCGATTTTGTTCGAGCTAGCTGGGATTGGACTGAGGGTAAAGGGGTAGATATTGCTTTTGATACAGTGGGAGGCAAAACTTTTTTTGATAGTTGCGGAGCAGTTAAAGTTTATGGAGATTTAGTAACCATTTTGGAACCAGACTATACTCAAGGCAATTTAAAAGTTGCTCGCAATCGCAATCTGAGGATTAGTTTGGAATTAATGCTAACTCCTATGTTGCAAGGACTAGTTGCAGCACAACAGCATCAAACAGAAATCTTACAACAATGCGCCAATTGGATTGACGAAGGAAAATTAAAAATTCATCTCAGTCAAACCTTTCCTCTCCAACAAGCAGCAGTTGCTCATCAAACCTTAGAAGCAGGTTCAACCACAGGCAAAATTGCTCTACTAATTGATTGAAACTTATTTTAGTCTTAACAAGTCATTTTACTTGTTGTTTGTTGTTTGTTGTTTGTTGTTTGTTGTTTGTTGTTTGTTGTTTGTTGTTTGTTCATGGTTCATGGTTCATTGTTCATTGTTCATTGAAGGCAGAAGGCTCCCAGGCACAAGGCAGAAGAAAATTAAAGTCTAAAGTCTAAAGTCTGAAGTTTTTTTAATTGCGAATTGCGAATTGCGAACTGAGAATTGCGAATTGTCTCCGCTAGCCCCTAACCCCTAACCCCTAATCCCTAAAAACTGTTCCCTTTTCTGTAACAGACTAACCAAAGTCTAAGCGATTGACTAATCTATAACTATGCGCCCAACTGTTCGTCAAAACTCACCTGCTCCCAGGCGGGAAGATCTAATTTTGCCTCAAACACCAGATGCTCAGCAGTTGGATAATATTAAAGCTCATCTTGATTTAGTGCTAT
>CAZJTL010000082.1:0-8976 GCA_964548905.1 uncultured bacterium | reverse complement strand
TTGGAAGCTTTAGCCAATCTAAGCTCTGAAGCAATTTTAAAAGCAGCGCAAGATTTAGGTTTAGAAGAGGTAGTTGCTGATCGCGTTTCTTTGTGGCGTTTGCGTCAATCCAATCCCTTGCGAAAGAGTTCGGGTGGGAGAAAAAAACTGGATGTGGAAGAAGCGCGATCGCTGGTTTTAATTATTTGCCATCTTGCTCGCGAACATCAAGAACTAATTCGTCGTGCTGTCAGTTTGCTCGAACAAATGACGGAGCAAGAGCGAGAACCTCATCGTAGTGCTTTACTAGGAGATTATCTCGATAATTTTACTAATACCTATCAGGAACGCATGGCAGAGATAAATCCAGATGAATTTAAGAAACTATATCAACTGGGATTTAAGCTTTTAATCGATTTATTATTCTATAGCGCAGAAAACGGTCATCGCCGTCTCTGGTTAGCTCTGCTCGATCGATCTCGTTAGTCTAATTATTTTAACAAATAGCCATTAACCAAAAACTAATAACAAACAACAATCACAAATCATGTTAGCTTCGCATTCAGTCATTAGACGTTATACTCCACCGACTTGTACATTGGAGATTTTAGCGAAAAGCTCTCCTTTGTCTCGATGGGCAGGACGTACTTTATTAAAAGACTTACGTTTTAAGCTAAGCTTTGACGATCCTAGAATTATTCAAGAAAAACCAATAACTATCTCTGGCGATCGCGAACAATTGGAAATACTTTGTGATGCAGTCACCGATTATGTTAAGGATTTTTTGGGGCAATCTGTTACTCAAATGCCTCTAGCTTCAATAACCGAACCAGAAGCTTCTCACTCAGGCGATCGACACACTGAAACCGATCTGGCGATCGAAACCAACGCCAAAGAAACTTTACCTCAAAATTCAGAATCTACTTCTCATCGTCCCTACCTTCAAGCACAAGGACTTTTGAGTCATCAGTTGCATTTTGGTTCCCTAGCTCCAACAACTTCAGAAGCAAAAATTGAACTAAGTGCCACCCAATTATTCGATCTTGCTAACGCATTAGATAAATATCGTGTCGAAATTGAAGCCTTACCAGATTTAAATACAAGCGATCGCCGTTCGGTAATACCAATTTGGGCAGGTGCAGCCGCAGTTTTACTTGTAGCTGTAGGATTAGCTAGTACGAGACTTGGACTTTTTAGCCAGCAATCTGCTCAAACTAATTCGATCGCTTCTTCTAGTGGAGAAAATACAGGCAATAATGCTAATTTACCTGATGTTTTGCCCCCAGAACCTTCACAATCGCCAACTACACCATCACCAAAATTACCAGAAACTCTAGCTTCTGCGGAAAGATTACCTCCTCCACCGCCAGTAGATCGCCCCAAACCGCCACCACCTAATATTCCCGATTTCTCCAAATATCCTGTACCGTCTCAAAGTTTTATTCTTTCCCAAGGCTCTAAACAAACTGTAGCGATCTCGCCTGATTCATCTAAAAAAGCAATTGCTCTACCAGTACCTCCGCCAAAACCAGAGTCTAGCGATAATGCAAATAATGAACCGATTCAACTACCTAAGTTACCAGCATTAGTACCGCAGTCTAGCAATCCTAGTTCTGAACCCGAAAATACTACCAAAACTCCTGCTGCTGGGGAGTTGGCATCAGAATCGGCAAAAGCAAGCGATCGCGTTAAGTTAACTGCTGCCAACTATAACCCCGATCGCGCTTTAGAGAAAATTCCCCAGTTGGTTGAAATTAAAGACTACTTTCAAAAGCGCTGGAAAACTCCCGCAGGTTTAACCCAGACGATCGAATATCGATTGATGCTTAATAGTAACGGTTCGATTAAGAGCATTATTCCTCTAGGAAAAACCTCAGAAATTTATCTCGATCGCACCAACATTCCTTTAATGGGAGAATCATTTATTTCTCCCTTTCCAGAGCAACAAAGCCCGATCGTGCGTTTGGTTTTCGATCCCGATGGAACGGTTAAAACTTTTCAAGAATAGTTTTTAGTTGTTTGTTGTTTGTTGTTTGTTGTTTGTTGTCAGCGATCGTTTGTCAGTAATGAACCACGAGCAATGAACTATGAACTATGAACTATGAACAATTAGCGATCGACAATAAAAAATTAGCAAAGTTGTACTTTGTGCGATAATTTGTAACAGATATTTTAATAATTGCTTTACATTAGCAATGAGCGATCGACCTGAAGAAAAAACACTAGCCGAGCTTGCTCCTGCTAGTTACGAATGCCGTTCGTGCGGCTACGTATACGAACCAAGCAAAGGAGATAGCAAGACCAATATTGCTGCTGGTACAAAATTTGAAGATTTACCAGAAGACTGGCGTTGTCCAGTATGCGGCGTTCGTCGCAATCAATTTATTAATATCGGTGCTTCGGATGCGCCTTCTGGCTTTCAGGAAAACCTTAATTATGGTTTAGGAGTCAACCGTTTGACTCCAGGGCAAAAAAACCTGTTAATTTTTGGCGCTCTAGCACTCGCTTTTCTATTTTTCCTAAGCTTATATGGCTTAGGCTAACTCGATCGATTTGATAAAAATCTAAATTTTAGGGAGTATACAGACCAACATCAGTTGTTCGATATCTATGGACTTATTTGTGAAAAAACTGAAACAAATCTTAATATTATTGTCAGTTTCCTTATTGTGTATTAGCTGTAGTAGTCTTCCTTCAGCTAGCTATAACCCTTGGAAAGCGATCGGCTTACCTACAGAAGCATCTCTAGCAGATATAGCTTTTACTGACAATCTTCAGCACGGTTGGGTAGTAGGAACTCAAGCGGCGTTATTTGAGACGACTGATGGAGGCAATACTTGGGAACAAAGAGTATTAGACCTTGGTGATGAGAAAGTAAGCTTTAATGATGTTAGCTTTAACGGACAAGAAGGATGGGTTGTCGGTGAACCGTCGATCTTATTGCACACAGATGATGGCGGTAAATCTTGGTCGCGAATTCCCCTTAGTTCCAAACTACCAGGTGCGCCATACGGCATTGTTGCTTTAGGCAAATCATCAGCAGAAATGATCACCAATTTAGGCGCAATCTACAAAACAACAGATGGCGGTCGCAATTGGAAAGCCTTGGTAGAAGGAGCGGTAGGGGTAGCACGTAACATTAGTCGCTCTGCTGACGGTAAATACGTAGCTGTTTCCGCCAGAGGTAACTTTTACTCTACTTGGGAACCAGGTCAAAGTGAATGGACTCCCCACAATCGTAACTCTTCTCGCCGCTTGCAAAATATGGGCTTTACCGCAGATAATCGTTTATGGTTAATTGCGCGTGGCGGTCAAATACAATTTAGCCAGCCCAATAATTTTGAAGAGTGGGAAGAAGTTAAATATCCTGAAGCTTCTACAAGCTGGGGCTTTTTAGATGTGGCTTTCCGCAATCCTGAAGAAATTTGGCTTGCTGGTGGTAGTGGGAATTTACTTTGTAGTTTTGATGGTGGACAAACTTGGCAAAAAGACCGAGAAGTAGAAGATGTTCCATCTAATTTCTACAAAGTTGTGTTTACTTCACCTGAAACTGGATTTGTTTTGGGTCAAAGAGGTGTTTTACTTAAATATGAACCACCCGCAGCCGCAGCATAATCTTGTCTGCTGCTTGTTGAGAAGTCAGCACTTTCGTATTATATAAATTGAGTTTTAAAATCTCATAATTGAAGGAGAACATTTAATGGCAGGTACTACTGGAGAGCGTCCGTTTACGGATATTATTACTAGTGTTCGTTACTGGGTAATTCATAGCATTACTATCCCTATGTTGTTTATTGCTGGATGGTTGTTTGTCCAGACTGGTCTAGCATACGACGTATTTGGAACGCCTCGTCCTAACGAGTATTTCACTCAAGATCGTGTAGAAATTCCCATCGTCAGCGATCGCTATAAAGCTGGACAACAAATCACAGAGTTTAACAAATAAATTCAGATAAAAAAGGTAAAAAATCATGACTAATAGTCCTGCTAATCAACCAGTTTCCTATCCTATTTTTACAGTCAGATGGTTGGCAGTTCATACTCTTGCCGTACCTACTGTTTTCTTCCTTGGCGCGATCGCCGCTATGCAATTCATTCAAAGATAGGAGCAACTAATGGACAGAAACACTAATCCTAACAGACAGCCAGTAGAATTAAACCGTACTTCTTTATACTTAGGTTTACTTCTAGTAGCTGTTCTTGGTATTTTATTTTCCAGCTATTTCTTTAACTAACTGGATTTAATTAACTATTCTTTAACAGCAATGAGGAGGAAAAAATAATGTTTGCAGAAGGCAGAATTCCATTGTGGCTAGTAGCAACTATCGCTGGTTTGGGCGTAATTGCAGTTGTTGGCACGTTTTTCTACGGTGCTTACGCTGGCTTAGGTTCTTCAATGTAAATTAGATTTTCTGGTTAACAAATAAATTTTCTAGGTTAGTTTTAAAACTTGACCGAGAAAAAACCGCCTCTTACTAAAAAAGTTGGCGGTATTTTTTTAAATAGCTTTTTCTTCTCCTGTGCTTGCTAATTTAGCTAAACCAAAACAAAGTAAAGCATTAATCATTAGAAAACCTCTGGCGATCGCGCCATCTCCCATACCCCAAACAGCAGGTGCGACGAAAGCACTAATAGCCAAACAAGCCGCTACTCCAATCGTGGCACCGATCGCAAATTGTTTCCAACTTTTATCACCAGATAGCAAGGCAATTAAACAGAAAGGAATCAAAACACTAGCAAACAGAGGATTTAAACTGACACCGCCTGTAACTACATTGCCCAGTTCGGGAATAGAACTACCCATAACACGGAAGGGCCATTGAGGTAGATCGAAAATATAGAAACCACGTAAGAAAAACAAGCCAGAACTACCAGCAACCAAGCCGCAATTCAAGGCTAAACTCATTGGTAAATAGTTGCGTAAGAACCAGGCTAATAAATATGAACCCAATACCATCGCAATTTTTGGTAAGAGGGCAACTGCACCACCATCAATCCAAAAACGAAGATTGAGATAACCGTTATCGCGCAACCAACGAAAGAAATCTTGAAAGGTGATTTGTCCTTTGAGGGCGAGTTTGACGGCAAGATTGGCATCTAAATGTCCTGCGCCGAAATGATTGAGAGGATCTTGTTCAACTTTACGCGCTGATTGTAATAAGATTTTTCTGATTTGATCTGGTTGTTCGATTCCAGCAGCTTTAACCAAAGCAGCAACTCCAGCTACGTGAGGGGCTGCCATACTAGTTCCCTGATATTCTAGAAAAGCTGACTCCCCAGTTTTGGGATCGATCGTATTTTGCAAAATCTTACCAGTTTCGCTACCACCAGGAGCAGAAATATCAACTCCTGCACCAAAGTTAGAATAGGGGGCTTTGACTCCAGCCGCATCGGTAGCCGCCACACTGATAACATGAGGATAGCGGGCGGGATAAGCGGAGGCATTTTGGTTGGAATTTCCTGCCGCAGCGATAATCACTACACCTTTGCCGTGGGCATAGTCGATCGCCTCTTGCATCAGTTTACTTTCACCACCACCACCAAGACTCATATTAATTACATCAGCACCGCGATCGACAGCGAAGCGAATTCCTTCGGCAATATCGGCAACAGTACCGCCACCACTAGCAGCTAGTACTTTAATGGGCATTAATTTAGCTTCGTAAGCAATGCCAGCCACTCCGTAACCGTTATTAGTCGATTGGGCGATCGTTCCTGCTACGTGGGTTCCATGTCCGACATCATCAGAAGCATCAATGCGATCGTTGACAAAATCGTAACCTTCAACAAACTCAGTCGCTTTTAAATCGGGAACTCGACTAACACCAGTATCAATGACAGCGACAGTGACACCTTTGCCTTTGCTATTATCCCAAGCTTGTTCGACGTTGATGCTGCGGAAGTTCCATTGTTTGTGGTATTCAGGATCGTCAGGGATCTCCAATTGACTGTAGATGTAGTTGGGTTCGATATATTCTGTATCTCGACCAAGGGGAGAATTTTTTAAAGCTGCGATCAGTTTGGCATCGCCCTTGATGACGTAGACGCGATCGTCAACGGAAAAGATACTATTGAGAGTGGCTTCTTGCTTGAATTGTTTAGCGATCGCCTCTAATTCTTGAGTGATTTCTGCGGTAGAAATATCTTCGCGAAAATCAATCACGATCGAATCGAATGTTCCTCGATCTGCCAAGCCCTTAAAATTAAACAGGGCAAAACACAGACCTAACAGAACTAATCCAATTAGTAAAAACTTTTTCATCGCCATCTACCCAAAGAACGATCGCCAGCATACTAATAAAGATAGCCGATCTTTCTCTAAATTTTTTCTCTGGTAAAGTAAAGATTCAATCTAAAAAAATCAACATCGCATCTCCAAAAGAATAAAAGCGATATTTTTCGGCGATCGCCTCTTGATACAAATTCAACAAGCGCTGACGACCGATTAAAGCACTGACTAACATTAACAAGCTCGAACAGGGTAAATGAAAATTGGTAATCAAACCATCTACTACCTGCCACTGATAGCCAGGATAAATGAATAGGTTTGTTTTACCCCGAAAGGCAGAAAATTCTGGCTTCCCATTGACTGCCATACTTTCGAGCGATCGTGCTGCTGTTGTTCCTACGGCAATCACTCTTCCTCCTCTAGCTTTAGTATCTGCAATTAACTTTGCTGTCGCTTCAGAGATTTCTACCCATTCTTGATGCATTATGTGTTGGGTAATGTCTTCTGTTTCCACAGGACGAAATGTGCCTACGCCTACGTGCAGAGTTACATAAGTTGTTTGAATACCTTTGGCATTGAGCGTTTGTAATAGTTCTTCAGTAAAATGCAAACCTGCTGTTGGTGCTGCTACCGAACCAGGGCGATCGGCATAAACTGTTTGATATTGAGATGGTTGTGAGCTATGGTCGCTAATATATGGAGGTAAAGGAACTTCTCCTAATTTATCGAGAAGATCCCAAAAAGAAAGATTACTATCGAATTCAAATTGCAATATCCGTCCGCCAGTAATTAGATCGCGATCGATTACTTTAGCTTTTAATAAAGGTTGGCGATCGCTAACTTCATCTTGACAAGTATCAAACCAAATTTCTGTACCAAGCTTAAAACGCTTACCAGGCTTGACTAGAGACAACCAACAGTTGGGACTTTTTTCTTCAAGTAGTAAAATTTCTACAGCAGCCCCTGTAGATTTACGTCCGTACAGTCTGGCTGGAATGACGCGAGAATTGTTAAGAACAAGTAAATCGCCTGGTAAAAGCCAATCTGACAACTCGTGGAAAATACGGTGATGATGGGTAGTCGGTGAATCTACTACCAACAGACGAGAACTATCTCTTGGTACTACTGGAGTTTGAGCAATTAACTCTGAAGGTAAATGATAATTGTAGTTTGACAAAATTAGATCGTCATTCATTACTTTGACTATTCAACAATCTAAGAATTCAGAATAACCGATCGAGTCCATGAAAACACTTAGGTGTCACTTACGGGAAAATTGGGTAAGATCCCCCATTCTCAAATTAGGAAATCGGGTGCTTTTCCCCTAGCGGTAGTAGTATATTCCAGGCGAAACTAGATAAGAGAGAATTCCAGCAGCTAGGAGAAAAGAGACAACTGATGGATTACATCTATTTTCTAGCTAACGCTAGTTTAACTTTGCGGGTGGTAGAGTATCTCCGCATTATGAATCATTTACCCGTCTCTTCAATGACGGTAGTTCATCAAATTGACGGTTGGATTGTTAAAGTTAAATTTAAACAATCTCTTACCTCTACTCAACATGGAGATTTTCGCGCCTTTATGAGTGAGTTGGGTATTAGCTACGACCCAGAAACTCGTTTGCAGATGGTCTTTTGGAGTCTAGAAACGGGTCAATCTTTGGTAGAAGTAATGCGTCGCTATCAAGTGGCTATAGTTTCTCATGGCAGTCCAGATACTAAAGAGATCGAAGCATTCCGCCAACAATTTACTAGAGGATTGGGTTATTGTCCAGAGACTTTAGCTTAGTTAACAATTAACAGGGAGCAGGGAGCAGGGAGCAGGCAGCAAGAGGCAAAAGGCAAAAGGCAAGAGGCAAAAGTAGGGCTTAGAGTCAATCCTGTTGTCCTTTTTGCTATAAATCACGAACATCTATGTTCTAATCCCAATTGGTGCGGCTTCACCTAAATAGATTTGGCGGCGTTGATTGGCTATGTAAATCCAACCCAAATCTCGAAGGCGATTAACAAGGTTAGAGATGGTTACACCAAATTCATCGGCGAGTTTGTAAAGATGTCGCCATTGGGTTAAATCTTGTCCTTGTTGCAGTTCGAGCAATTTGTATTGAGGCATTAATAGGCAACCTGCAAAATACTGCGCTTGCCATTCGAGGCGATCTATACTACTTTCGCTACGACATAAAAGCGGTTCGACTTGAATTTCGATTCCTTTTCTTCTCATCCGCGAATAGCGATCGACCTGAATAGGATCTATATGCAATACCCAATGTCCAATTTCATGAGCGATCGTAGATTCGCCAAATCCTCCCCTCAATGAAGGAATATTTTCGTTAATCTCAATCAGACGTTCTAAAGGTAAAATTCTCGCCGCGATCGAACCCTGACTGTCACTAGGAATACTATCCCAAACTAGATCCAAACCCAAAAACTCAGCAACCCTACTTGCATCGAGAGGAAATTTGGGTACGTAACTTGGCGTTTGCTGCATTTGCAACAAAATCTCGATCGCCTTAGCTTCTATCTCCAATTTGTCAATAAAGCGAACAGGCTGGCAGATGGTATTTTTGTTCATTGTTCATTGGTGATTAGTTGTTAGTTATTTGTTATTTGTTGTTCGTTTCTCCCCGTCCCCTAGTCTTCCACTCTCCCCTACACTCCACACCCTAATCCCTATCCCCTAGCCCCAAAACCCGAACCCCCACATACCCGGGAGCAGCGTTATAGTCTTTTTTTGGGAATTGGGGGTTGTGAGGACTTTTTAGAAACAAG
>CAZJTL010000081.1:0-19742 GCA_964548905.1 uncultured bacterium | reverse complement strand
AAAAATTTTAAATCAAATAATCAAAATCTGTAGCAATCGACTAAGGCCTTTTTTTACTTGCTACTTTTCTCCTCGTCCCCCAGTCCCCCAGTCCCCCAGTCTCCCCCTCTCCCCTGTCTCCCTAACCCCTAGTCCCTGACCCCTGCTGATAGCTGATATTATTATTGTTGCTCTCTAAACTAGATCGAGATGTCTCGTATTCCCAAATTAAAATTCGATCGAGGGACTTTAACACTGCACCCACCACCAAGAGGAAAAGCTTGGTTAGATTATGCTACTTGGGACGATCGCGTTGAAAAATTTCGCATTCCTGCTATTTACTATCGTCCTTTGATCGAAACGATGCAAGCAGCAGAGATTGGTTTTGAGGATGAGGCTAAAGAATTTTATTCCCTAGAACTTAATTCTAGTTACGAGATGGAACCCTATGCCCATCAAGGGGAAGCTTTGTTAGCCTGGAAACAGGCGGGAAGAAAGGGAGTGGTAGTTTTACCGACTGCGGCGGGAAAAACCTATTTAGCACAATTGGCGATGCAATCTACTCCTCGTACTACCTTAATTGTGGTACCTACCTTAGATCTAATGCATCAGTGGTATGCACAGATGGAAGCAGCTTTTCCCGACATTGAATTAGGATTATTGGGAGGAGGTTCCCACGATCGCACACCAATTTTGATTGCTACTTATCATAGTGCTGCAATTCAAGCAGAAAATCTTGGCAATCGCTATGCTTTACTAATTTTTGATGAATGCCATCATCTACCCACAGACTTTTTCAAAGTCATTGCTGAATACGCGATCGCCCCTTATCGTTTGGGATTGACTGCAACTCCCGAACGTACTGATGGTTCTCATCGAGATTTAGATACACTTATTGGTAGAGTAGTATATCGTAAGACTTCGGCAGAACTTTCTGGAGATGCGCTAGCAGAACATAAAGTAGTGCAGATTAAAGTAAAATTATCGCCTCAAGAAAGAGCCATTTACCAACGGGCGATCGAAGTTCGCAATCAGTTTTTACGCCAGTCAAAAATATCCCTTGGTAGTTTGAATGGTTGGCAGTTATTCGTCCAAGCTAGCGCCCGAAATAGCGAAGGTAGAAGGGCAATGTTAGCCCATCGAGAGGCGAAAGAAATTGCTTCAGGTACAGAGGCAAAATTAAGAGTTCTCTGCGATTTGATTTGTCAACACTATCCAGAGAGAATTCTCATCTTCACTAATGATAATGCCACAGTGTATCGGATTTCCCAAGAATTTCTCATTCCCGCCATTACCCATCAAACCCCAGTCAAAGAACGCCACGACATTCTCAAAGGATTTCGCGAAGGGGAGTATAAAACTTTAGTCACTTCTCACGTACTTAATGAAGGGGTAGACGTACCAGATGCACGCATTGCGATTATTTTATCGGGTACAGGTTCGACAAGAGAATTCGTCCAACGTCTCGGTCGAGTTTTGCGGAAGGGCAATAATAAAAATAAGTTAGCAGTTTTATATGAAGTGATTGCAGAAGAAACTAGCGAAGAACGTACTAGCGATCGCCGTCGAGGAAAAGCAGATCGCAATCTGGCGATCGAAAAACCCAAACCCCGTCAATTAGAAATTGTTCCTTCTACCTATCAAGTTAATCCTGTTAAATCATTTAAAGCGGCTGAAGAATCTGAAAAATGGGATAAATAACCTCAGTTCGGGTTAATTATTGTAACTTCGCGATCGCCTCTCTATTCACTAACAACTTTCCTGTTAACAAATCCTTAACAGTTGCCAATAACACTCGATCGCGATCGACTTCAAATTGAACTGAAATGCGATCGATCCCTAATTCTCCTGGGGGATTTAAATGTGCAATGCAAATCTGTCGATCGTGACTCTCTAGAGAACGATAAGCAGCGTGTTTGAGTAATTGAGAACTAGTCATTGAGCCAAATTGGTCAAAAATCACCTCAGCTTCTGATATTTGCGCTACTTCCCCAATATCTAAGCGAATTTCTGTTTGTCCTTCTACTGCCACTTGTAAGATTACTGGTTCTTGGCGACAACAAGGATAAATACTCCCTGCTTCAAAAAGGGTAAAATAATTGTAGCTTTTATGATGAGCATCCCAAAGACGAATCGCATAACTGTGTCGTAAATAATCGTTTATTTCTGTGAGTTGACTAACTGCTAAAGCGCCATGAGATACAGCTTCAAAAGGCTTATCTAATTTAACTTTTTCTGCACCAAAATAAGCAATTATTAACTGTTGTACTGCGGGAATTAAACAACTACCACCTACTAACAATACATGTTCTATTTGTTGTCGATCGACACCTTTACTATAAGCGATCGAAATAACTTCATCTAAACTGTTTTTTAATTGTGCCAATAGCTGATTGTTTGCTAATATTTTTTCTAATTTAGTTTTCGTTAATTTTAATTCGTAAGAAATACTATTAGCTTCATCTAACCAAACTTCTGTAGCTTCTTCCTGACTAGAAAGGGTAATTTTGAGACGTTCGGATATTTCTAATAAATGTTGCCAACCTACTTCCCCGATCGCCTGACGAGAAGAATTAATTTGACGCAAATAATCCTCAACTATCCAAAGATTAATATCTTCTCCACCTAGATAGGCATCTGATTTTGCTAAAACTTCCGCTTTAAAATTGTGATTATTTTCTTGAGTTAGTTTAACAGTACGAACTAAACTTAAATCTAAAGTACCACCACCGAAATCAACAACTAAGATCGAAGAATCTGGATACTGAACTGCATATCCTAGAGCAGCAGCAGTAGATTCGTCTACTAATTTGATTTGAGATACTGCTAATATATTCCCTAAATCTCTCAACCATTCTAAATAATGCTCAAATGCTCCTACAGGAGTAGTTAAAATTAGTTGAGATACTTGAATATTTTGCTGTTGAATGTAACTATAAATAGTTTTAATAAATATCTCTGCGATCGCCTGCGAACTATAATTTTTACCATCAATTTGTCTGGCTATCGTTTGAAAAATTGCCACCAAATCTCTTTTAAAATTTTTAAATAAACGCTGAGGTTGAGTTTTTCCTAAATCCTGAGAACGAACTTGTTCGCCGATAATAATTTCCCCTGTTCCCTGAATCAAAACTAAACAAGGAATTACCGAAACTTCTCGAAAATTTTGTCTGCGATCGCTAACTTTAAATAGACGAGATATTTCAGTAAACATTAAAGTTTGTGGTTGTTCCGTATCTGCTTCGAGAATACTAACTACTGTATTGCTAGTGCCAAAATCGATTGCGATAACGGTCATAAAGATGATAGTTGACAGGGAACAGAATTATACCAAATCCGATTACCAGAGACTACTTATCAGGATAGGCAAAAGGCAAAAGGCAAAAGGCAATAGGAAGAATTAATAAGTAGGTTTTGAGATGCGGATTTAGTATTACTATACTCTAAGTTTCAGATAATAAGTAAGTAACCTCAGTTCGGGTTAAGACAGCTTAAAGGGAGGGTAGCTATAAGCTTATCAGCTTATCAGCTATCAGCTTTCAGTTATTGTCTAAGTTCTTAATAGCGGCGATTAATCCTATTTGGTCAACAATTCCTGCTACTATACCTAAAATTAAGTATTCTGGAGTCTTGTTATAAATTTCTTGGTGGAATCGCTCTACCTTGATAAAAACGTTTCTGCAATTTGCCTAACCCAAACCAGGAAATACCAGCAAATAAAATCATTAAAGTTGAGGCGATCGCGGCTATAGGTCTGCTTTCTTGAGCTACAAGATTAATGAACGGGATAGTACTTAAGGCTAACAGAGCGATCGCTAATGCTGCTTTTCTCAGCTTTTGGATAACTTTTAATGCCTTGGAACAACTTTGACAATTAACTGTATGGGAATGATAGCGATCTAATAATTGTTCTTTGCTTAATACTGGTGATAAAGTCGATCCTGGGAAGGGATCGGCTTCAAATTCATTTACCCAATTACGCAAGGCATTAACAAATAAGTCGGCTTTAGTCGGTAAGTAAAATGCTTTAGCAAAATTAGGGCTACCACCGCTAGCTTCTAAATATCTTTCTTGATGGTGCAAAAAGATTTGGTCATCTTCTAAAATGTCATTTTGTCCTAGATGAGAATACCAGCGCGGTGTTAATTTGATAAATAGACTGGGTATTTTTGAGGAAAATTGGAAGGGAAAGCGAGCAAACAATCGACACTCACCTTTGCGAATTGGAGTTGCATAAACAACCGTCAAAGTTCTGCCAAACTGTTTAGAGGTTAGATCGTGCCACATTAATCCTGGTGCGATAAATGTCGTATCTTGTTTGCCTAAAGTTCCTCGACGAGGACCTTCTATCCACACTCCAGTAAAACCATGTTTACCAGAGGAAACTAACTCCAATTCAACTGGACTAGCGTTAGCGCGATTTCCTACAGAACGATGATGGGTAAAAGGGACGTGACTGGGATCGATCACATTTTCTAGAAGTGTCATCGCATCGTATGGTAGATCGCGAAAAGTATTCAAACAAACCCACTTTTCTGGTGATTCTTCTAGTGGTTCGACGATGGGAACTTTGGTTTTAGCAGCATTTTCTGGCTTACCAGGATAAACGAATAATAGTTCTTGTTTGACCGTAGTAGGAAAAGATTGTACGCAAGCTCTTGATGAGGTTTCTGCGCTATTGTCAGGAAGTTGTTGGGGAATGCGATCGCAACTGCCATCTCCTTGGAATGCCCAACCATGATAGGGACACTCTAACAAACCATCTTCAGCAATTCTACCTTCAGAAAGGGGCGCTAGTCGATGAGGACAGCGATCGGCAAATACTCGCCATGACTGGCTCGATCGCTCCCACCAAATCACTAAATCTTGACTGAGTAAAGTAAAACGTGTTGGCTTTGATTTATCTAAATCTTCGACGTAATGAACGGGATACCATACCTCTTGACAATCAAATTTATGGGGATCGTCACCACCAGCAGGTATTTCCTCAAGCTGGCGATCGGCATCCTTAATGGTTTCTTCTAGTATTTGGCGATCGGCTGGTAATGATTCTAGATTTGATGCTGAAGTTGCTGTCATTCTGATACATGTTTGCGCTCTACCTTTTGGTATTGTTACATTTCTTTACCTGAAAAAGCAAAAGAAGGGTGTGGGGTGTAGGGAAAAATCTCTTTCAAGGCTCTAGGCTTCAGGAAAAAAGGAAAACAGGAAATAATTAGCGATCGCTACTAATCGATCGATCGAGCATTGCTATTTCGATCGCCTCTGCTGTAGTAGGTAATGCAGCCGTTAACACCTTGCTACCAGATGGGGTAACTAAAACATCATCTTCGATGCGAATACCTCTGACATCGGCAAATTGTTCGAGACGTTCCCAATTAACTACACTTTGATATTTACTGCGAAATTGAGGATGATTGAGAATAGCTGGTACTTGATAAAATCCAGGCTCGATCGTTACTATCATACCTGTTTTGAGAGGTCGATTTAATCTTAAATATCCCAAACCAAAGCGATCGCTTCTCGATCTGCCTTCTTCATATCCTGCTAAATCTCCTAAATCTTCCATGTCGTGAACGTCTAAACCTAACAAATGACCGATTCCATGGGGAAAAAAGAGTGCATGAGCGTCTTGTTCTACTAAATCTTGGGGATTGCCCTTAAAAATTCCCAAATCGACTAATCCTTGGGCAATTACCTCACAAGCAAGCAAGTGGATATCTTGATACTCGATCTCTGGACGCATTTTGTCAATACAAGCATCGTGTGCAGCTAAAACGATGTCGTAAAGATCGCGCTGAGTGCTAGAAAAACGACCAGATACGGGAAAAGTACGAGTAATATCTGATGCCCAACCTAATTCAGTTTCCGCACCTACATCAGCTAACAATAAATCTCCCGATCGCAAAGGATGATGATACTGTTCGTTGTGTAAAACTTCTCCATGTACTGTTACGATACTGTTATAGGCACAAGTCATATTATGGGCAATAATTACACCCTCCATTGCCCCTCTTACTTCAGCTTCTGTCGTAGCGCTAGCAGTAGCACTTATGCCTGCTAAATGGGCTTTAATTGATACTTCTGCCGCTCGACAAATTTCCACTAAAGCTGCTTCATCATGAGTTAGTCTGATGGCAACAATTGATTTGGCTAACTCGCGATCGCTTCCCTCAGATAGCTTAGCTGGCGCTACAGTTCGCTTGAGTAATTGACATTGCTGTTGATAGGTAGCCAAATCTTGAACTGCGATCGTTGCTGCTGCTTCTGTTTTGCTCTCTAATTGCTCTAGGGGATAAGCTGCATCTGCCCCAATTTTCGCGGCAATTTCTGCTCTAGTAGGCATTTCTCCATGCCAAAGGGCAGCATCAGCCCCAGTATCATCCATAAATAATTCCAGCTTGCCATTCTCTAGGCGAATTGCCGCATTTTCTAAAGGTAAACCAGCAAAATAGAGAAAATGACTGCTAGCACGAAAAGGAAAGTGATTAGCTGGAAAATTGCGTGAAGAGGCGCTTCCAGACCATAAAATTACAGGGTTAGCGATCGCTTCTGCTAATTTCTTTCTGCGCTCAGATAGATGATTAGATAGAGAATTGCTCATCGGAACTGTTGATTAGCTCTCTTCCTATACTAAAGCCTACAGGAAATAAAACCTATAGGCTTATTATTTAGTCAATCAAATTCGATCGAGTCTTGCAGTACTATTTTGTTTTAATAACCACTGCATGACCATTTAAATTATGAATTATCAATCGATCGGAGTTAGACATTTGTTCTTCAACAAATTTGGTGATGCCATTGCAACCGAGAAAACCATAGTCGTCATAGACCATAATCCCGCCGATTTTTATAAAAATTAGTAAGCTAAGATGAAGATCTGAAGAATCTTGCGATCGCAATACTGGCTATCGATCGGCAGCTTGGATTGAGACAGTAAGATCTAGCCTTGCTCCTCAAATTTGGTCTCTAAAAGCACCAACCAATTGTCAGAGAAAACAGATTATTTGGGTCTTAAAATATGAAAAGCAGAAACATAAGACAATGCAACTGTACCGCCATTCCTCTCTAAGATTTGCCGCATCCCTTCAAATAATCGTTGTCTCTGCTGCGGTTCTAAATTCAAATATGGAGAGTAGGTATTCAATAGCATTAAATACTGGTCCACAGAGTAAGTGACTTGAGATTCAAACTGTCCAGATTTCATATCCTGAAATTGACCCGATTCGATCGCCATCTGTCCCAATGCATTCAAGATTTCTGCCTGTTTGGCGCTGTCTTCGTAGTCACGTTGTAAAGATGGTGCTTCAGCTTGATGCACCTCCAATAATTGCTGATAAATTTCGTATCGGGGCTGAAGTTCCTTATTCCAGAGCAAAATTAGATAGCCTTCTGGGCGCAGTGCTGCGGCTGCTTTAGGATAACCTATTTCTGGTGGGATCCAGTGAAAGGAACTTGCTGCCAACACCGCATCAAAGCTGCTAGTTTCTAACTCCCATTCCTCAAACGAGTAATTTTGGATCTTGACATTGGAGTACAACTCACAGTTTTTTTGAGCCAGATGATAAAAATCAGGGTTTGGTTCCAGACAAAGCATCGAGCAACCCAAGTGAGCAAAAGCAGTGGTTGCAGTAGCAGGACCACATCCCACTTCTAGCAGATTTGACCTGGAAGATAGTTGAGCTATTTCTACCACCTGCTCAATTAATGCTTGGGGGTAGCGAGGTCTAACTTGATTATAAGCCTCGGCTGCGGGAGAATACCAACGTTTTCGTTGTTCCAAATCTTTGCCGTAGCACTGATTGAAGAGGATTTGTTTCAAGTCTTTCATAAGGTATACTAAACCATCCTTGCTCCTCTGCTCCCTCTGCTCCCCTAGCCCCTGCTCAAAGGCTAACGCATTTCCTTAAAGCGATCTACGTCTTTAGCAAACTGTTCGGTAAACAAACTCATAACCGTGCGATTCTCACGGACTTTAATATTAGCTTTTAAGCTCATACCAGATTGCAGAGGAATTTCTCTGTCTCTATATGGAAGAAATTGACTGTCCATTTCTACTTTGACAGGAAATCTATAAAAATCCTCTTTTTTAGATGGATCTGGTGGTAGAGCATCAGAACCGATTTCAATCACTTTTCCTTTGATTAAGCCAAATTCACTAAAAGGAAAAGTATCAAGCAAGACTTCAGCTTTCATTCCTGGTCGAACAAAACCAATATCTTGATTAGTAACTACAACTTCAGCAATTAAGTTATCGTTGGGGACAATTTTAAGAATCGGTTGTGCTTGTCCTGCTTGTGAAGGTTGGACGTAACCTGGAAAAGCTTTGAGATCGAAGACAGTACCGTTAACGGAAGCGTGTAGTTCTTGATATTTAAGAGTTTGCTCGGTGGCACTAATCTTGCTATTGAGTTCAGCGATTTGCTTATCGTTACTGACAATTGTTTGGACAATTTGAGAGTCAATTTCTGCCAGTCTTTTCTGATTTTCGCCCATTTTATCTAAAACTTCTTTTTCGGTGATAAAAGTAGCATTACTGTACTTTTCTTTAGCTTGAGCAATACTAAAGCGGAGTCTTTTTTCCTCTTCTTGCAGTCTGGCAATTTCGGCTGTTTGTTTTTGGACTTCCTGTTTTTGTCTGTTGTAGTCGATCGTGCCGTTAGATTTTTGTTCGACTAATTTAGCATAGCGATCGTTGACTTCTTGGCGCTGTCTGTCTAGTTGAATGCGTGAGACAACACCTTCTTTAATCAGAGGATCGACATAGCCCAAAACATTTTTTTCCAAGTCCAAACTATCTTCTAATTGAGCGACTGTTTTTTGGTTACGGGCTTCAATTTCTTTTAAAGTTTGCTTACCTTGGGCTAATTGCTCTTTAGCATCGGCAAGTTGCACTTGATTTTGACTTAGTTGTTTTTCTTGTTGTTCTACATCTAATCTAGCAGCAGCAGCACGGGTACTCAGCTCAGATTGAGAAGCTTGTAATCTTCTCTGTTGCTCGGGATCGAGAGTTTTCTTGCGATCGGCAATTCCTAATTGAGTTCTAAACAAATCGTTTTCAGCGACTAAAGCAACGCGGTTGCGCGCTAGAGAAGCAATTTCTCTGGGAATATCGTATTTGGCGATCGCTTCTTCGACTTTTAAAATGGAGAGAGGATTATCTAACAAAGCGCGGTAAAATCTATTTTCCTCTTGTAGCACCTGACGAATTTTTTTCTGAGATTCTAATTCAGCCGCAGAAGCAGTGGTATCAAAACTAATTAATAACTGGTCTTTTTTGACTTTCTCTCCATCTTTGACATATACCTGTTTGACTACACCATTCATAGGCGCTTGTATTTCTTGGACTTTACCCTTTGGTTTAAGCTGCCCTTGTGCTGGTACTACTTGTTCAATTTTGGCAACGGCTGACCAAATTAAACCAAAAGTTGTAAATGCAATAATTGACCAAATAATCGCCCGCGACCATTTTGGCGATTGGCGTAGCACAACTTCTCGATCGAATTTTTTTGCTGTTATTGAAGATTTAGGTCTAACTGCTAAGGCAGATTGAGCAGGACGGATACTTGTCTTGGTGGCAAGCGCTGCTTTTTCTTTGGTAGCTAGTCCTACACTGCTTACACCGCCCATACTGCCTTGTTCTTCCGTCATTGATGGGGTCTTAGATTTGACCCTCTCTCGTTCTGCTTTAGAAACTAAAGGTAAAATCCTCTGAAATGCTCCAGGGCCAATTTGAGCATATCCTCGATGAATCGATCTAATTGCCTCAGTTAAGTCTTTGGCAGGAGTTCCTTTAAGCAGATATCCCATCGCTCCTGCTGCGATCGATTGGGTAATATACTCGTTATTGTCAAAAGTACTGAGTACTAAAATTTTTGACTCTGGATATTGGGAACAGATAATTTTTGTAGCGCTAACTCCATCTAGCCCTGGCATTTCCATATCCATGAGGACGACATCTGGTTTTAAGCTTTCAACTTGGGCGATCGCCTCTTCTCCATTATCCGCAGTCCCAACTACTTCTAGGTCTGGTTGAGTGATCAAAAGTGCCTTTAGCCCCTCTCGAATCATTCTCTGATCGTCTACCAGTAAAATGCGGATAGTTTCATTTACTGTTCCGCTTGCTTGAGAGCTTTGGTTTGGATTGCTTTTAGATGAGTTCATGATTAAAACTTAGTAGCACTTAAAAATTGCCAAGTGGTTTTTCTTGTTGAGCCGTTGGGCAAAAAAGTTCTTTCCACCTCAAAGTAGTTGAACTTTCAGTAATCCAAACTTTTCGATCTCAACGATTGCGAGGAGTTTCGTCTGTTCAAGGCACTTAATTAACAAATCCTTTATAACTAATAATTTGACTAGTAGGCACTACTTATTACTTAGCATTAACTTTCCTGACATATTTGTAACAATTTAAGGTGAAAAACAGAGCAAATATTTTACAAATTAGGAATATTGAAATAATAAATTTCTCACCTCGATCGCCGTTGCTGGTGCTAGTAACACTCCATTGCGATAATGACCTGTAGCCAAAATTACGTTACTATAATCCTGTAGCGTTTCGATAATTGGGGCGGGACGACCGAAAGGATAGGGTCGTTTACCCGACCAAGTTTTGATAATATTTGCTTGATTTAAACTCGGACAGAAAGAAATAGCAGTTTGGTAAACTTTTTCTAACAGCGATCGCTCGGCTTCTACTTCTCCCATCTGATTAGGAAACTCAACTGTAGCACCAATCCAATATTGGCGATCGCCCAAAGGAACGAGATGAACGTCATCGCAAGTAATAACTGGTTGCCAATCGCGATCGCCCAAAGGTTTTTCTAATCTTACTTGTAAAGCTTGCCCTAAAACGGGACGCAGTTCGACAATTTGCCTCAAAGCAGCAGTTAGAGGTGTAGAACCCAAACCTGCTGAAATAATTAGATAATCGACTTCAATTTCCCCATCTGAAGTAATCAGGCGATCGCAGCGATGAATATTTCCATCGACCACTGAAATAATATTTTCTACTTCTGTATCAAATTTACACTCAACACCATTTTTTCTTGCACCCTCTACCAATGCTTGCGTCAGGAGATGGGGATGAACTTGCCGATCGTCTGGAGAATAGATAGCACCAATAAATTGTTTGCAGTCTAGATAAGAATAATTTTCTAGTAATTTTTCCCTCGACCAAAATTCTAAACTGTATCCCTGAGACTTTCTTAACTCAATTAATTTTTCCCATTTTTGCAAATTATCTCCTGGCAAAAGCGGTTGAAGAATACCATGACGATTGAAGGGAATTTGTCTACTAGTAAGTGCTTCTAACTCTGGAATCAGAGTTTCATATCTTTGTAAGCTTGCTTGTCTGAATCGCCATGCTCTTCCTTTGGTTTTGTGGCTAATTGCCCCCATTAAAACCCCTAGCGCTGCACCAGTAGAACCAGCAGCAGGTTCGGCGCGATCGATTAAGGTAATATGGGGAGGCGAATAACCATTCTCCCCTACGCTTAATTCGTAGGCGATCGCCGCACCAACAACACCAGAACCAATAATTGCAATCTTAGACATTAAGCTGGTCAACATCTAATAGGCAGAAGGCAGAAAGCTTCTTTAAGTATTAAGTCATAAGTCATAAGTCATAAGTTTTTTTAATTGCGAATTGTTTCCCCGTCTCCCCGTCTCAGAGTCCCCCAGTCTCCCCTACACCCCTACACCCCTAATTAGGCTTCTGGAATCAATTCTATGAAAGAATCTAAATCCTTCAAAGCTGCCTTGTATTGACTAGCAACAGCACTGTAATTTTTTTCTTGAGCGGCTGCATCTAATTCCTCAAAATGAGAGAATAAATCCTTAGCTAATGCCTCTGCTTCTTTTTGGTCATTGGGTAGAAGAGAGCGAGACAGGGTTGCCATTTCCTGTCTGAGTCCGCCTAAAGGTCCATGAATGAAGGAACGAGTATTAACCCAATTCTCTTCATTAATAAAACCTTGGAGGGTTGAAAATTTTTCTTTTGCTTCCTTAATCGGGATAGTAAAAGTTTGAATCATCTGCAATTTTGCTGGAGTGTAGGTTGGAGGTGCTTTAGCGACTGGACCTCCACAGCTAACTAATAAGGTGGTAATCAGTACCAAAATTAAGGGCAAGATAGACCGAAGAATTGCCATAAGTGTATTTTTTGCTCGTTAAAAACTCAATTTTGATTGTCTCAAGGATTGGTACTCTTTACAAAAATTGACGGCGAAAAAAATGAATTATTACCTCGCTAATTTCATTTGCCCAATGTTCTTGAGGATAATGTTTGGCTTCTGGTAATCGTGCTAATTCGATTTGGGGATTCTTGGCAGCTAGATTCTCCGCCATGCCTGAATCGAGCCAGGGATCTAACATTCCCCAAACTATTTGAGTAGGAACTTGCCATTGAGCTAATCCAGATTCTATCTTGGTCATAGTCTGGGGTAGTTTTAGATTTTTAATTGTTGCTACCAAAGCGCGTCCAACAGATGAACTAGTTAAAAATGGTTTGCGATAAATATCTAAATCCCGATCGCCGATTACAAATCCGCTACCGCCTTCTAGGGTGCGATCGACCAGAAGAGGATCTTGAGTTAGCATATCTCCAACCAAAGGAATACCCCATTGCTGCATTTTCCAGGGTAGCTTAACCTCAGAGGATAAAGGTGTATTGAGAATAACCAAACGTTCGATGGGATCGCAGCGATCGAGAGCGTATTGCAAAGCTACCGAACTTAAAAATCCCTGCACTACTAAATAAAATTTCTCGATCGCCAAAGCATCTATTAACTCTTCTAATGCTTTCAGAAAAGCTTCTGGAGTATAGGCAAATTCCCGTTTCTCTGGTTTGGCAGATCTTCCCGAACCAATCCAATCTGGCGCGATCGATCTATAGCCACTATCTGCTAATTGACTTATAATTCCACGCCAACAGTAACTATGTGCTGGCAAACCATGCATGAGTATCACTGGAGGTTTATCTGTATCTATTTCTGTAGCTCGATAAAACCACTGTAAATTATTTACCTGAATTGAATCTTCTTTGATTGACACCAATGTTTTTTACCAAAAATTTTAAATACTCTCCTAATCCCTAACCCCTAATCCCTAGCCCCTGTTCCTTCCAGAATATATCAACATGTCTTTAGTTTTGTAATAAAAAATTAAGGTTAAATAGAAAAAAAGGAGGTTAAAAATGAACGCATCTGAACAGGCAAAGGGTTTAGACTTAGCCAGCAAAATCGCTGCGATTGTTAACTTATTTAAAGTAGAGTTTCCTGACGCTAAAGTAGACCTCAAACCGTGGAAAAATGACCCAGAAACACGTCAATTAATCGATCTAGATTCGATCGATCTCGGTTTTCACTTTCCTGGTTGGAGTAGACGTTTTCAGTGCAATAGCATCTTAGTACAGATTCGTTTTTATCAAGATCCACTCTTACCTGACAATCGCGATCGAGGACACAATAAGCAGTTAATTGGACTTGAAACCGCAGGATTTAGCCATCAAGGGCAAGTTTGGCAAATGTCTACTATTGAAAACTGGAAATTTTCAGGCAAAGTCGAACCAGTCGAAGAAGTACAACAAAAACTAAAACATTTTTGCCGACAAGTGTTTGAGTTATTTAAGCAAGAATTAGGGATTAGGGATTAGGGATTAGGGAAAAAAGATGGGTAGCAAACATAGAGTAATTATTATTGGTGGAGGTGCGGCTGGTTTTTTTGCGGTGATCGCTTGTGCTAATAATAATCCTAATTTAAAAGTAATTTTACTCGAAGCTGGTCGATCGCCTTTGGCAAAAGTTCGTATTTCAGGCGGGGGTAGATGCAATGTTACTCATCATTGTTTTGAACCAGCCCAGTTAGTGCAGAATTATCCTAGAGGTGGAAAAGCTTTAAGGGGTGCTTTTACTCGCTTTCAACCAAAAGATACGATCGCCTGGTTTGCATCTCGTGGGGTTAAATTAAAAACGGAAGCTGACGGTAGAATGTTTCCCGTCACCGATAATTCGGAAACGATCGTTAATTGTTTGCTGGATGCGGCGATCGAAGCTGGTGTAAAGTTAGAGAATAATTCTCCTGTTAAATATGTCCGCAAGGAAGATAATCTTTTTGAAGTTGAATTAAAAACGGGTGAAATTTTAGAGAGCGATCGCCTGTTAATTGCTACTGGTAGCAACCCTTTAGGCTATAAATGGGCAAAAGATTTAGGTCATTCAATTCAAACACCTGTACCTTCATTATTTACTTTTAATATTAAAGATCCTCGCTTACAAGATTTGGCGGGAATTAGTGTTGAAAATGCTCGTATTCATTTAGTAGAAAAGAGTAAATCTAAATTAGAACAACAGGGAGCTTTATTAATTACTCATTGGGGAATTAGTGGCCCTGCGGTACTCAAGTTATCTGCCTGGGGAGCGAGAGTTTTACAAGAACATAATTATCGTTTACCTGTAGTTATTAATTGGTTGCCGAAGTTTAATTTAGAGACTTTAAGACAGTATTTAGTGACAACTACAAAGGAACTAACACACAAAAAAATAACTAGTTATTGTCCTCTCGATTTACCAAAGAGATTGTGGCAGAGTTTGGTTGTTTATAGTGAAATTAATGACCAGAAAAAATGGTCGGAATTATCTAAAAAAGAATTAAATAGATTAGCTCAAGAATTAGTGCAAGGAAGTTTTAAAATTCAGGGTAAAGGAGTTTTTAAAGAGGAATTTGTTACTTGTGGAGGAGTTAATTTAAAAGAAATTGATTTTAAAACTATGGAAAGTAAAGTTTGTGCTGGACTCTATTTTGCAGGAGAAATATTAGATATTGATGGTGTAACTGGTGGGTTTAATTTTCAGAGTGCTTGGACAACTGGATGGTTAGCAGGAAAAGCAATGTCTGAATTCTCATTTTAATGATTTTTTTGTTGAATTTCTTTTAATAACTTTTGTATTTTTTGCAATTCAGAATCATTTTTTTCTTGTTTAAATAACTCTGTCGATCATTTTATTTGATTTTTCATAAGATACAAATTCAAAGTAAAGTTCAAGTCCATCTTTTAATTTTTTAATTGCTTTATTAACTTTTTGGTGATTTTTATTATCACCTTGCTTTTGAAATAGCTCTGCTGCTTGCTGTAAATCTTTAATACCTTTTTCATATTCCCTGAGCTTTGAATAGGCAACACCTCGACTAAGATAAGCTTTTATATTATTAGGATTAAGTTTAATGACTCGATCGCAATCAGCAATTGCTTTTTGGTATTCTTCCAATTTTAAATAAGCAAAACCTCTATATAAGTAAGCCTCTTCATCTTGAGGATTATTATTGATAATAAGATTATAATCAGCGATCGCCTTTTGATATTTTTCTAATTTGAAAGAAGCAAAACCTCTATAAAAGTAGTCTTCAGCATTTTGAGGGTTAAGCGCGATCGCTCGATTAAAATCTGTAAGTGCTTTTTGTATTTCTCCCGATTTTAAATAAATATCACCTCGCTGAATATAGGTTTCATCGCGATTTGGATCTAGTTTAATTACTTGCTCAAAAGCAGCGATCGCTTCTGAATATCTTTTTAATCCGCGAAAAAAAATAGCTCGATTATAGTAATTATCAGCAGTTTTCGGATCTAATTCTGTAGCACGAGTAAAATCAGCATCGGCTTTTTGTTTGTCTCCTAATTTGGAGTAAACTATACCTCGACCGATATAAGCATCGATATATTTAGGATTAATTGTAATAGCTCGATTCAGATCGAGGAGAGCTTTTTGATTTTGTCCTGATTTTGCATAAGTAATAGCTCGATAGTAGTATGCTTTGCTGTAATTGCGATCGATTTCAATAGCACGATCGAAGTCTGCGATCACTTTTGAGTATTGCTTTAAGTCAGAATAAGTATTACCTCTAAAAATCAAGACGAGTATGTTACTAGAATTAATTTGAATGGCACGATCGAAATTAGTTCGGCAGTAATTTCACTGATATTAAAACAAAAACTAAACTAAAAAAATATCAATAATTACTACAGTTTTACTAAGTAGCTCCACCTAAATAAAATAAAGTTTGTAGTCAACCCTAAAGGGTTGAAAAATGTACTTTTAATAATGGCTAAAGCCATTACTACCAACTTAATCTATTTTGTGTTTAATTAAGTGGTTCTACTTAAGCTGTTATGCATTTAAATTGGGATTTGGCTGTTCATAAAAGCCTTCTGCCTTCTGCCTTTTGCCTCTTGCCTCTTGCCTTCCTCCACCTGTGAATTTAATGAAAGTGCAATCACTTAATAGTTTTCAAGCTGCCAATAGCTAAAATCGATCGCGTTGTTGCTATTTTCTACGGCGACGGTGGCTAGATAACCAGGTTGAGGCACAAAGTTATGTAGTAGCCAATTTGAGAGGTCTTTAAATTGTAATAAATCGGCATCGGCAAAATTGATTTGTAATCTTTCTAAACCACCAGCTATCCCTTCACCAGTCGCTTTTAAATAGGCTTCTTTGGCAGTCCAACAGCGAAAAAATGCTTTTGTTTGTGCTTCTCCAGTAAAGCTACTAATCCATTGATATTCACTACCTGCAAAGAATCTTTTGGCAATATTTTCTGCATCGGGCATAGTACGAATATATTCTAAATCGATGCCAATTGAATTATTTGTACTAATCGCATATACAGCTAATTCTTCTGAATGAGAGAGGTTAAATTGCCAATTATCTTGTTGAAAGGATACTAAAAATGGTTTACCGCGATCGCTGTATTCAAATTCCAGGCGATCGGGTTCTATGTTTAAATAAATGCTTAAGATTTTTCTTAAGGTACTTCGAGCTACAATGAAACGGTTTCTATGTTTCTCAAATTTATAGCGATTTGCTCTTTCTAGTTCGTCAAATGAAAGTAAATTAATTAATTTTTGAACTTGCTCCCTTGGTAAGTTTAAATTAGCTCGCCAAATATGCACTCGATCGCGATCGATAGTTAATATTCTTGAGGAAGACTGCCATAATATTGCCTGATTCATCGCCAATTCGAGTTGCTCTATTGCTCAAAAGAACTGCACCCAAATCATATAACCAGAAGTAGCCGATGTGGGCATTTTTTTCTAGGTTCTAGAGACGATGTACAATCGACAACTCTTGGCTAGTAAACTGCATAAACTTGATGCGATGTACCTAGAAAAGCTTAATGCACATAGAAAAAAGCAAACTTAAATTACTAAAATGCTAGAAACTATTTTTTACTGTTACTTGGCTGTTGCACTAGTAATTTCCTGTTTTTGGTTATCGCTTTTTTGGCAGGATGGGGAAACACCGAAAAACGATTTAACATCCTGGCTAGTTGTTTTAATTGCGCCTTGGTTTTGTCCGATTGCAATTCCTTTGTCAATTATGGAATTGATGTTAAGTGGCGATCGTAAAGGTAACTCTGAAGGTTGTTCATAGTTCATGGTTCATGGTTCATGGTTTATGGTTCATTGCTAATTGCTAATTGCTAATTGATTCTTGTTCATCTAAACTTTTGCAGACAAAAGCTTTCAGCTTTGCATAAAAATCAGAAGAATCTAGAGGTGGCATAAATTGATGTATTGGCGTTGGTTGGATTTTGCGATGAACCAAATGATTGTTCGCTGGTATGATCGCCTGATTCGGATTTTCTGAAGTGCGATCGATGGTAGATGGCAATGAAGGTAGAGAAACTTCCGATCTAACCATTGATTCTTGCCTGTCTGAGGCTGCTTCTCTTCTGTCGCCTTGAAAGGCTAGTTGTAAATTTTCTGGAGAACTTTCAGAATTAATAATTTCTTCAGAATCATTTGTCGATCGTGTAGCGCCAGAATAAGATGGGTTGGTATTATTTAAAGTCTCTTGAGGAAACAATTCTAGCGATTGATTCGCTTCTAAATCGTTGGTAGATAATTGTCTATTTTCTTGATAAAATTCCGAGATTTCTGTTAAATATCGAGGCAATTTTCGACAAATTAATCTTTCAAAATCGTGATTAAAGTGACAATTGGGACTGCCTATTCGCAACCAAACGTTTAAAATTTGCTCGACAGAAACAGCTTTATATCTACCTAAATAAAGAGCTTCTATTGTAGCTAATCTTACCCAATTAGCATGATAATTATTTAACCATTGTTCGATCAGTTCGTTAGCTGTAATACCTTTAAGATCGAAAGCATAGCGGGTCATTAGAGCTAAACTTTGAGCGATCGCAAAGTCTTCTGATAAGTCTGTCATAAAATTTACAAGCAATTTACAAGTATTTTTTAAACTAGAAATAGGGAAACTTTTCTATCGATTGATGAGTCCCTTTATTTAGTTAAGATGAGGAGTGAGTTTAATATGAGCAAATTTCCTGCCGATAAAGTAGATAAAAATAAGGTTGTCTCGATCGAGCCATGCTCTAATTTTATTTTCAGAAATTTATTTGAAAATCAGGAGGCTGACTCATGAGACAAATTGCGATCGCTAGCACAGCCTTATTGATGACAATTAGTCTGGCAATTTATGCCCAATTTTCATCAGGTCAAATCCGTTATTCTCAGTTTAACGAACAGGGAATTAGCTTGAGTTGGAAAAATATTCACAAAACTCTCGCTAAATTGTCCACTGGTATTTAATGGTTGAGAGTCTTAATTGTTAATACCTGTGGTGGTGTAGCATCGGGGGGATATAAAAAGTCAACCTTGACTAAATTGCGGTCTTGGGGAGGCATAGTTATATTTAACAATGCTTCTCCTTGTTGACCGCGCTTTTGTACCAAATGATAGTAACGAGTTTGCGGTAAATCTTGGTTATCGCTATAGCTTACTCTCACCGTACCCCGAAAGAAAGTTGGTTTGGGTAGAGGATCGAAGAAACGCAATCCACCTGTCAATTGTTCTTGTTTGATTGGTGTTTGCAGCGCTAGAGTTACAGTCTGTGGTTCTGAAGTAGGATTAGATAGAGGAATAGTTAAACTGTACTGCACTCCATAATTACCATGTGCTTGATAAGCAGTATCGGCATAACGCGCCAACATCTTAGCACTTTGTACTTGTTTAGTACCTAAAGTTCCACCCATTAGAGTACTCAACACCCAAGAAATCGCCTCACCTTGATTGGGAATAGTCAGATTGAGAGATTGGGGATTATCAGTTAATCTTGCTTGCCAAGTTGCACCTTGAGAAATTCCTGCTACGCGCCCGTAGACAATATTGCTAGTAACATTAGGAGGTGTAGGAGTGCGATCGCGCGGTTGAACTAGATTGCCTTTGGCGAGTAAATTTTCCCATTCAGATAAGTTTGGCGATCTTTCTTGTCCTGCATCATCTACGGGTGCAAACATAGCCAGACTAGCAGCATAAACTACACCATCACTATACAAGCGCATATAAGTAGAACGTCCATTTAAAGGCGGTTCTAAATCTTTGACTGGAATGGGAAGACTAATTAGCATCTTACTGCTAGCAGCAGGAATAACTAGCTGCTGCGGAATGATATCTTGATGTCTACCGCGCAAAATATCGCCCATTACCCTACTACCAGGGCCAGCATAAACCCTTCCATCACTATTGTCTTTGAGTGCGGGTAACTCGATAAAAGGCGCGTCTGGTTGACTTAAATAGCTTGCTGCCTGAGTAATATTAACGGTGACACTCTTGTTACTAGGATTATGGAGCATAATGCCTAAATAGAGAGTGCGTAAATTATCGGGAGTTGGTGCTTTCGCTACATGATGGGCAAAAAGTTCGTAATTTCCTTTCAATGGGTAATTTAGTTGGGACTTGGGGTTAGTTT
>CAZJTL010000080.1:0-19773 GCA_964548905.1 uncultured bacterium | reverse complement strand
TATGTACTGGATGTTGCGATCGCCAGATAGCAACGATTCCTAACATCGACCAAAACCAAATCCATAATATTTCTTGCCACTGTGTCCAAAACCAAAACTGTGGTTTCTCGTCTAAAACTGTATTGAGAATTTGGCTGACTATTTGAGCGTGAATTAATACTCCAGGTAGCAAAGATTCTTGTCGATTATCGCTTGATAAAGGCGTAGAAAAGATATCTTTAATGCTAGGAGCAGTTGTACCGATCAAGACTATCTTATCTTTAACTAAAGCTGGATTTATTTTTCCTTCTAAAACCTCTGTCAGAGAAACTCTCTTGGCGATCGAGCGAGAACGGTAATCTAGTAGAGTTTGCCAACCGACAACTTCAGATTCAGGTAATCTATATCCACCAGAATTAGTTTGTAAACTAGTAAATGAGTATTTACCAAGATCTAGGGAGTTGGGTTTTACTTGCAATTGGTTCCCGCGATCGGCAAGATAACTCAGACTCAAACGCAGCGCTAAAGAATAATATTTTTGTCCGTCCATTTCTGCATAGAGTAAACCGCGACGCACTGTATTATCTGGATCTAGAGGCAAATTATTAAAACTAATCCGTTCTGGAGGAACACCAGCAGGGGCTAAAACATTTTCATTGCTATTCCCAACTGTGGCGATCGCCACAACATTGTTAGCTTGTAATTGTTGTTTGAGGGCTTCACTACCTGGTAATTGTGGGATATCGCGATAAATATCTATACCAATAACTTTAGGACGATTTTGTTGCAGTTTTTCTAAAAGTCGAGCGATCGTTTCATCGGCTAGCGGCCATCTTTTTGCTTTTTGAATATCTTGCTCTGTAATTTCTACTACTAATAAACGAGGATCGGATTCGGCAGTAGCACGCCAAAGAATCATGCGATCGAAAGCATATAATTCTAAGGGTTGCAAAGCTCCCATTTGCCTGAGTCCAACTAAAGCAAAAGTCACCAATAAACTCGTCATCAATAAAGGAAGAAAATATATAGAAGATGAAGCATATGACTTGCGCGTATTAGTCCAATATTGCCGTAATTCTTTTAATAAAAATCTTGCTGATTTATTGGTCACAATTTTATCTCTAAATGTTTTTATTTATCGTTGAAAATACTTAATTTAAGTATTTTTACTGATATTTTTAATATAGTTTTACTAGTAAATAATAATTCTAGATCGCTGAATATAAATGTAACTTAAATATTGCTAGACATTTACAAAATTCAGCACCTAATATAGTAAAGAAGATATATAAAAATTAATCAAAATATGCACAGAACGACCAAAGTTAGTAAACTCTTTTCTTGTGTTTGTCTAGCTGTCTTAATTAACCTATTTACATCCAGTTTTGCCGATCGAGTCAGAGCAGAAACCAACAGCAATAACGCCAAACAAGGCTTTCCTATTCGTCAAGTTGGAGGTGGAACTAGAGACGGACATTGTAGTGTTAAAGGACAATCTTTAACTGCTTTAATTCCCAATGATTCTGTAGGTATGACCACTAAGGATTTACCAGAATTATTTTTCTATCTTCCCAAAACTTCCAAATCGCAACAAGTAGAATTTGTTTTACGAGACTATCGCGATCGACTAGTTTATGAAAATACAACTTCGATCGAGCAAAATGGCATTGTTAAAGTCAATGTACCAGCAAGTCAACAACTACAAAGTTTAGAAACAAATCGCGATTATCATTGGTATTTATCCATGATTTGCGATCCTCAAGATCGTTCTAAAGATATGGTTGTTGAAGGCTGGATTAAACGAGTAGCAATTGCTCCAAATATCAGCCAACAACTAGAGCAATTAGACCCTTTAGAGCGTGTCAATCTCTATCAAAAAGCCAATATTTGGTACGATGCTTTGAGCATCTTAGTAAACCTAAAAAGCTCTAATTTAAATAACGCTCAAGTTCCAGAAAAATGGCAAGAGTTACTAGGTTCTGTCGGTTTAGAAAATCTTTCTCAAGAACCAATTATTAATTAGGAACTAGGGGTTAGGGAGCAGGGGAGCAGGGGAGAGGGGGAGAGGGGGAGAGAGGGAGACGGGGAGACGGGGAGAAGTAGCAAGTAGCAACTAAAAACCTTTAGACTTAAGACTTTAGACTTTAGACTTATTTACCTTCTGCCTTCTACCTTCCCTCACCGATAACATGGCTATTCAACAGGACATGATCTTACGACTTGAATTGTAGCCAATAACTCATGAATAGTGTAAGGCTTCCCTAAGAACGCCTGTACCTTGATACCAAGCTCTTCTAGCAGCTTGCGATTGGAGGCAAGACCGCTAACTGCAATAATTTTAAGAGCAGGATTTATTTGCCTGAGAACACGAATAGCATTTATTCCACTTATTGACGGCATTTGAATATCCATCAACACAAGATCGATCTCATCTTGGTGACAATCGTAGAGTGAGAATGCTTCAATCCCATCACGGGCAGTAAGAACTTGATAATCGTAGTTGATGAGGGAAGTTTTGGTAATTTCTCGAATCGGGGCTTCATTATCCACAAGCAGAATTAACTCGCCGTTTCCTCTAAATATTTCGCAATCATAATCAAATTGCGTTGCTGTTGTGTTACTAGCTGGTAAACATACTTGAAATTGACTGCCTTTGCCTACTTCGCTCTCTAGGTTGACAAAACCACCATGATTTTTAACGATGCCAATTACTGTTGAAAGTCCTAAACCCGTGCCTTTATCTGATTCTTTGCTGGTAAAAAACGGTTCAAAAATTCGCTCTTGAATATCTTTTGGTATGCCGCATCCTGTATCCGATACGGTTAAAACTAGATAATCGCCTACTTTTGCCTCCAGATTCATCCTGACATAGTTTTGGTCGAAAGAGCGATTTTCGGCAGAAATAGTTAAAATGCCTCCATCTGGCATAGCATCACGAGCATTAAGACATAAATTCATTAACACCTGGTAAATTTGGGTGGGATCTGCCGAAACTGTCCAAATAGATAATTGCCTTGGTTTATTAATATGAATTTCAATCGCTCTAGGAAATGTTTCTTTAATAATGCTCTCGATTTCCATTAACAGTGGTTTGATGTTCAGTTCGACTCGCTTTCCTGGCTCTCCTCTTGCAAATGAGAGAATTTGTTTGACTAATTCTGCTCCTCGTCTAGCGCTATCTGCCATGACTTTTAATAATCGCTGATTTTGCTGATCTAGATCGGGAAATTTCAGGGGCAGCAGTTGAGCAGATGACATAATCGGCGTGAGTATGTTGTTCATGTCATGGGCAATGCCGCTTGCTAGAGTACCGAGACTTTCTAACCTTTGTATTCGATAAAACTGAATTTCCAGTTGTTTTTTCGCGGTGATATCAGTATCTACAGTGAGAATAGATTTTGGATTGCCTTCTTCATCTCGTACCAGTGTCATGCGGCTATTAACAATTACTTCTTTGCCAGATTTGGTCACTTTGAGCAATTCTCCTTGCCACGAACCAGATTCGATCGCTATATTCATAGCCTCTTGCGTCTGGGCTATAATTTTCTGACACGCAAGCTCAGTTATTTTCTTGCCAAGGGCTTCTGCTGCCGTCCAACCGAATATACATTCTGCCCCAGAGTTCCAAAATAAGATGTGATGTTCTAGATCGCGAACAAAGATTGCATCAGAGGCAATGTCGAGTAAAGTAGCCTGTTCGTGGATTTTTTGTTCTGCTACTTTGCGATCGGTAATATCCATCACCAAGCCATCGAAGATCAGATCTCCATTTTCCTGGCGTTGTGGCTGAGATTGGGCATGTATCCATTTGAGACGACCTGATGGGGTAATCAGGCGAAATTCTATATCGAAAGGTTCCAGAGTTTGAGTCGAGCGAGTATTCGCCAGTTGAAGCGCTTCCACATCATCTGGATGGATCATCGCCCATACTACTCGAAAGTCTCGTAGGAGTTCGTCTGGTTCGAGTTCATAAATCTCACGACAGCCTTGGCTGACGTAAGTAAATCGCTCGGAACCATCGGCATGGAGAACATACTGATAAATTACACCAGGGATATTTGTTGCCAGTCCTTGAAATCTGGCTTCACTCTGTTGCAGGGCTTGTTCGGCAGTTTTGCGCTCAGTGATATCCTCTGTAATCCCCATCAATGATTCAACAATACCATCGGCAGTTTGTTCGGGAATCAGACGGGAAATATAGTGCTTTCCAGCCATGCTGTACTCTACTCTCGTCACTTTTTTTGTGGCGATCGCTTGATGACATGCTGCCTCAAAAACATCGCAGGCATCTCGGTCAAATCCTAACTCCCGTCCAGTTTTACCCCAAAATTTCTCTATGGGAATGCCTGATTCTTTCGCTACCTTGGAACTAATATATATATGGCGCAGGTCGCAATCTAAACGGAAAATTAGATTGGGCGAGTTCTCCACTAAGGTCGAAAATTGCCGTTCTCGACGGCTTAGTTCTGCTTCTACCCTTTGGCGTTGACAAATTTCCTGTTTTAGAACTCGATTGGCTTGTTCTAGAGATGTCGTTCGTTTATTCACTGCTGTCCTCTGTCACTTGTTCGCCACGAAAATTGTATTGACTAGCAATTAGTCCTACCATCAACCACCAAAGTGTATTGACTTGGGGACGATACCAAACCGTATCAAAACAACCTTGAACCATCAATCCTGCCATTGCCGCGATCGCTGCCATCAACCAAAAACCCTTGAGATTGCCGCTACTACGCCAATTCATGACTCTAGTGATTCCTTGATTGATGGTGACAAAAATTGACCAGACAAACAAAGAAAAACCAAGAAATCCAGTTTCAACAATGGTTTCTAGCCAAATTGAATAAGCGCTTAGAGCAGAATAGCGACTGTCCATGTAGCGAGGATAAACTTTGTTAAAAGCATCGTTACCAGGTCCAATTCCTAACAAAGGACGGTCTTTAATCATGCGATGTACTGAATCCCAAACGTGTTGGCGATAATTATTGCTGCTATCTTCTCGACCGACAAAAATACTTAAAACTCTTAATCGTAAAGGTTCAAGGGCAATAATTGCTCCAAGTAAAGCGATCGCCAAACAACCAAATACGATCGGCAATAACCAAGTCCGCGCCCATTGAGGCAAGTACTCACCCCACCAGAAGCGCAACAACAAAGAGAAAACCACAATTAGCGCTACCATTGAGATCCAACCACCACGACTATCGGTAAAGTAGAGACAGGCTGAGTTGGCGACTAACATAGTTACTGCCAGAGATTTTTGCATCCATCCTTGCCAGATAAACACTGCGGCTAAACTAAAGGCGATGGCTGGCAGCAAATAACCCGATAATAAATTGGGATTGCCTAAATAACTATAAACTCTTGCATCTTTTGCCATAGCTGAGTTGGGGTCGTTCCAAGTTGCTAGTTGAGGCGCACCGAAAATTTCTTGTCTAATTCCATAGCAACTGACAACCAAAGCAACTAAGAGAAAAATAGCAATTATCCAATTAGTAAGCCTAAAAGAGCGAAATAATCTAGCACTGAGCGCAAAAAAGATTAAATACAAAGTAAGTTTAATCCAACCATCTAAAGCTGCTGACTTAACGGGAGAAAACGCAACCGCAATTGTAGAGATACACCAGTAGAAAAAAAGCAATACATGGATGGGAGTGATGCCAAAACGGTCATTATCCGCGATCGTCAGTAATAACCAATACCCTGTAATGGCAAATAATAACAGTCCAATTAGCTCAGTTGAGACAAATGGCGCAAGCACTAGCACCAGGCTAATTAATAATGCGCCGATCGATTCCGACCACTGTAACAACCAACTGCCTTGTCGCCAACTAGCCAGACAACCGATTAGTTTGTAGAAATAACTCCCACCCCGCCAGCGATCGAGCTGCACGTTTGAGAGAGTGAGTTTTGACCAAGCTGCATTCATAGGCCAACAATAAAAATAACTAGTTTATAGCATTTTTATGCCGACCTAGCGAATCGGATTAGCTCTTCGTTACAACTAATTCTACCTTTGCTACTTGTTAAGCTGCTGATACACTTAAATATTAGTTCCTTTTATGAAAGCTCGTCAGTTTCTTGATTGGGCAACCTGAGAATATAGCGATATCCAGACTCTGGCATTCCCTGCACGATAATTTGACCTCCGTGCAGTTCGATCAGATGACAGCTTAACAACAGTCCCAAAATTTCGCGAGAAATACGTTCAGTTGGTTTTGGATAGATGCCATCTACTCCCTCTAATACTGACATCAAAGCAGAAGATGTGAGTACTTGATTGCCTAAAAATAGCTCGCCCATGCCAGGAGAATTAATTTCTGAATTTCTAGCACCACTGAGAGCAAGCGCTCTAGTAACGGATTGAGCATACAATTCTAATTGTGGTAAACCATCTCCCAACCAAGGATGAGATAGCCAAACAGCAATGTTCAAACTATAGTGTTTGCGGGATACATGAACTCTTACCTCGCCGCCAGCTTCGGAAAGCTCTAAGACACTATTAATTAAATAGTAAAGTGCTTGCTTAACTTTTTCTTTATCTAGTGACCAAATCCGATTTCCTGGCTCTACTGACAAACGCAGTTCTTGCTGTTGTTGTCTAGCATTTTCTAGTAAACTATTAATCACCTGCTGACACAGCATTTCAATGTCTACAGAAGTGAAGTGTACGCTAGAATCATTTTGTTCGAGAACCCCTAGATTGACAATTTCGTCAACCAAAGAAATTAAATTTTGTCCGCTATTGTGAATAATTTCTAAATATTCTTTCTGCTTAAGTGTCAACGGTCCATAGACTTCGCGTCTAAGAACGCTTGCCATTCCAATCACAGAGGTTAAAGGGGTACGTAATTCTTGAGTTAATTGTGCTAGTAACTTAACTTTGATGGCGTTAGTAGAATTGAGATCGAGGGATCTAGAACTGGAAAAGTTTTTCTGGGGGATTTCAGATTTGACTGTCCAGAAAGATTCATCTTGGCTCAGAAAAGAAATATCTGTGCTTACATTCTCCGCTACCGCAGAGGAGTGACTTTTTAAAAGATGATCCCTCTCAAATTCTCGTAAACACCAACGGGCAGTTAATGCTAAGAAATCGATATCCTTCGGGCTAAACTGACGCGACTCCAGATCCATAACTTCTAAAGTACCAATGCAGTAGCCATCGGAAGTCATTAAGGGTACGCCTAAGTAAGTACGAATGCCAAAATGCTGCACTAGTGCAGTGTTAGTGAAGACTGGGTTAGTAAATACATCTTCAATAATCAGGGTTTGTTGACTATCGATTACGTAAGTACTGAAGGACTCTTCGAGGATAAGTTTTCTCGATGTTGCCAATTGGTTCATTAGACCAAGACGCGATAAGCCAACGGCTGATTTAAACCACAGTTCGTTTTCGACTACTATACCTAAAATGCAAATAGGAGCTTCTAGGAAATTAGCAGCAGTTTGAGTTGCCTCATCAAAAACGGGAACTGTTTCTGCCTCTAGTAAGCCTAGTTGGCTTAAAACAGTTAATCTTTCTTGTTTTCTGGCATTCGTTGTCAAACCATCTAAACGGCAAAAGAGTCCGTTATTCGGCTTTATCATATTTTTTGACTCTTATCCCTAAATCTACTGCAGGCACTTGTGTTACTAAATCGCAATCAAATTACTTAGCCAAGATGAAAAAACTTCATTTTGCCAAAAATTATCTTGCCAATTAAACGGACACGTCCTCACAAAGAGAAAAAATCAAAAGTTTTTTTCTTTGCTATATTTAAAGTTCCCTAAAAACATCTCGAACGAACATTTTAAGCAGAGATTCTTGAGAAATAGTCGAGATTATCTTAAATGTTAACCTCACGAAATTACTAGAGCAGCTAAATAGTTTAATTTACCAGGCTGGATGATCGAAGATCGAAGCAATTACTCTTACACCTCTTAGTTGATTTGATAGAGGTAGGTGTCCTTTAGGAGCGCTTAGATCCCAAATAAATTCTTGAGGATAGCGTGTCCAGTTGTTATCCTTTCTCCAGCCAATCTTTTGCCAAAGCTTAGTAAAGTCTTTCCCTAAAGATAACCAAATTTGTCTTTGTACCGAAAAACCAAATTTGCCTTCTGAGTGAATAAACCAGAGTAGATCGAGAGTCCGCAAATCGGTAACAGGAAACTTTTCTACTTCTGTAAAGTAAAGCCATTTCCTGGTGATGGCAGCATCACCTGCTAATTCGCAGAGTTTTTGAATGGTTATTAAATCTGCTGCTTGAAAGTCTCGTTTTACTAGTAATTGTTGTAGAGGATAATAATCTAGATTTCGCTCCGATAACAAAGGCACAACGCCATGAGGAAAATAGGATTGCAAAAAATCTTGAACTTTGGGAATATCGGCTTGATAAAGGGTTTGATAAACTTTGCCTACTACTAAATTGACTGGCTCAGGGCGATCAACAAGCAGAAAGTCCATCAGTACCTCTAATCCAGATTCGCCAGCCTTAACTAGTTCGGGAATGAGCTGAAGTTGATTTTTTTCTGATTCGGATTGAAATTTGCTGTTGAGTTCGCTGATATCTCCCATGTTATTTCGCTAATTTTTTCGCTCTAAATATTTGCTAGCTAAAACTCACCTAAAACTGATACGTATCAAGAATGATGTGTCAAGAATACAGTTAAGCATTCCAAGCCCTAGTTATTATCACACTTTTCCGATCGCTTTTTCAAACTACAAAGTTATTGAGTATTGTTCATTGTTCATTGTTCATTGGGAAAAAAGCTCGCTTGCTCGCTTACAAAGCAGCTCTAGGTATTTCTTTTTCTGACTTCTGACATCTGCTGCCTGTTCAGAAGCTGCCTGCTCCCTGCTTTCATGATTGACTATAACCTTGCTCATAGGCAAATCGAACCAATTGAGTACGATTTTCCAGGTTGAGTTTGTTGAGGATGTTACTCAGATGGGTTTGCACGGTACGATGGCTGATGAATAGGCGATCGCTGATTTGTCTGTTGGTATGACCCTGAATTACTTCCCAAAAGACTCTTTCTTCGGCTGGAGTTAAAGGTAAAGGTACTGGTTGATAACGATTGGTGTTGGCATTACTGTTATTGTTACTATTATTGTTGGGCTGCGTTGATTGACCATTGCTTGCCGATGCAGGAAGTGGGGAGGCATTTGTCTGATTAGAAGAGATCTGTTGAATTAAATGGACTATTTCTGCATGAATTCTGCGTGTTCTTTCGATCGAGCTGTCAATTTTTGCCAGTAATTCCTTCATTTCAAAAGGTTTGGTCAAATAGTCATCTGCTCCGCAATCATGACCTTGAATCCGATATTCCAAGTCATTTTTGGCAGAAAGAAAAATAAATGGCACTAATTGTCCTGTTGGTTGCGATCGCAAGCGACGACAAAACTCGAATCCATCCATCATCGGCATGGCAACATCAGAAACAATCACATCGGGAATGAATTGAGTAAAAGCCGTTAATGCTTCACTGCCAGAAGCCACTTCTTGAATTTGATATCCTTCTCTTTCTAAAGAATGTTTTAATACTGTTCTCAGGATACTATCGTCATCGACTACTAATATCTTTTTCATGGTTATCTTAGTTGTTGTTCTTAAAATAATGCTTTTTTTAAGTTAAAAATGCTTTTTGCAGTTTATTATTATTTTTCTGGCAAGCAAAAATATACTGGCAAATTTACTGTCAGTGTTTCTTGAAACAAAACCATTTTATCTGTATAGTGTCTTTTTCTGAACCTATGTACGAAAAACTGACTCCCCCCACTCAAGGTTCGCGTATTACTTTTGCTAATAGTAAGCCAATTGTTCCTGATGAACCAATTATTCCATTTATTCGAGGTGATGGGACAGGCGTAGATATTTGGCCGAGTGCAGAAAAAGTATTTAATGCTGCGGTTGCTGCGGCTTATGGAGAAGGGCGCAAAATTCATTGGTTTAAAATTTACGCTGGCGATGAAGCTTGCGAACAATATGGAACCTATCAATATTTACCTGAAGATACCCTCAAAGCGATTCAAGAGTATGGGATCGCGATTAAAGGCCCTTTAACTACCCCTGTAGGCGGTGGAATTCGTTCTCTGAATGTGGCACTCAGACAAATCTTCGACCTCTATGCTTGTGTTCGTCCCTGTCGCTATTATGCAGGTACGCCTTCACCTCATAAAAGTCCTGAAAAACTAGATGTAATTGTTTACAGAGAGAACACGGAAGATATTTATTTAGGCATTGAATGGCCCTCTGGTAGTGAGATGGCTAAGAAGTTAATCGACTTACTCAACAGTGAACTGATCCCCGCCACACCAGAACATCAAGGAAAGCAAATTCGTCTCGATTCGGGAATTGGCATCAAACCAATCAGCAAGACAGGTTCGCAAAGACTGGTAAGACGAGCGATCGAACATGCTTTGAGATTGCCCAAACCCAAGCAACAGGTTACTTTGGTGCATAAGGGCAATATTATGAAATATACTGAGGGAGCTTTTCGGGATTGGGGTTACGAGTTAGCTGTCACCGAGTTTCGCGATTGCTGTATTACTGAAAGAGAATCTTGGATTATTTCTAACAAGGAGGCAAACTCAGATATTAGTATTGAAGATAATGCTCGTCAAATCGATCCTGGCTACAATTCTTTGACTTCAGAAAAACAAGCAAAAGTGTGTGAGGAGGTTAAAGCAACTCTTGAAGCGATTTGGGATAGTCATGGAGGAGGCAAATGGAAAGATAAAGTAATGGTTAACGATCGCATTGCTGATAGCATTTTTCAGCAAATTCAAACCCGTCCTGATGAATACTCGATCTTAGCAACCATGAATCTTAATGGCGATTATTTATCCGATGCGGCGGCGGCAATTGTCGGTGGTTTGGGCATGGGACCGGGCGCTAATATTGGGGATAATTGCGCTATTTTTGAAGCTACCCACGGTACAGCTCCCAAACATGCTGGACTCGATCGCATCAATCCTGGTTCGGTGATTCTTTCTGGTGTAATGATGTTAGAGTTTATGGGGTGGCAGGAAGCAGCCGATTTAATTCAAAAAGGCATTGCTGGCGCGATCGCGGCTCGTCAAGTCACTTACGATCTAGCGCGGATGATGGAACCTCCCGTCAATCCACCTCTAAAATGTTCTGAATTTGCCAGTGCGATTATTGAGCATTTTTAGTTTATTTACGCCTGTTTGTTGATGATGCAAAAAAATACTTTGGTATAGTCTTGTATAATCGTTTTGAAATAAAGCGGTTAGTCTATGGTATCTCCTCTTAACGGCAGGTACCATGTCTTAAATGTACGTTAAATTAGCCAACTCCTGAATCTTATGTCAGAGTCATTCATAGGGGGTCACTACCGAGTTATCGGCTGCCTGAGGACGACACGTTTTTCTGAAACCTATAAAGCTGAGGATGTCCATCTTCTCCCTCCAGACAATATTTGTGTTGTCAAGAAGCTTCAACCTCAATCCAATCAATCGTTTGTGTTGGATACGGCTAGACGTTTGTTTCAGAAAGAAGGAAAAGTTCTCCAAAACTTGGGAAGTTATCCTCAAATTCCAAGACTGCTAGCTTATTTTGAAGAAGAGCAGAATTTCTACTTGGTTCAGGAGTACGTAAAAGGCGAAGATCTCAGCAATGAAATTGTTCCAGGCAATTATTTGCCTGTCAAACAAGTAATTTCTCTACTACAAGAAGTATTAAGGATCTTAGATTTTGTCCACAGAAATGGTGTAATCCATCGTGATATTAAGCCTTCTAATTTGATTAGGCGAACTCAAGATCATAAAATTGTCTTAATTGATTTTGGTGCGGTTAAGGAGATTACCAATCCTACAGTGGTTGCTTCTACCGATGGGAAGGTTGAAGATCTAACGGTTGCTGTTGGTACTTATGGTTATATGCCTCCCGAACAACAGATGGGAAGACCTCGTTACAATAGCGATCTTTATGCCTTGGGAATGACTGCAATCCAAGCTCTCACCAGTATTCATCCCAATGATTTTGCTAGAGACAAAGATACTGATGAGGTAGTTTGGCGCGATCGCGTCCCCGAACATTTACTTACCGATCGCAATAGCAAAAACAAGTTTAAGGCTTTAGCTGAGATCGTCGATCGCATGGTCAAACGTAACTTTACCGAACGTTATCAGACGGCGGCAGAAGTTCTCGAAGCTCTCAAGCATAAAATTCCTGATACATTCATCGATCCCGATCGTAATTATGGTGATTTTCCCCCTGCATCGCCTCCACCCAAACGTCTTCCTGCTTGGAAGTTAGTCGCAAGCATCGCTGCTGTAGTCATATTAGGTGGTGCTGCTTTAATCGTGCCAGGAATTATGCGGGCGTTGGAAGCAGTTCATTTAAATCAAGAAGGCATTCAGTTAATTGGAGAAGGAAAATATAAAGAAGCTATTGATTCTTTCGAGCGAGCGATCGAACTTCTGCCTAAATATGCTGACGCTTTGACTAATCGGGGCTTTGCTTTAGGTAAAATGCAACGCTATCTGGAAAAATTCTCTTCTTGCGATAAGGCTACCCAAGTCGATTCTAGTTCTGCTGAAGCCTGGAATTGCAAAGGCTTGGCTCGTTTTGAGTTGAAACAATACGAACTGGCGATCGAAGAATACGAAAGTGCGATCGATGCCGATCCTACCTTCTTTCGTGCTTGGTTCAATAAAGGACAGGCTCTTCTAGAGCTAAAAAGATACGAAGAATCTCTCGCTGCTAGCAGAGAAGTGCTATTTCTCAACCAAGACTATTTCTTGGCATGGACTCAAACTTGTAGAGCGCTTTACGAATTACAGCGCTATCAAGAAGCTAAAATTAATTGCGAAAAATCTTTAAAACTCAAGCCTGACTATAAACCAACCCAACAGCTCCTTGACAGAATTCAAAGCAAGATCGACGAAAAATAGATTTAGCTAGAGCATGTTAAAAGCGCGTTAAAGCTGCATCTGCCCGATTTGCCTGGTTATTTCAATTCGAGCAAGATGCAACCCTACTAACTATTTAAGTAGCAACTTATCTACGTAGCAACTGTTTTTTTAGTATTGTCCCTGACTAAGCCTGACTATAAGCCAAATTAGTCAAACTACCATCCACCAAGTCCTAAGCCCATATTTAATATTTTCAAAAAGTCTACTTTATAGCCTGCCAATGCTTGGACACCTCTTTCGTTAGACGCAGTAGCAATTTTGTCCTGTTTCCAACGCTGGTCGAGAATCTTATCTAGAACACGATTGCTATCGGCTGAAGTAGATCCTGGTTCGAGAGATAGCAAGACTAAATTGCAGCTATCAGAAGCACTAGCATCTGATTTGGCGCAAATTACTGGAGGAAAACCTTCCTTGATATTGGTGCTAAATGCAGCAATATTTCCGCCTTGGGCAATCTGGTTGTCTAATTTAGTGGCTACACTTTGGCAGAGTTCTTGAGAACTGAGTGTTCTAGGCAAAGCTTTGTCACTCATTGCTGCTTGGGACCAATTAAAGATCGCTTGTCCACCGCCTTCGCTGCTCTTAACCATAGTACTGTAGGTACCATTGTTGTTAGAGCAGTAGAAATTGTTGGTTTTGGTGGGCTGAGATTCGCTCAAAGCTGAAGCAGCACTTAGAGCAACTGCGGCAGCAGCCAAAATTGGCGAAAAAAGTTGAAATTTCATGGACACACTCCGTTAAAACTCCTGAATATCAATCCCCTACTTTATTTTAGCACACCTGCATAACATTAATATTTATTTTTGTCAAGTTAGTTATTCAGGGTAAATAGGGCTTTATTGCCAATTGCCATGACAAGTTAGCTAATTGACAAAATTAACAACAAAATCCTAACTTTTGTTGAGGCTCTTCCTCGCTCACAAGACTAGATGTTTTGTTGCGATCGAGATTTTTAGCAATACTTCCGTTACTAACCAATGGATTAAGCTAAAATGCTGACTCATTACGCTAAATTGCGGAAGATTTTAGTTGCTGAGTTTATATATACATGTATACAAAGATTTTATGCAAAATTCTGCTTAAATCTTACATTGTTTGGTTAAGAAATTTTGACTGAAAGCGCTTGTCTTTAAAAAAATATGAAAGTTAGCTAAACTACATTGGCTCCTAATATTAAGATGAAGTTTAATCGATTTTTTGCAGAATAACTGTTAAACTTACTTGGTTTTAAATTTTGGAGAGAAATTTAGCGATCTCGTACCCTTAATTTGGGAAGGGATTTAATTACTGGCGATCGCGGACAAGTTCAATCAAAAAAATGCTGAAAAAGTTAACAAACACTATAAAGTTTTAGCAATTTGCTAGAACTTTATAGCGAACACTAAAAGCAATTTAATTTCGATTCGCTCGTTTTTTAGTCAAGGAAAATCCATTAATTATGTCAAGCTACAGTTAAGCTTTTGCTGAATTTTCAAGGGGGTTGAGCTTTGCTCGTCACGAGGAATCGAGATAGATGAAGGATAATAATTTCGCCAAAAAGTCGAACTAAATCGCCAAAAAGTCGCCTTTCTCAAAAACTTGAAAGAGATTGATTTCCGCTCGATTTAGTAGGAACAATCTTAATTGTTAGAAAACTACAGAAATTGAGATAGTCATATTTTAAAAATGAAAAAAACTGGGTCTTATTTTCTATTGAAAAAAAATTTTCTAGTCTTTGCCATCTTGCTGTTGGCTAGAGACGCTATAGACTCAAAAGCACAAGCTACAACTGTCTTTAGTAACAATGAAAATGGTAGCGAGCAACAGTCTAATCCAACTCTACCCAATCTGGCAACTCGTTCCTTCGCTCTCGCTCAAAATGTTGCTCCTCCTTCTAACTCAATCGAGCCAAGACCAACCGAACCGCCAAAACCGCTCGAACCACTTCCGCCTACAGAAGATTTGCTTCAAACTCCTCAGCCTGAAGCGCCTTCACCAGAAAAACTGCCAGAGTTTCCAGGCACAATTAATGTTACGAGTTTTAAAGTCGTAGGCAGTACAGTATTTGACTCAGCTAAATTCGAGTCAATTTTAAAAGAATATACTAATCGACCCCTTAACTTTGCTGAACTACTTCAAGCTGAAGCTGCCATCACCAAGCTATATGTCGATCGAGGCTATCTCAACTCTGGCGCGATCGTTCCTCAACAGACAATTGAGAATGGCGTAATTACAATTCAAGTAATTGAAGGTGGTTTGGAAGACATTCAGGTGACAGTTAGTGGTAAACTCAATCCCAATTATGTTCGCAAGCGTCTGGCTAAAGCTGGAGAAGCGCCTTTAAATGTAGAACGACTGCAAGAAGCCTTACAATTACTGCAATTAGATCCTCTGGTCGAAAACCTTTCTGCCGAACTCTCCGTTGGTTCTCGTCGTGAAAAGTGGTTGTTAGCAGTCAATATCAACGAAGCCAAAACTTTTCGTCCGCGTCTGTTCATCGATAATAGTCGTACCCCTAGCGTTGGCAGTTTTCAACGAGGTATTGAAATCAATGAGAGCAATCTAACTGGCAATGGTGACGCGGTTAGTTTAGCTTACAAGAATACCGACGGTAGCGATGAAATCGATGGCAACTATAATATTCCCATCAATGCCAATAACGGTACGATTGGTTTACGCTATCGCAATATTAACAGCGACATTATTGAAGACCCTTTTGATGTTTTAGACATTGAGTCTAAAACCGATACCTACGAGCTATCTTATCGACAGCCGATTGTACGCGAAGCTTCGCCGCAAGAGACTAAGGAGATAGCACTTGGGTTAACTGGTTCGGTACAGAGAAGCAAGACCACTCTGGGTAACGATCCCTTTGCCTTGTCTGTGGGAGCAGAACCCAACGGCAGAACTAACGTAACTGCTTTGCGATTTTTTCAAGACTTAACCAAGCGAACCCCAAAAGATGTACTGGTAGGAAGGTCACAATTTAGTCTGGGACTCGACGCATTTGATGCTACCAAGAACGAAGGAGATACTCCTGATAGCCGTTTCTTTGCTTGGCGCGGACAATTGCAATGGTTGCGTCAATTAGCCAAAAACAACACTAACTTGCTGTTGCGTTCGGATATTCAATTGTCAACTACTGACTTAGTTCCTCTAGAACAGTTTGGTTTGGGAGGGATTGAAAGCGCTCGCGGCTATCGTCAGGATGCCTTGTTGAGCGATAATGGTATTTTTGCTTCGGCGGAATTGAGAGTTCCTGTCTACACTTGGCAAGAAGCACAGGGAAGTTTATCTGTAATTCCGTTTATGGATTTTGGTACTGTTTGGGACAACTCCAACAATGAAAATCTGGGTACCAATACTTTATTTTCCCTTGGTTTGGGATTGCAATTATCTTTAAGCGATCGCTTTCAGGCTCGTCTTGACTGGGGTATTCCTCTAGTCGATCTCGAAGACGATCGCAACAAAACTTGGCAAGAAAATGGTGTTTATTTCTCCGTACAATATCTTCCTTTCTAACTGCAAGAGGACAAGCTGATATGCTATTTAAAAGACGAAAAAAATGGATTTATTTAGGTCTGTTTACTTGTTCTGTATTACTATTTTCTTTCGGTTTTTCTGCTGTTAACTTACAGGCAAACTCTACTACTGTAGCTGCTAAAGGTTCGGAGCCATTGGCTTTAACCCAACAAGGGAAAGAACTTTATGAATCAGGACGGCTAGACCAAGCGATCGAAACCTGGCAAAAAGCAGCCGATGCTTACGATCGCAATGGTAACGGCGAAGGATTTAGAGAAAGTTTGCTCAACAAAGCTAGCGCTCAGCAAGCTTTAGGACTCTATCCTCGCTCTTGTCAAACACTGATGCAAGCTTTTGGAGTCAAAGACCTCAACTGTAAAAATCTCCGAGAAAAAAGCAGTTCCCTCGAAGAAAAATATCTTGCTAGTGATACAGATACAGAGCAATTACAACCAGAATTAATGTCAATGATAGAGCCGATCGCTCAACAACCAGATTCTGTGAACAAAGTAGTCGGGTTGCTGCGGATTGGCGACTTTTTCCGTGAGAGTGAGTATTTGCAAGTCTCCGAAAAAGTTTTAGCAATGAGTCGAGATGTTGCCCAAAAAAGCAGTGTTTCTGGAGAAGAAAGTGCTATTTTACTCAGTCTAGGTAATACCGCCAGAGAACTTGGCAATCGAGAACAAGGTAGATTCCCCAGACTGACAACGGCTTTTAATGTTATCTCCACTCAGAATGCTTCTGCTGATGCAGCACTAGCACCATTTAAGCCAGCTCTAGACTATTACGAACAAGCAGCAGCTAGCTCGAATTCTCCTCTTGGTAAGGTTGAAGCCAAGCTCAATCAACTGAGTTTGTTAGTCGAGCAACAAGCTTACTGGCAAGATGCGACTAGTCAAGTGAAACAGAGAGGTGAAAATATTGTTGGTGCCGACGATCCAGCTTTCCGCGCTCAAATTAGGGAAGGTACTGACAAGCTCTCAAGAGAATTAGACAGTACGATCGTCGCCCGATCGCAAGCCTTAACAGCAGAATTGGAATCCGATTTAGTTAATCTACCTCCAAGTCGCGCCTCGGTTTATGCTCGCATTAATTTTGCTCAAAGTCTCCAAAAAATTGGACAAAGGGATGGTCGTTTAGCAGAATTATTAGCATCTGCGGCTAAAGACGCTAAAGCGCTCAAAAACAATGTCGCTCAATCTCAAGCACTTGGCTTGTTAGCAGGTTTATATAGAGACAGAGGACAACTCAAAGAAGCTCAAAACCTGACTGAAGAAGCGCTCAGATTAGCACCAGTCTCAGAAACGCCAGAAATTGCCTATCAATGGCAAACTCAATTGGGGAGCATTCTGCACCAAGAAAAAGACCGTAAAGGGGCGATCGCCGCCTACGATTCTGCTTTTAGTACCATCAAAGCGCTGCGAAGTGACCTAGCGAAAACTACTTCGGTAGAACCAATTTATCGTGATTTTGTCAGCCTGCTCTTGGAAGAAGAACCAACTCAGGTAGAATTAAACAAAGCTCGCGATGTTCTCGAATCTCTACAAATTGTAGAAATCGATAACTTCTTCCGCGATCCCTGTTCGCAAGCTTCTAACAATCCTGTCCGCATTGATGATGTTGACAAGAAAGCAGCCGTTATTTACCCAATTATCTTGCCTGATAGCTTACAGGTAATTGCCAACTTGCCAGGTCAAGATTTAATTTATTACAAAGCTAACGTTTCTAGACAACAGCTAGAAGAAACGATTAACAAATTACACCTCAATGCTCTCACTAATCCTCAATATTCAGAACGGTTAAGAGGGGTAAGAGGAAATCCCGAGCAACAGCAATCGGTGCAAACTTTGCAAAAATCTTTGCAAGAATCACTCAATCAAGACATTTATCCTTATGCCAATCAATTGTATAAGTGGATCTTAGAACCAGCAGAACCAGCGATCGCTAAAAGTGGTCTAAAAACTATGGTATTCGTTCTTGACGGAGCGCTGCGAAAGATCCCCATGTCCTTACTGTACGACGGGAAACAATATTTAATCGAAAAAGATTACAATATTGCTGTAGCCTCTGGCTTGCAGCTTACAGCGCCCAAACCATTAGTGAGAAGACCTCTCAAGGTTTTGGCTGCTGGTGTGACTAGCGAAGTACCAGAATTAGAACTGCCCGCTATTCCTAAAGTAGAAGAAGAGTTGAAAACGATCAAACAAATCTTTCCTGACTCAGAAATTCTACTCAACCAGCAATTTACTCGCTCAAACTTGCAAAAAAAGCTCAAAAACGCAGAATTTCCCGTAGTCCATTTGGCAACCCACGGTCAATTTAGTTCTACCTCCGACCAGACATTTATTATCAGTGGAGATAACCTATTTGTTAAAGGTCAAGCCAAACCAGAAAACGAGCGCGGCGATAATCGCAAGAGTGGCAATTTGGTTAAGCCTAATGTTCGACAACCATTAAGCGTTATAAACGTTAAGGATTTCGGTGAATTACTCAGAGTCCGCAGTGCTAGCACCAGTCCGATCGAATTACTAGTTCTGAGTGCTTGTGAAACTGCAACTGGTGATGACAAGGCAATTTTGGGCTTAGCAGGTGCCGCAGTAAGAGCAGGCGCTCGTAGTACGATCGCTACCCTTTGGGGTGCCAATGACGATGCAACTTCGCAACTGATGGGTTATTTCTACCGTAATTTGGTTAACGACGAGAACGCCAGTAAAGCTCAAGCCTTACGTCAAGCGCAATTGAAGGTACTAAAAACCCCAGAATTAGAATATCAGCACCCCTACTATTGGGCTCCTTTTGTTCTAGTCGGTAATTGGCTCTAACAGGGAGTAGGGAGCAGGGAGTAGGGAGCAGGGAAGCAGAGAAGAAGTAATGAGTAGCAAGTAGCAAGTAGCAAGTAAAAAAACGGCTGTTTCCTCCTGCCTCCTGCCTTCTGCCTCCTGCCTTCCCCTAGTTCCCACAACAGCGATCGATCCCCAAACTATCTAAAATGAGATCGCTAACAGCGTTGGCGATCGCGAATTCACTATAAAAACTTTTACTAAAATCAAATGCTTGCATTTCAGTTACGATCGCGATGACGAGGGAACCGAGATCGTTTTCTCCTTCCAAACGCTGTCTGACAAAGATTTGGGCGGCGCGATCGGCAATTTTTTGATTAACCGTTTCAGGTAGAAATTCTTCATCTAACCATTTTTGCAGGGCTACTTTCAACCACTCACCTTCTTTGCTGGAGTTTTCAATGGGAGGTAGAGTAATTGAGGGAATTGGTTGAGCTGTCATTGGTTTCGATTTAGATTTTGATATATATTTTTTATCGAGAAAATTGGGTCTAAAACCCCGTGCTTCCAGCACGGCTTTCATTTTAGTTTACA
>CAZJTL010000079.1:0-19819 GCA_964548905.1 uncultured bacterium | reverse complement strand
CTATAGGTCTTGAATTATTTTCTCTTATTTTGTTCTGACTTTTGCAAGAGGTCTTTTAAAGTCTGGTTTGCAAAAATTAGATTTAAAGTAATAAGCTGGTCAACATAGTTCATTGCTTATTATTTGTCATTTGTTTTGGTTGGTTTAGGTTGAGAATCTGAGGAGATTGCAGGCGCTTTTTTATCTAAAGAATAATCAAGATCGGCTAATTTTTTTCGAGTAAATAAATGAGCAGAATTTATTTTTTGAGATGATTGTTTTTTGGTTTGAGTTTTTAAATTAGTTGAAATTGGTTCTAGTACTTTTGCTGTCTGTACTTGTTGTTGCAGTTGCTCGGTAGATGAGACTAAGTTACCCAGTCCGTTAACCAAGTTACGAACGTTATCGCGAAAAGCTGGATCGCCAGTTAGTTCGTCTAAATCTGAGGTAATTTTTTGTGCATTTTCAAAAGTAGCTTTGGCTGAGTCTAGAGTTTGTTGCAATACAGTAATATTTTGGGGACTGTTGAGATTAGTAGAAATATCTCGTAAATTTTGAGAAGCAACAGCCGCATTAGCCGTTAATTCTTCTAAATTATCCATCAACTTCTTGGTATCTGACGTATCGATCGCCGCATTGACTTTACCAACAGTTGAATTTAAGCCAGCTACTAATCCTTTTACTTCTTCACTGGTAGTGCCAAGATTAGCTAAAGTTTGATTCAAACTAGTTCGATTTTGGACGACGAGTTGATTGACACTAGTAGTAAGTTCGCTAATTTTATCTGCGGTGCTATTGAATTTAGCTGAGGTTGTCTCCAGTTGCTTAGAACTAGTGTTTGCCAATTTAGCGATCGCTGTAGCGGTATTAGAAAAAGTAGTTATTTCTTTGCGAGCATCTTTAACTAGAGTAGATGTATCTCGACTCAATTGAGCAAACTCATCAGCAGCTAAACCAGCATTTTTGACGGTAGTATTCAGATTTTTATAAAAGTCGGGATTGGTATAAAGGGTACTTAGACGAGCCATAATTGGTAGTAGGTCGTCGATGGTAATGCCTGATTCTCCTTGTACGCGAGTATTGTTACAAAGAATCAATTTTGGATTACAGTTGTCGATCGGGTTAAGTGCTTGAGCAGTAGTGGGTAATTTTTCTTCTGGGTTGATGTCCACCGATTTTTCGCCAATTAATCCCGAACTATTCGCTTGAACTGTCACTTTTTTGGGAATTAGTAATTCAGAAGAGGCGATTTCGATAGTAACGTCAATACCGTTAGCACCAGGTTGAATATTCTCGATCGTCCCTACCTTCAATCCTCGATAGCGGACTGTTTCGCCTACCTGCATTCCATTAACTTCAGCGAATTCAGCAATAATCTTGTAGCTGGTTTTGCCAAAATCGATACCGCGCAACCAAATGGCTAGAATACCAAATAAACCAAACCCTAACAGAACTAATAATCCGACAGAGCCTTCTCTGAGTGTTCGCGATTGCAGCATGTTTTCCTCACCATTAGGATTAATTTAAAAATAGTTCATTGTTCATGGTTGATAGTTTATTGCTAAAAGCAGTCAGCCGTCAGCCATCAGCCGTCAGCAAATAATTGAAAACTGATAGCTGATATCTGCTGAAAACTGATAGCTATTACCTAACCCCATGTCTTATGTCTAGATAATTTGGTTTAATCGATGACGTGGATCGGACCATCGACGCTAGCACTAAAAAATTGTCTTACCATAGGATGGTCGGTACTATCAATCTGGTCAACAGTTCCTTGCCATTGAATTTTACCACCGTAAAGAAACACTACTCGTTTGCCTGTGCGTCTAATCGTACTTTCCTGATGACTAACCATAACATACGTACCACATCCTTTGGCAGTGGTTCGGAGTTGACGAACTAAATCTTCAATGACTGTAGAGGCGATCGGATCTAATCCTGCTGTTGGTTCGTCGTAAAGAATTACTTCGGGATTATCTTTGGGATTTTCTGGATTAGCCATAATCGCACGCGCAAAGCTAACTCGTTTTTTCATCCCTCCCGACAATTGAGCGGGATAGCGATCGCCTATTCCTGGTAAACCTACCATCTCCAACTTTTCTGCGACTAAATCTTGAATCTTGTGACGAGGTAATTTCGAGTTTTGGTAGAGGATGAAACCAACGTTTTCTTCTACATTCAGAGAATCGAATAAAGCAGCTTGTTGAAATACCATACTCACTACCAGTGGATCTTCACCGTCTTCGAGGGAGCCTTGCCTTAATTTTCCTTTGATGTAAATCTCACCTTCGTCAAGTGTCAATAATCCTGCGATGATTCTCAGAATTGTAGATTTACCTGTTCCCGAAGGACCGATAATTACTAAAGCGTCGCCAGGATAGATTGAGAGATCGACGCGATCGAGGATGACATTGCTACCAAAGGATTTACAAGCTCCTCTTAGTTCGATCAGAGGTTCTCCTCGATCTTGTCTATCATTCGCCATTTGTATCAAGTAGTTAGAGAATGCGGAATGCTGATTTATGGTTTGTGTGAGCTTCCACGTTGCTTGCTATTAGTTGTTAACTAATTAACCAACAACTAATAACAAATATTTAAATCTATTGTATTCCGATCTATTCTGAGACTTCCACACCGAAAACTCGACCGAAGGCTTTTTCTACTTTGTAACCAGAATCGATCGATTCGAGAGGATCTTTACGGAGTCGGTGACGCAAAGATAAAGCAATGACACGGCGAATATCATCTACTGTGACTTCAGTGCGTCCTTCGTAGGCAGCGATCGCACGAGCGGCTCTATTGGTAACAATATCACCACGTAATCCGTCTACATCAAGTTCGGAGCAAACTTCAGAAATCTTAATTTTAAACTCTCTGTCAATGGTGACAGAAGATAGTAATGCTTGAGCGCTCACTATCGCTGATTGCAGTGCTTCTTGCTGCGGCTGATATTTTTCGAGGAATTTGACTGGTTCTTGGTCAAATTCACTTCTTTGCTCGACAATTTGCACTCTCAATTCTGGTTCTTTGACGGTGTGAATTTCTGCGTGCATTCCAAAGCGATCGAGCAGTTGGGGACGTAATTCTCCTTCTTCTGGGTTTCCCGAACCTACCAGAACAAAACGAGCGGGGTGACGGATAGAAATTCCTTCTCTTTCTACAGTATTCCAACCACTAGCCGCCGAGTCCAAGAGAACATCAACGAGGTGATCGTCGAGTAGGTTGACTTCATCTACGTAGAGAATACCGCGATTGGCTTTAGCTAGCAATCCTGGTTCAAACGCTTTCACCCCTTCCGAGAGCGCTTTTTCAATATCAATGGTACCACAGACTCGATCTTCAGTTGCACCTAAAGGTAGGTCTACCATGGGTACTTTTTTCCTTGTAATCACGAGCGAAGCTTGTTGTTCCAGTTGTTCTTTGACGCGAGCGCTCATCAATTCGGGGTCGTTGGGATGAGAATTAAAGGGATCGCCTTCAACTACTTCAATTTCTGGTAACAAATCTGCTAAGGCGCGAATGGTAGTTGATTTACCAGTACCGCGATCGCCCATGATCATCACACCACCAATTTTAGGATCGATGACATTGAGTAACAAGGCTAATTTCATTTGCTCTTGACCGACGATCGCTGTGAAAGGAAAAACAACGCGACGGGTTTTAGGAGGAGCTGGCACTGTTAAAGTCATAATAGTGATTTTGTTATTGGTTACTTATTGTCTGCTTTTGTTGGCTCTGGCGATCGATTTTGTCGATCGAGCCAGATCGCAACTGTACAGTTTTCTGTTAACAAATTTTTTAGAAACGTATTTAATTTTGACACAATACTGGTTTCGTCTAGTAGCCAATAACATCAAATCAAGTGAATTATAGCATTTCAGCATTCAGCGTAGGGGCAATCCCTTGTAGCAAACGAAGAGGACGAGGTTTCTGTTTGATTAAGTTTGCTCTAATATTTCTAACAATTCTCTTTCAAAGCTTACTTGAGCGCGATTAGTTCTCCCACCAACGTAAAAATTATCGCCTTGTTGCAACGCCCAAACTTGGGAGTGAGAAACATAACTCATTACCACTCCTAGCATTAATAAACCAAAACCAGCATAGACAAAAGGAACGCCTGGATCGGCTTTGATTTGTAAGCCAGTAGAACCGAGAAGATCTAATACTTTAAGTGTAACGCCATTAACTTCAATACTTTGACCAGCTCTTACCGCACTGACTAGTTGACCCTTGACATCGTAAACTAACATTGTTCCCTGTAAATCCTTGGCGATTAGGGAAACGCCTTCACTCATGTCTGGTTTGGTAGGAATCCAAGTACCCCAGAGTTTTCCTGGTACGTTTAATTGGGCCATAGGTAGCTGAAAAATGGGGCTATTATTTAACTGAACTCTAACTGCACCGATCGACCAACTAGTCTGATAAAAAGTTACACCACCGTAGCGTAGGGGTTCGTTGACATAAATTGTCTTGCGTTTTAATTCTTGTCCGCGATCGTCAACTACCGATAAATCTGAATAAAACTGATCGATATTGCCTTCAGGTGTATAATCAATCCAGAAACTATTGACTTTAAGCGATAAATCTTGAGATGATTTTGCAGATGCTAAAGGACCGGCACTAAAAATATTTTGCACCTTAAAAGTATCCCCACTAAGCACCATTTCTTGAGCCAAAAAGCCTGTTAATGCGCCCCAAATTGAGCCAGCTAAAACAATTAACATAGCTGCATGAACGATAATTGGACCAATCCGTCCCATTATTCCTTTACGCGCATATAAACTATTTCCTTCTTGAAAAATTCGATACCCTTTTTTGCTTAGTAAAGGCGCTAAAGAATTGAGTGAACCACGATTTAATTCAGCACTGAGAGCGAGTTTTTCAAACTGACGGGGAGAATCGTAATATTTCCAATTACGGGCAGCTTTAAGGGCGGGAAACTGACGAGTAAAAGTACAAGCAGTAAGACTACTACCAAATAAAATTAGCAGAGATAAATACCACCAAGTTTTATATACGTGGTCTAATCCTAACTTTGATATTACTTGCCAAGTTAGGAAACCAAATAAAGCAGGATCTTCGGGATAGTTTTTTTGATAGAAAGCTAGCGATTCGCCTTGTTCGATTACAGTTCCCGTAATGCTAAGTAGAGCAATTACAAGCAATAAAACAATTGCCAAGCGCAAATCCGCGATCGTCCTAATTAATTTTTTGAAATTAAAATTAGGCTTTTCCAAAAGTTCTCGATCATTAGTTAAATTTGAAGTCATAGTTCATAGTTCATGGTTCATAGTTAATGGTTCATTGCTAAAAGAAGGCAGGTAACCGAGATAATAAAGAAAGTAGACCAAAAGCTAGTAGTAAAGCCCCGCTAACTGAGTTAATCCAACCAGACCAACGGCGAATTTCTAGTAATTTTTTAATCGTAGCGGTAAAAGTACCTGCCAAAATTAAAGGAGCGACATAACCTGTAGTGTAAGCTAGAAGTAAACCTGCACCAATGCCTAAGTTTTGTGTTGCTGCTACCCAAGCGAGTAGGGTAGCGAGAACGGGAGTACTGCAAGGGGAAGCTACTAAACCGTAAGTTAAGCCTAATAAATAAGAACGTAAGCCTTTGGGTAATTGGTCGTTAATCCAATCGGTAGCGCCTAGAGAAGGGAAGTTTAGGGGTAGTATTTCTAGTAAATTTAAACCCATCGCGATCGCGATTAGACTTACTAAAATAGGCAAACCAAAGCCTACTTGTCCGTAAATTTTGCCGAAAGAAGCAGCAATAATGCCTAATCCTGCCAAGGTTGTCGCCAAACCAAGAGAAAACCAGGTAGATTGCCATGCTGCTTGCATTCTTCCTTGTGACTGATAGCCGCCAATATAGCCGATGGTAATTGGCAACATCGACAGCATACAGGGAGTTAAACTAGTTAATAAACCAGCTCCAAAAATAATAGCAATACTGAGCAAGTTTAAGCTATTAAGTTGATTAGCAACTAGATGATTGCTCCACTGTTCGAGTTGATAAAGTTGTGTTTGCCAGGAAACGAACATTTAAAGTAAGTTTTGAATAAAAGTTAATTATTTAATTACCAATTACGATCGCATTTTAACAAAAATAGTTATAACCTTTGTCGTTTAATCATTTCGCGCATATACTTTTGGTATTTTGCTCGGTTTAAAAAATCGAGGATAAAATCAAAGGCAAAAATTATTATTGAGCCACTTCGAGTGATTAATGTCTAAAACTTCCGCATCGGAACCACTAGGTTTAGTCTTACAAAAAGCCGATTTAGTCTCAGCAGAACAGGTCAATGTAGCTTTATCAGCTCAAAAAAAAGCCGACAGACGGCGATTAGGTGAAATATTAGCAGCAAGAGGCTGGATTAAACAAGAAACAGCTGATTTTTTCGTGCAAACCTGGCCGAATTTATTCGATCGCGATCGACTTCAACCAATTGGTCAATATTTAAAAGCGGCTGCACTGTTAGATGAAGAACAAATCCAAACTATTCTCCAAGAACAGGAAATAACAGGAGATAAGTTTGGCGCGATCGCTGTTTTGAAAGGTTGGTTACGACAGAATACGATTGACTTTTTTGTCGAACATTTAGAACTTTTGCGTCAGTGGCAATTAGAAAAAGATGTCTTACTCGATCGAGGAATTACAGCAGAAAAATCGAAACAGTTATTGAATTTGCACGATCGCCTCATTCACCCCCAAAAATGCGATCCAACCCAACTATTGAAACTTTATAAACAAATTTGGCAACAAGGACATATTTTGGCTTCTGGCTGTAAAGAAGAATTAGAATTATTGAAAATTGGCTTAATTACGCAAAAAAATCAGCAATTAAGCATTGCTGACCCAATTTATCAATCTGTATTCGATGCTCATTGGGTCGAGCGAGAATTGGCTCGCTTACAACCATATAGCAAAATTAGGCTTAGACTCTTTAATTTAGAAGAAAAAGCGAGTTTGCCTTACAACTTACTCACGGAAGTTCTTTATTGGACAGGCAATCAGCCTTATTTAACCCAAAAACTGTGTCAATTACTGAGTAAGGAACATGTTTTTATTGAGGTTGGTGAAGAAGCAAATCACATTAAAGAATTAGTCCAAACTCGTCTGATTGATAACTGGAAACATCAAACAGCCGCAGATCATTTATTGCACATTGAAGATCGACTGCTTAAAGATCGAGCGCATCATCCTCTGACACTATTGAGACTATATCAACAAATTTGGCAGCAAAGAGAAATACCAGCGCAAAATTCTTCCTTGGAAGCAGAATTACTGAACATAGGGCTAATTGTTAAAGAAGAAGGAAGACTCAAGGTTGCTAACCGCATTTATCAAGGGGTATTTAATCAAGGCTGGATTGCCGAAGAACTAGCCAAGCTCACCGATAATTTAAATACAACTGGCGATCGCCATCTAGACGAACAACAGAGGCATAGAGTTACTAATTCTGCTAGAGAAACCCAGACTAGACAAAACCAAAGAACTATCCCGCTTTGGATTTGGCTTGCAATAGTAATTTTACTGCTAATTCCTGGCTTATTTGCGATCGCCTATCAATTTTTAGAAAATAGTTCAGACACACAAGCACCCGCAGGCATTAATCAACAACACTAATTGCAAATGAGCTATCGGCTATTAGCTATTAACATTTCAGCAGAATCTAGGAACTGAAAAACCCTAGATTCTAAGCTTGAGATAACAAGAAATAAAGTTCTTCTGTAAAGAAATTAAGCAGCACCAAAAATCGATTGGAGGCATACCCTGAAAACTGATACCTGAAAGCTGAATACTGAAAGAAAAAAATGTACGTTACTCTCTTGAAATAACGCACATACAAGCGAAAATTTACTTTTTAATGGCTATTTCTTCGCAATAATCCAAACTGCGTGAACAATACCTGGAACATAACCTAACAATGTTAGGAGAATATTAACCCAGAAATCAATTCCAAATCCTACTTGGAGAAATACACCAAGAGGAGGAAAAACGACAGCCAAAACCAATCTTAGTAAATCCATATTTTTTCGAGTTAGATGATTGTTTGATTAACCTAGGGGCAATCCCTTGTGGAGGACTGGAAGCGGAGGTTTCCGACCCTTATTGAAGTCCATGTTGCCCTCTGAATCATTAGCTAGCTACTTTTCTTTATCTTGAAAAAGTTCTCTTACTGTTTTCCACAAATCTTGCAAAATTTGTTTGAGTTGCTTTTCTTTTTGAGCGATCGCCACACCTGCTTCACCCAATTTACTTTCAAATTCAACTCTTTGTTTTTCTACTTTGTTGGTAAATACTTCAGGGTCTTTTTGGGCTTTTTCGTACCAAGTTTTAGCTTCATCTAAATGACGCTTGATTTCCTCAAAATTGTCACCATAACGTTCGGCTAAATTTGCTTGGACAATCGCGAGTTGTGCCTTTAATTGAGCGTAACGCTTTTGCAATAAAGTTACTTCTTCGCTATTAAGAATTGCGTTAATGGCTGCTTCAACTGAGGCTTTGACTCGCTCCGATCGCCCTACTTGCTTTTCTTTAATGTGAACTAATGCACCATTAATTTCTTGTTGTAATTGTTCCCGATCTGCTTCGATCTTGTTTTCCAATTCTTGCACCTTGGTACGATCTACAGATATTTGTTGATGCTTAAAACTCTTAACTCCTTCAATAACTCCTTCAATAGTGGCAGTAATTTCTTCTTTAAGTTCGCCACTTTTTTCTTGAAAGGATGCGATCGTCGCCTCGATCGCGTCTTGCATTAAAGAACTAATTTCTTTTCTGCCTTGTCGCTCTTCAGCAATAGAGTTAGAAACTGCATTTTTGACAATTTCTTTAATTTTTTCTGCTCTTAATTGACCTTGCTGTTTAGCTTCTTCGAGAGCAGACAATATGTTATTTTTGTCAGAGTTAGACATAGTTAATCTCACAAAGAGACAAACAAAAGAATTTGACTTTTGACAACTTAAATTTTGTTTTTTAGTCAAAACCTTTTTGGTTTACTTAATATAAATACTAATTAAAAAAAATTATTTCAGCAGGTAGAGAAGTCCACCCCTTTTGGTAGAGTTTTCTTTCACAAGAGAGCAGGTGACAGGGTTTAGGGGTTAGGGATTAGGGGTTAGGGTCTAGAGAAAGCGGAGGAAGTAATGAGTAATGAGTTTTTACTCCTGACTGCTGACTGCTGACTGCTCACTCCTACTCTTCGTCTGTGCTGAGAATTTTAGGTACTCGGAAAAAATCCCCTTCTTGTTCGGGTGCTTGTTTAAGCAAATCTTCCTTGAGAGGAAAGGGTTTTAATTCGTCTGGGCGAGTAATATTACTAACATCGATCGCCCTAGTAGTTGGAGGTACATTTTCTGTATCCAACTCACTCAATTGTTCAAAATATTCAAGAATGCTACTTAATTGAGTAGTAAATTGCTTTTCCTCTTCAGGAGTAATTTGCAAACGCGCTAGATGGGCAACTTTTTTTACCTGTTCGAGATCGATTTTGGACATTGGTTATTAGTTGTTGGTTGTTTGTTATTTGTTCATGGTTCATGGTTCATTGAAAGAAGGCAGAAGGCTTTTATGCAGAAGGCAGAAGTCAGAAGTTTTTTACTCATTACTCATTACTCATTACTCATTACTCATTACTCATTACTTCTCCTCGTCTCCCCTACACCCCTACACCCCTAATCCCTAATCCCTAATCCCTAACCCCTAACCCCTAGAAAAACACATCCATTTCCGATCGCCCAGTAATCTTGAGCCAATTCTGTGCTTCTATGTAGTTATTGGGAGCGATTCTAATGGCTTGTTTCCAGTATTCGGCGGCGCGATCGTAGAGAGCTTCTGCGCGATCAGATTCACCTGCTTCTTTAGCTTTTTCGCCTTCATAATGGTGCAGTACGGCGATATTATTTAAAGCTTGGGGCATTTTTGGATTTAATTCGATCGCTTCTTCGTAGTATTTAAGGGCTTGTTCGACATCGCCATTGCTTGCATAAATCAGCCCCATATTATACAAGATATAACTGCGATCGTTGGTATCTTCTTCTAATTTCAGGGCTTCTTGATAATTCTCTAAAGCTTCGGCATATTCTCCATCACTTTGAGCAGACATGCCATCACGGTAATAAGCAAAGGCTTCTTTGGCTTTTTTGTTAGTAGGCAGAGCTTTTAAAATTATGTCTGCCATAACCGTGAAAGTCTTATCAATAAAATTATCGTTACGCTGAGTTCTGGGCATTGTCTTTACTTAATTTCTGATGTTATTACTTAAATCCTAGCTTGTTTGTCTCCTGCCCAAACCTGTTTGGTTTGGGATCGTTACTGGCTCTATAACTAAGATTGGTATTATACTTTTTTTGCGAATCTGATTGACATAATTTAGTTAAAACTATTAACTAGTAATATATACCTATCCATCTTATAAAAAGGAAAAATCAAACAAAAATCACGCAAATAAATCCTATCTGGATGTTATTATCAATGGGCGTAGCAGTTGTATTTTTTATAGAGCAGTAATCATGGTGCAAGCACCTGTAGCTCCGGTGGTGCTAGTAATTCTAGATGGCTGGGGTTATCGTCAAGAAAACCAAGCAAATGCAATCGCAATTGCAGACACACCAGTCATGGATAGTCTTTGGCAAGTCTATCCTAGGACGCTAATTCGTACCTCGGGTAAAGATGTTGGGTTGCCAGAAGGTCAAATGGGCAACTCGGAAGTAGGACACTTAAACATTGGTGCTGGAAGAATAGTGCCACAAGAATTAGTCCGTATTTCCGATGCTTTAGAAGATGGTTCTTTGTTCCGCAATCCTGCATTGGTGAAGATTTGCGAACAAGTTCGTGCTTCTGGTGGCAAACTACACCTAATCGGTTTATGTTCTGATGGTGGGGTTCATTCCCATTTAGAACACTTATTAGGCTTGTTAGATTTAGCCAAATTACAAGCGCTTTCTGATGTTTGTGTTCACGCGATCGCAGATGGACGCGACACTAACCCCTGCGAAGGCGTTAACGCACTCGGCAAAATTCAGGATCGTATTAATAAAATTGGCATCGGTCGCATAGCAACTATTAGCGGTCGTTATTTTGCTATGGATCGCGATCGCCGTTGGGATCGCGTGCAAAAAGCTTACGATGTGATGACACAGGACGGAGAAGGAGATGGACGTTCTGCTGTAGAAGTTCTCAAAGCTTTCTACGAAGAAGGCATCACTGATGAGTTCATTCCTCCTCTGAGAATCGCTCCTGGAGCAATTGCAGCAGGAGATGGGATAATTTTCTATAATTTCCGTCCCGATCGCGCTAGACAGCTATCCTATGCTCTAGTCCAGCCAGATTTTAATGGCTTTCCCAGGCAACAAATTAAACCACTTAACCTGGTTACTTTTACGCAGTACGATCCCAATCTGGATGCAGCGGTAGCTTTTGAACCGCAAAACTTGACCAATATTTTGGGTGAAGTAATTGCCAATCGAGGTTTACTTCAATTTCGTACTGCGGAAACTGAGAAATATCCTCACGTCACTTATTTCTTTAATGGTGGTTTAGAAGAACCTTTTGCTGGTGAAGATCGCGAATTAATTCAAAGTCCGATGGTTCCTACCTACGACAAAGCGCCTGCAATGTCGGCTAAAGAGGTTACTGATACAGTTTGTGCGGCGATCGAGAAAAGAAAGTATTCGCTGGTAGTAGTCAACTACGCCAACCCAGATATGGTTGGACATACAGGCAATGAAGCCGCCGCAGTAAAGGCGATCGAAGCCGTAGATAAATGTCTGGGAAGATTGCTAGAGTCAGCAGGTCAAGCTGGTGGTACAGTCTTAATTACTGCCGACCACGGTAACGCAGAATATATGAGGGACGAACAAGGAAATCCTTGGACGGCGCATACAACCAATCCCGTTCCTTTTATCCTCATTGAAGGAGAAAGATGCAAGATTCCAGGTCATGGTGCGGAAGTAAGTTTGCGTGATGATGGATGTTTGGCAGACATCGCTCCCACAATTCTGGAGATCTTACAAATACCAAAACCATCGGAAATGACAGGTCGTTCTCTGATTGCACCTGTGGAATTGGATGTCAAAGCCAATCGTACTCCTGTACGTATTTCTTTATAATGTTGTTTAGAAGTTAAACAAACAATAAACAACAAATACTTAATCTTTAGAGTTTTTACATGACAGTCGATCGATTAGTTGAAATTATTTGGGCAGCATCTGCCGTATTGTTAGTAGTTTTAGTTTTATTACACAGTCCCAAGGGGGATGGATTGGGCGGAATTGGTGGACAAGCTCAATTATTTACCAGTACCAAGAGTGCAGAAAAAACTCTCAATCGGATTACTTGGGGACTAAGTGTTACTTTCATTGCTTTAACGATTGTTTTAAGTGCTGGCTGGTTGAGCTAGTGGAAGAAGGCAGGAGGTAAATAAGTTTTAAGTCTTAAGTCTTAAGTCTTAAGTTTTTTAGGCTCTAGGTTCTAGGAAAAAGGAAGAAGGTGACAACCTTTTTATGAGAAGGTTTTCTGCTTATTTTACTAATCGGATCGAGCTTAGTTTGCGTAAAATGTGGGATCGCTGGAGGGAAAGCTGGAAATATTTAAATTTCTTGCTGTTTGCGATCGCCACTTTTTTGTTGGTTATTTATCAATTTTCGTCAGCAACAGGACAAGTCGAAGCTAAATCCCAATTGCCTTCCCCTCAAGTTCATGTTTTGCCGTCTTCTTTGGCTGCATGGCAAGATCGCCAAGATCAAAGCGATTATTTCGATCGCGTTAAATCTACCCCTTTAGGATATTTAATTTGGTCTAGCTTTCCCGTTAAAGTTTATATCGAGCGATTTGACAATCCTGATGATGGATCGGCTAGCAGTATTCGCTCCCAACAATGGTTTAAATCGGTGACAGAGGCGATTGGCGAGTGGAATGACTATTTACCTCTCACCCAAGTAGACAAGCCTGAATTAGCCGATATTTTAATTAAGCGATCGCCACCACCAATAGAGGCAAAAATTAACCCGACAACAGGATTATTTGAGATTCCTCGCGCTCGTACTGCTCAAACTAGTTATCAATTTTATTTAAGGTCAGAGCTTGGCAAAAAGATAGTGTCTCAACGCATGACCGTAGAAATTAGTCCCGATCGCGGCGATCGAGTTATTAAAGCAGCAGCACGTCACGAATTAGGTCATGCTTTAGGTATTTGGGGTCATAGTCCCAACCAAAATGATGCTCTTTACTTTTCTGCAACCAGCGATCCCCCAACTATTTCCAGCAGAGATATCAATACTTTGAAAAAAATCTATCAACAGCCTACTAGTTTGGGATGGGAAATAAGTAATAAGTAATAACCCTAATCCCCATAATCGTTTCAATTTCGTCAACATTAGTGACAAGCTCTAGAGAAAAACGCTAAGCTGTCCATAATTCAGCAATATTGTTGACTGATATTTTAATGACCAAAGAGTTAGCGATCGCGACGGTTGGACTGACAAAAAGATTCGATCGACACATAGCGGTTAATGATGTCGAATTTCAAGTCAAAAGCGGGGATGTCTACGGGTTAATTGGACCGAACGGCGCGGGAAAAACAACCCTAATTCGCATGTTAGCTGCCGCAGAAGAACCGACAACGGGAGAAATTTATATCCACGGCGATCGCTTGCTCAGAGATGACAGTAATCTCTATCTCAAGCAACGTTTGGGCTATCTTCCTGACGATTTTCCTCTCTACGAAGATTTAAACGTTTGGGACTATCTCGATTATTTTGCTAGGCTTTATCGTCTCAAACCACCGCGCCGCCAACAGCGTCTTTATGAAGTATTAGAATTAGTCCAGTTAGCTAATAAGCGCCACAGTCAAATTGCTACTCTTTCTAGAGGAATGAAACAGCGCCTTAGTTTGGCGCGTACTATTATTCACGAACCGATTTTATTATTATTAGATGAACCTGTTTCTGGTTTAGATCCGATCGCGCGGATGCAATTTCGCGAAGTAATTAAGACTCTCCAAGAAGCAGGAATGACTATCTTAATTTCTTCCCACGTACTCAGCGATTTGGCAGAATTATGTAATGCAGTGGGAATAATGGAATTAGGTTATTTGGTTGAGAGTACTTCTCTACCAGAACTATATCAACGTCTGTCTCAACAGCACATAATTTTATCTACTCTAGGCGATCTAGAATCATTACAAGGAGAACTCAAACATCATCCCTTGGTTAAAGAATGGCAGATATTACCAGGAACTAAGAGCATTAAAGTTAATTTTACAGGAGGAGAAACAGAACTAGCCGAACTACTGCGATCGCTAGTTGAAGCCAAAATTCCCATTACAGAATTTCATCGCCAACAAGAAGATTTGGAAACTATTTTCTTGAAGCTAGGACATCAACAAAGTTCTTAAACAGGGAGCAGGGAGCAGGGAAAGTAGCAAATAGCAAGTAAAACGACCATTATCTATTAGCAATTAGCAATTAGCAATTAGCAATTAGCTATGAAAAATTAGTAACAAGGATCTAGAAATGCTAGCCAATTTTATCGATCGATTAGGGGATTATAATCCTCAGTTATTTAGAGAATTAAAGGGTAGATTGAAGCCAAGAAATATCGCGATCGCTGCGTCGATTTCTTTGGTTTGTCAGTTGGTAATGTACTTGTACTTTCGGAGTTTATTGCCTGCTGGATCTGAAAATAGTAAATTTAGCCCTTACAGTCATTATTGTACCGCCGAGAATGAGTATCAATCTAGAGAATGTATTAGAGATCTGCTCGGTAACTGGATGGTAGATTGGCAGGGGTGGTGGCTAGATTTATTCGTATCCATGAGCGCGATCGGGATTATTGTCTTATTAACAGTCGGTACTTACATGCTGATTGCCGATCTCTCGAAAGAAGATAGCAAAGGAACGCTCAATTTTGTTCGTCTCAGTCCTCAAAATGCCAGCAATATTTTAATTGGAAAACTAATCGGAGTTCCAATTTTATTGTATTTAATAGCAATTCTCTTTTTACCCTTTCATTTAGGTGCGGGATTGGCAGCAGGAATTCCTCTAAATTTACTAGTAGGTTTTTATTTAGTATTAACTGCCAGTTGTGTCTTCTTTTATAGTTTCGCCCTGTTATTTGGATTAATCGATTTTGGCTTAAGAGAGTTTAGCTATATTGGATTGGCAGGATTTAAACCTTGGTTGGGTAGTGGTGCTGTTTTAGGCTTTCTATGCTTAATGACAATAGCTTGTTCTACCTCTATACCTATTCATAGTTTATTTGATTGGTTAGCTTTATTCTATCCAGGTGTAATGCTGTCTTACGTGGTTAAGGCTACTTATCTTCCTGTCTCTCACTACTCTAGTTATGATGGCATTGACAACTTGCTATTTTATGGACAGTCTCTTTGGGAAGATGCTTGGACTGGTATTAGTTTAATTATTTTCAATTCCTGCTTGGCAACCTATTGGATTTGGCGATCGTTATCTCGTCGTTTTCACAATCCTAACAGCACTCTGTTAAGCAAAACCCAAAGCTATTGGTTTACTGGTTGTTATATTGCGATCGCGGCTGGTTTTACCTTACAAGAAGGATATAATCTCTATGGTAATTTTGCCCTGCTGCAATTTTCGTTGGTTGTCTTTTTCTTGTGCTTAATTGCTACTTTAAGTCCTCACCGTCAAACTTTACAAGATTGGGCGCGTTATCGCCATCAAAATGAAGCAAGACACCAAGATCTTTGGCAAGATTTAATAGTAGGTGAAAAAAGCCCTGCCATTGTTGCGATCGCTCTCAATTTAGGCATTGTAGCTATTTATCTCTTCCCTTCTTTATTTTTATTCTCCTTCAACGAAAATACTATTCCTGCTGGCTTAGGATTGCTACTCTGTATCGCCACGCTCTTAATTTATGCAAGCATTGCCCAATTAATGCTAATGATGAAAACAAAAACTCGAACCATTTGGGCAGCAAGTACAATAGCTACTGTAATTATCGTACCGATCGCGCTAGCTGCCTTATTTGAGATTTCTCCTTACCAGAATCCATGGTTATTCTTGTTTTCTTTTATACCAGTTGCAGCAACTCATTCGATCGCCCCTGGAAATTTTTTGATGGCATTAATCGGACAATGCTTAGCGATCGCCTTAATTAACTTACAATTGACCAAACAGTTGCGCCAAGCAGGTGAATCACACACCAAAGTTTTATTAGGCAATAGATAGTAAGCTGACAAGCATTACCCCCAACTAAATCAATCCCGATAAACTTCGTCTACAATTGTCCCATCATGACCAATTAATTGAATGTACAAAGGCATTTGTCCCGCCGCGTGAGTCGAACAACTCAAACAGGGATCGTAACAACGAATACCTGCTTCAACTCGATTCAGCAGCCCTTCAGGAATTTCATGGCTATGAATATAATTTTTGGCAATCTGGGCGATCGTTTTGTTCATAGCTAAATTATTATTGCCCGTAGCAATAATTAAATTAACTTTTTGAATCAAGCCGTTTTCATCTACTTGATAATGATGGAAAAGAGTACCTCTGGGGGCTTCACTAACTCCGATCGCGTCTAGTTGATTAATGCCTGCTTGGGCGCGAACGCGCGGCGAGACGATATCGGGATCGTCCATTAGCTGAGCAATATGTTCCAAACAACCCAAGATTTCAATTAAACGGGCATAGTGGTATAAGAAAGAAGATGTTGGAGTACCGTTAGCCCGTTCTCTGAATTCTCTCAATTCTCGATCGGCATCAGGAGTGCCAAAATGAGAGCAAACATTTAATCTTGCTAACGGCCCGACGCGATAAATACCATTAGGATAGCCCAAGGGTTTATAGTAGGGAAATTTTAAATAAGACCATTTTTCGACAGATTCGCCGATAAAGTCGCGATAATTATCCTCATTGAGATTGTCAGCAACGATCTTACCTCCGCTATCGGTAAAACGAAGATGTCCGCCGTAATGTTCCCAAACTCCATCCTTACCAACTAAACCCATAAATAAGGAAGGAAAGTCTCCAAAAACTTCGATCTCTGCTTTTAATTGGTCATCGAGAAGATTTTTAAATAAACTTAAAGCATGATTAATCGTATCGAAGGATTCTGGCAGGCGATCGCGAATCCATTGTCTACCTTCTTCAGATAAGGGCGATCGGACTCCTCCTGGTACCGCCCAAGCAGCATGAATTTTTCTAGCACCTAACAATTCAATGACAGTTTGTCCGAATTGGCGCAAACGAATTCCCGCACGGGCTAAATCGGGATTTGCTTCAATTAAACCAAAAACATTACGTTTGGCAGGATCGCTATCCCATCCCAACAGAAAATCGGGACTACTGAGATGAAAGAAAGAGAGGGCATGAGATTGGGTGATTTGTCCCAAATTCATCAGTCTTCTTAATTTTTCTGCGGCGATCGGAATTTTAACGGCAAGAATTTTATCTCCTGTTTTCGCAGAAGCAAGTAGATGACTTACAGGACAAATCCCGCAAATTCTGGCAGTAATCCCTGCCATTTCTGTAAAAGGTCTACCTTCGCAAAATTTCTCAAAACCTCGGTATTCAGCTACATGAAAGCGTGCATCTTCTACTTCTCCCGCATCGTCAAGGAAGATAGAAATCTTGGCATGACCTTCAATACGAGTGATCGGATCGATTACAACTGTTTTAGTCATATCTATCTTCAATAGATATACAAATAATTTTGTCTACTTACATCCTAATACCAATTGCGATCGCAAAAAATTACATTCCCAAAAATTTCAATCCCACTCCCAACCATATACCAACTATTTCTAGAATTGGTTTGACATTATTCCAAAGTTTTTAGCTTCTTCTGTAGATTTGCTAGCTTCTGCCAGAGTTTCTGTAACTTTTTTCAAATTTCCTGCAATTAGCTTTTTATCTGGTTCTTTTTCTTTAGCATCATCAGCAACAGTACTGAGACAGTTTAAGGTTTTATGTTTGATTAAGTTGAAATAATTTGCCAAAAATCTTGATACGTTAGAATTTGAGTTGATTCAAACTGTTTTAAGATTAATAAGTCTTTATCTCCTGTAATTAAAAAATTTGCTTGACTATCTTTCGCCAAAGCCAGAAGGTAATTATCTTTTAAATCTCGACAGATTGAAGTTTCAGATTTAATTTCTATCAATAAACCAATAATTTGTAACAAATCAATTAGTTCTTTCACTTTCGATTGGGGAAAGTATTTTTGTAATTTAGGTCTCTGAGTAACTAAAATAATTTCTTGCAGAAGTTGCTCGGATAAAATAGGTTGAACGGTTTGTTCTACCAATAAAGACTTTAAACTTGATAACTCTTTGCCAATTAAAAAACTAATCCACAAGTTAGTATCAATAATTACTTTAATTGGCTTCTGATTTACCATAAAGTTCTGCTCTTACTGCTTCGACTTCTTCGTTAATGGTTTCTAGATCCAGTTCATCTGTTTTAAATGTTTCTAATAGCTCTGTTAACTTTCGCTCGACAGTTTCTTTTTCTAGTTCTTTACTAAGTCGCAATTTTTCGTCTAGAGGTAATTGTTTAACCACTTCTAAAATTTGTTCAAAGTTTAAAGAAATTTGATAAGTTTTTGCCTTCATTTTTTATTTTACTCAGATCGGTTAGCGTTTGTTATTCTTCCATTTATTCTATACTTATATGCAATAGCTACAGTAACTAAAAAAAATACCAAAAATATCAATCAGCAGCGATCGCTTTTCGGAAGATATCAATTAATTCCTCAAGATTACATCCCAAAAAACTTCAATCCCACTCCCAACCATATACCAACTATTTCTAGAATTGGTTTGACATTATTCCAAAGTTTCTTAGCTTCTTCTGTAGATTTACTAGCTTCTGCCAGAGTTTCTGCAACTTTTTTCAAATTTCCTGCAACTAGCTTTTTATCTGGTTCTTTTTCCTTTGCATCATCAGCAACAGTACTGAGACGGTTGGCTCTCTAGCACCTGCGGTGATAAGCACGGCTTATTAAAACAAGCAAGCTAATAGTTTTTCTCTCAAAAACGAAAAAGTTTTAAAGCCATAACTTTGTCTAATAATCAATTTAATTTTATTATTAATTCCTTCCATTACCCCGCTAGTTGTTCTATTAACAAAATAATGACATATTTCTTGAATATGCTTGGCTAAAGTTTCAGCAGTTTTGCCAAAAAAACACCGAGCATAAAGCAACCATTTCTCTAATCGCCTAATTCCTATCTTAACAGATGTACTCGTTTCATAAATATCTCACAACTCTTCTTTTAATTCATAAGCAATCTTTAAAGATGGAGATTGACTTAATAAACCTTCTAATTGTTTTTGTTCTTCTTCATCTAAATCTTGCTTATTCTTCATGAGCAAATAACGATTTTTTAAACCTTTAAAATCTCATAATAACCGAATTTTATTTAAGGCTTTATTAACTAATTTCATGACATGAAATCTATCAATTACAATTAAAGCATTTGGAAATACTTCTTTAATAACTTTAACTTCTAATAAAGAGCCTTTGTCAATATCACTGACAACGGTTACAAAATTTCCTTGTCCTTTTTGACGACTAAATTCATCCAAACTTAAACGTTCAGGTAATCCCCAGTCTTTTTTTTTCGAGTAGCAAGACGAGTGAATATATTTTGAACTTTTTTAAGGCTTAGTTGTTCATTTTTACTGACTTGTTCAATCGTCAATTCTTTAACTTTTTCATAAATATATTGTTCATAACGAATAGTATAATTTCGTTTCATTTCCATAAATGATAATCTCTCGGTAGGGGATTTTTTACACTCTTGGCAATAAAATTGACGACGAGGTACTTGTAAATATACTGATTGTCCAAAAA
>CAZJTL010000078.1:0-20155 GCA_964548905.1 uncultured bacterium | reverse complement strand
TTGAGAACGAACTCTGATTTCTAATTCTCCCTGTTCGATCCGAGATTCTAACCTTCGTAGCAACACTTCTGTAGCACTGGGTTGAGTTAATTTATATTGCAGGAAATTAGCTGCTTGTCTGGCAAGTGCAACAACTGTACTAGCTTTTGCCTGCGAAGTGGCGAGTTTCTGTACAAAAGGTTTAGTAGCAGCCAGAAAATTATATTGAGGATCGAGCGATCGAGCGATACCATCGAGAGTAGTGATTGCCTTGATGATAAAAGTCATCTGTGGAGGCAGTCGAAACGGTTGCTGCTCAAACATCAGATATATTTCGCTACTCATTGCCTCAAATTCTTTGAGATCTACAGGTCTTTCTCGAAAGCGATCCAAAATAAAACCAACAATCCGCTTGACTGGAGTTAAGTCTGAGATGGGTTCGATCAAACCCATAAAAACCAGTGTATCTACTACTGTATCAGCATCTTTTCTCAGCACCGCAAAAAAAGTTTTGACCATATGATCTTTGGTCATCGACTTTACTTCTGCCATAGTGCCAAAATCATAAAAGATAATCTCACCGCGATCGCTCACTGCCATATTGCCAGGGTGAGGATCGGACTGGAAGAAACCATCTTGCAGCAGTTGTTTGAGATAGCAACTAATACCAAGTTGAATCAGTTCTTGAGGATTAATATTACGAGATTCTAGAGTAGTGCGATCGTCAATTTTAATTCCTGGTTGATACTCAAGAGTTAAAATTCTTCTGGTACTATATTGCCAATAAACCTTGGGAACAATAACGCGAGTGTAGTCTCGGAAATTTTCACGAAAGCGATCGGCATTTTTCCCTTCATGAAGATAATCAATTTCTAAATAAAGCAGTTCAAAAAACTCTTGATAAATTTCTTCTAATTTATATTTTCTAACTCCAGGTAAATAGCGATTGGCAAGACGTACAAACTTGTGTGAAACTTCAAAATCCAAATTAAAAATTGTCTCTAAACCAGGACGCTGCACCTTAACAACTACATCCTCTCCCGTATGCAGTCTACCTCGGTGAACTTGTCCCAAACTAGCAGACGCGATCGGCAGAGATTCAAATTCGCTAAAAGCAGCATAAATTGGTTTGCCTAATTCAGTCTCAATAATGGAGAGTGCAATTTCCGAAGCAAAGGGAGGTACTCGATCCTGTAGCTGACTTAGTTCTCGAACATATTCCAAAGGAATCAGATCGGCGCGAGTAGATAAAGCTTGTCCAATTTTAATAAAAGTAGGGCCTAGCTCTAGTAATTTTCTTACTAACCAACGAGCGCGAAGCTTCCTTTGACGAGGATTATTATTGCCTGTGAGCCTATCCCACCACAAAGAAGACAGTAATTTAGAGATAAAACCAAATAACTGCCACTGACGGATAAATGGAGAAGGACGAGCCTTATTCAAGATTAGTATGGGGGTGGTTTGCTTTTTTAGCATACAAGTTTTTTCCCACCTCGCTTTTGCCAAATCAAGCTAAATCTTATCAAACCCTTATTATCTAAAAGAAAAAGTAAATACAAACAACAAAATAATGTACCTCAAAATAGGGGCTAGGGGTTAGGGATTAGGGATTAGGGATTAGAGAGGAGACAGGAGACAGGAGGCAAATAAGTCTAAAGTCTAAAGTCTAAAGTAAAAAAACTTGCTACTTCCTACTTATTTCCCTACACCCTACACCCCACACCCTACACCCTTACTAACCCCTAGCCCCTAACCCCTAATCCCTTATTTAGATTGACGAAATTGAGGTAGGATGACGGTAAAATAAGTTACAAAAGTAGAAGAATTATCTTCGACAGGAGTACTGGAGATTTCAATAGTACCGTTGAGATGTTCTACTAAATATTTCACTAAAGTCAAACCCAAGCCAGTTCCTGGGACTGCGCGATCGGTCACTCCTTTTCCGCGACGGAATTTATCAAAGATATAGGGTAACTCTTGGGGAGAAATCCCTGCGCCATAATTACTGACGGTGATTTCGATTTGATGATTTTTGGGAGTAACTTGACGAGTTACTTTCAAGCTCACCGATGTATCTGGATTGGAATATTTTCCCGCATTCAATAATAGCTCGTCGAGAATTTGTTGCAAGCTTTCTGAGTCAGTGTATAAAGTTAACGGAGAGCCAGAAGATTCTAATGTTAGAGTTAAGCCTTTATCTGCCTGCCATTTTTGCTCGAAGGAGCGAGCTAATTGCTGCACAATTTCGTCAAGATCTAGTTCTTGGGGATAAACTTGGAAATTTTCGGATTCGACTTGTTGAAGGGTTAGTAAATCTTTAATCAGATTGTACTCGCGATTCCATTCCTGTTCTAGGATGTTCAAATATTTTTCCTTAGATGCTTCTGGTAATCCTGGTTGACGCAGCATTTTAATCGCCATTTTCATGCTGGTAAGAGGAGTTTTTAACTCATGGCTCATGCTGTTGAGAAAGTCGTCTTTTAACTCATTTAATTGCCTAAGTTGTTCGATCTGCTGACGCATTTTTTCAGAGAGTTTCGCTTGAACCTCTAAACTCCATTTCAATCGTGCTGTTCGTTCGTCTACGATCGATTGAACTCGACTGAGAGTTTGACTGTGGATCATGGCAGTACTAATTTGAATGCTAATCCAGTTAACCAGTTCTATTTCATTAGTACCCCAAGGACGAGCCGAATCGTGTTGCAGAACCAAAAAACCTAGAACTAGAGGTAATTTGTTATCGTTGCTAGCATTACCCATTAAAGGCATCATCAGTAACGCCTGTGAAGTTTTGGCATTAAAAATATGAGCGAGATGATCGCGATTAGTATCAGGAAAATGAGCATTTTCGGCAATCGCCAACGGTTGTGGGGCTTTTTTCCAAGCTTCTTGAGTTAGAGACGATTCTAGAAGCTCAAAAGAATAGGTTTGATTTCGATCTGGTTTGTGATTGCGTGCTGACCAATGAGCGACAATTTGAGCAGTTGCTTTGGAAATTCGTTCGCGATGTCGATCTTTTAAAGGTGGTTGTTTATATTTAAGCATCACAATTGCTCCTCGATTGACTTGAAGAGCTTTTGCTGTTTTGGTTACAGCCAAATCGAGGATGCTTTCAACATCTGCACTTTGGCTAATAGCTTGAGATACTTCTTTGATTAAGGTTTGATACCTTGCTTTGGTTTGAGCTTGTTGTTGTAGCTGCATTTGAGAAATGGCGATCGCCACAGATTCGGCAACAATGTGGAGTAGTTCTTTTTCCGAGTTAGTCCAATCGTAAACTCTCTCTTTGCCGATGAGAATCGTTCCCTTAACATTTCCTGGCAGAGCGATAGCTAAGACGGCTTTGAGAGATAAAACTTTGCCTAGGCGAATGCAAACAGAATTAAGAGGATAGCTTTGCAGGTTGCCAATTTCCAGCTCTAAAGATTCTAATTCCTGGCGATCGCGACGAATCAAATCCCAGAAAGTGCGATCGATCTCTTGTAAATCTAGTTCTGGATATTTTTTCTTTCGCCATAAACCTTTGCTTAATAATTCTACAGAATTAGCCTCACCAGAAACGATTGCACAAACATCAACTGAAAACATTTCCCCCAGTTGTAGGGCAATTTCAGAAAGCATGGTTTGAGAATCTTGAGTTCTCAAGATTGTCTGAATAATTTGTCGTCCAATCTGGTCTGGTTCTGCTAGATACTGCATTGTTTTGGCAAAGTACGCTTCTTGCTACTCGATTAGGTCAAGTCACTAGATCTGGGCGAGTAAGAAACGTTTCAGAACGATCTGAAGCGAGCGCATTAATTCACCTTTTCTCCTAGTTGAGCTTGCCCCACAACATTGAGGCAGATGGGACTAACTTGTCCTCACTACTCCTTACAGACTTAGCATTCCCAAAATTCTGGAATTTGTACCAAAACAACGATCATTTTTTTCATCGCCAGCAAAGAGAGAAAGTAAGGGTTTTTTTGACGCTATTGGTTTATTTGTATCTCAATCCCTCTTGATACTGCTATCGAGCTTCTCGATCGCTTGGTAAATCTTTACGAAAAATGCTGAAATCCTCGATCTAAAGTTAACAGTCTTACCTCTAAATCATTTTCACTTGTTGAGAGAAGAACTCGATCGCCACTGACAATCTTGCCAATAATTGCCGCATTGCCCCCTATTTGAGTCACCAAAGCCTCTGCTGCTGCCTGTGGTAGACAGAGAACCAATTCAAAATCTTCACCGCCGTACAAAGCCCATGTCAATGCTTGTTCTGACTCTACCAGTTTCGATAAAGAGGGTGATATGGGAATTAAATTGGCATTAATACAAGCGCCTACGCCACTACAGCGACAAATTTGTAAGATTGCATCTGCTAAGCCATCGCTGCTGTCCATCCCCGCAATGGCTCTATCTAAATTCAATTCTTGTAAATAGGGTAAAATATCTAATCTAGGTTGCGGTCGCTGGTGAGCTGAGATTAGTTTTGCTCGTTCGGTACTAGTTAAGTTTAGACCATTTTCTGGTTTAAGTAGTAATTCTAAACCAGCCCTCGAAGCTCCATGTACTCCTGTAACTAGGATACAGTCTCCTATTTGGGCGCGATCGCGGCGAATAATTTCCTCTGGCAAAGCTTGACCAAAGGCAGTAATAGCAACAGTAATTACTTGAGAGCGACAAACATCACCACCGACAATGGGTGTCTGGTATTTCGTCAAACAAGCTGTTAATCCTCGATATAATTCCTCTACCCAAGTTAGGGGAACTTCCCCAGGTAAAGATAAACCAACAACTATACCAAGAGGAGTAGCACCCATAGCAGCCAGATCGGATAAATTAGCTGCTGCTGCTCGCCAACCAACATCATAGGCGCTAGTCGTGCGATCGCTAAAGTGAACTCCATCTACCAGTAAGTCAGTTGTTACTACCAAACGGCGATCGCTGGCGATCGACAACACTGCACCATCATCTCCTATGACTTCCTTCAGACAAAAACTTTGCAGCTTCGCCAAAAGTCCTTGTTCACCTATGTCTTTTACTAACTGAGGTGGTTCATGTTTCATAGCTTATGGTTCATGGTTCATTGAAAAAAAAGGGAACAGGGAATAGAAGGCAGGAGGAAAAAACTTAAGACTTAAGACTTAAGACTTTTCCCCTACACCCTAACCCCTAGCCCCTAATCCCTACCCCCTGGGTTGAACCAAATTATCTAAGCCATCAATAACTTTGGCAGAAATAATTTTATCTTTTGCTGTCAGTTCTTCTAGGACGGATTTTCCATCAAGTACGTAACCGAAAACGGAGTAACGTCCGTCCATCAAATTAAATCCTGGTGGGGTTAACTCAGTATCAAATTTAAAGAAGAAAAATTGAGAAGAGCCACCGTTAGGATCGTCAGCAGGGCTAGCTAAAGCAACCGCACCATAAGCATTAAAAGGTAGAGCTAGGTTAGCTAAATAAATACCCAAATCTTCCAAAGTATTGCCGTAAATAGGTTTATCTTCGTCGCTAATTAGCACTTCCATAGGAATAGAGCGATATTTACCCGTTTTGGGATCGATAAATCCATCTTCCTCTCCTGCTGGATCGCCACTTTGAATTACAAAGTCATCGCCGCCACGAGAAAAATCTAAGCCATTATAAAAACCTCGCTGTACTAAATCGACGAAATTACCTGCATTAATAGGCGCACTATAACCATCAACCACAATAGTTAAGTTACCTTTAGTAGTTTCCATGGCTACAGTGGCTCGACCCATGAGTTTGGGAAGATTAGCATATTCTGAAGGAATTTCAAAGGGAAATCCTTTGACCATTAATGCTTCTAAATCCCCCACTGAGGAAAGCAATTTATTTCTTTCGTCGAGAATAGTTTCTTTGTCTTTGGCTTCTGTGGCTGCTTGTAGTTGGACAATTTCATCTTGCATTTGTTGCAGAAGGGTTTGGGCTTTTTCTTTTCTTTCTTCAGGAACAGTGGCTAAGATTTTGTCACTGCGGTTGGTCAAAATATTGGCAGCGCTGTTAACATCGCGTCCGATCGAAGTCCAACGTTTAGCTCTAACTTGTTTGGCAATATCTTCTAAATCTGCTTGTGCTTTTCTAATCGTATCGTTGTCGATGGGCAGTGCATATCTCAAAATTGCTTGAGGATCGGTGATAGCATCTTTTGCTGGTAATTTACTAATTAAGATGGCAGAATCATCTTGCCAATTCCAGCTAGCAGCACTTATTCCTAATGATAGCGATAGCCATAAAATTGTGATCGCGCTAATTTTAAATAAGCTTTTTACCCAATGAACCAGAATATTTTCTTTAGTTTTCATAGATTTATCTCAATTGTTATCCCCAACCTGAGCCAATTTTGATTTGAGTCGAACCTTAACAAAGATTTCACAAGGTTCTCATCAAGTATGTTCTTAGTTTGGATTAACCCTTGTCAATGTTTTGTGAAAATTCACGAAAGATACGCTTGTCATATAGAATGGAATTTTGGTCAACAAGCCTGTGAAAGAGCTTCATGATTTCTAGCAACGATTTTCGGAGTGGTGTAACAATTGAATTAGATGGGTCAGTTTGGCGAGTGGTTGAATTTCTCCACGTCAAACCTGGTAAAGGCTCTGCTTTTGTACGTACTAAATTAAAAAACGTGCAGTCAGGAAACGTAGTCGAACGCACCTTCCGAGCAGGGGAAACCGTACCTCAAGCTAATTTAGAAAAAAGAACCATGCAGCATACCTATAAAGAGGCTGAAGAGTACGTCTTTATGGATATGGAGACTTATGAAGAAACCCGTCTGACTACCAGTCAACTTGGCGATCGCGTCAAGTACATAAAAGAAGAAATGGAAGTCAATATTCTTTTTTGGGACGGACAAGTTCTTGAAGTCGATCTGCCTACTTCAGTAATATTGGAAATAGTCGAAACCGATCCTGGAGTTAAGGGGGATACTGCTACTGGTGGAACTAAGCCAGCGATCGTCGAAACTGGCGCTCAGGTAATGGTACCTTTATTTATCTCTGTAGGTGAGAGAATTAAAGTGGATACGCGCGACGGTTCTTATTTAGGAAGAGAATAATTATTAGCTATTAGTTATCTAGTGTTGTGCGATCGCACATCTAAGATAGCTGATAGCTTATGGCTATTTTATCGATGCAACTGAGGATATATATTTTGTGTCTATAAATTTTCAGGAACTCCGTGAACTGCTTGGGACAATCGCTCAAACAGATATTACAGAGTTAACCTTAAAAAACGAGGATTTTGAATTAACTGTTAAAAAAGGCGTTGGTGTCTTTGGCACTGAAAGGACTGGAACTGCGACCGTATCTACAGCTATGCCTAATAATTTAACTTCGCCAAAGCCAATAGCACTTCCAACCGTTAATAATAATGGAGAGCGCACAGAAACACCTGCTCCCTCTCCAGTAGATAAGAAATGGATTGCCATTACCTCACCGATGGTAGGTACATTTTATCGCGCTCCCGCCCCTGATGAAGCAGCATTCGTTGAAGTTGGCGATCGCATTAGTAAGAATCAAACTGTCTGTATCATTGAAGCCATGAAGCTGATGAATGAGATTGAGTCCGAACTATCAGGCGTAGTCATGGAAGTTTTAGTAGAAAATGGACAACCAGTAGAATATGGGCAGAATTTAATGTGGGTAAAAGGGGAGTAAAGTGCTTCAGAGGCAGAGAGGCAGAGAGGCAGAAAGAAAATAACTTTAGACTTCAGACTTTAGACTTTTTTCCCTAATCCCTAATCCCTAACCCCTAATTCATGGAACTAATCACATCCATTCTTGCTGGTTTATTTTCTGTCGTTTCTGCTTCTGGTTTTGTAGTCGATCGCGCGATCGCTAATGCCGTTCGCTCTCAATTTACGGAGGTGAAAGAGTTAAAAGTTAGAGTTGATAATGCTCCTAGTTATCAAATTCTACAAGGTAAGGTCAATAAAATTAGACTGGCTGGGCGTGGCTTAGAATATAGAAATGAGCTGAATATCGATAAATGTGAATTAGAAACCGACGCGATCGACTTAGACCGAAAATACTTGAGGAAAACGAATCTTAATCATCTGAGGAAATCTCTACGAAAGCCCTTCAATACAGGATTGCATTTGGTGATTAAGGAAGAAGATCTCAATCAGGGACTGCAATCTCCTAAAATTAAATCTCAATTGGAAAAATTGCTGAGTCGGACGATCGCAGGAAGTGAAACAGAAGAATCATCACCTTATCAAGTTAAAAATTTAACTCTAGATTTTTTAAATAAAAATCGCTTAAGCATTCAATTACAGTTAAGCCGTCCTCAGCCTGAAATAGACTCTGAGAAGCAATTTCAGCAGCAATTCGACCAACTGCTAGATGTTAGGTTAGAATTTGGACTACACTTAGCAGCAGGAAGGAGGATTCAAATAATCGATCCAACTGGAACAGTTAACGGGAAAGCTATTTCTTCTAAGTTACTCAATGGTTTTGCGCGAGGTTTTAGCGATCGTGTCGATTTAGACAATTTTAAACAACAAGGTCTGCTTGTCAGGCTTTTACAATTAAAAATAAACGATCGCGTTCTCGATCTAGCTGCTTTTACTCGTCTCGAACCGTTCACACCAGCATCTCCCCTGCCAAACGAGTAAAATTACCACAGTTTCTTTATTATTATTCACAATTTACTCTCAGTTGGGAAACTTCTCTCGGTTAGGAGAATTATCATGGAAAATCAAAAACAAAGTCGTCGTGTACCTTTAGGGTTAATTGCTGGAATTGCGATCGCTATTTTAGCTATAGGTGGCGGTACAGCTTGGTTGGCAAAACAAACTTTATTCACTAAAACCCCAACCCCTTCTGTACCAGAAACAGTAAAACCCCAACAGCCTCCTGAGTCACCCACTCAACAGGAACAAGTACAGGTTTATTGGATTAGTGCTACTTCTAGTAAAATTGAAGCAGCTCCTGCTACTATTTCTGTAGCTAAATCGACCGATCGAACTAAAGTTTTAGAAAGTATTTTTCAAATTTTACTTAATGGTCCAAATTCGGAACAAAATTCAGGACAATTGACAACCACAATTCCCCAAGGGACTAAACTACTCAGTTTAAGTACAGATGAAAAAGGAATTCACGTTAACTTGTCTCAAGAATTTACCAGTGGTGGTGGTAGTACGGCAATGATTGGTCGTGTTGCTCAAGTTTTATATACAGCAACCAGTTTAGATAATAACGCTAAAGTCTGGATTAATGTTGAAGGGAAACCCATCGAAAAACCTCTAGGTGGTGAAGGATTGATTCTCGAACAACCCACTACCCGTCATGACTTCAAAAACAATTTTGCACTATAAATCAAAATTACAATCGAGGTCAAGATTGATAAAAATATAACCAACCAATTTCCCAAACGCACGTATAAAGTTTTACTGTTTTGCTTATAAATGGTATCAGTATGTAGCTGATAAAGATCGAGTTCAGATTTCCAGAGAGTTCTACCACGAGGGTCAATAATTGCTGAATAACCTGTGTTAGTTGCTCTTGCCAGCCAGCGATCGCTCTCGATCGCCCTGATTACGTCTTGGGCGTGATGTTGAGCTGGCATCGCTTTGCTGTAATAATCGTTATTAGAGACAGTAAGGATAAACTCTCCTCCTGCTGAGGCTTGATAGCGAAAATGCTCGGGAAAAGCCGATTCGTAACAAATACCCGCGATCGCTTGCCCAAAAGGTGTTTGAAAAATCTGATTGGGTTTACCAGCAGCCAAGCGATTATCAAGAGGTGAGATTCGATGAATTATATTTCCTAGAATTCTCTCAAAGGGAATATATTCTCCTAAAGGAACCAATTTAGCTTTGTTGTAACGGCTAAAAATTTTGCCATCGCCAGTAATAGTAAATAAACTGTTGGTAAAGTTATCTGCTTGTTTGCCATAAGCACCTAGCCAAACAGGTACACCACGAGCAATTATGGCTGAATAAAAAGAATTAAAATTATTAACCAAATCTTCCCAATAAAAAGGTAAAGCTGTTTCGGGAGTAAGGATAATATCAACATTTTCATTGGCTAACAAATTGTAACCAGTAGTATAACCTTCTAATGCTTTACGCCAGCCTACAGAATAAAGCTTGATTTGATTGGGAACATTACCTTGAATTATACCTACTTTGATAGGTGTTTTTCCTATTTGTACAACTGGTTGAATATAAATTAATAAACCGATGAGATGTAAGCCAATTAAAAAGATTAAAGGCCAAGATAAGAAGGTTACTAGCTGCTTTGGTTGCTGAGGGAAATGTTGTTTGAGTTGCCCAATAACTGATGCGATTAAGCCATTTACAATGACGATCGCGGCTGTTACAGTTGTAGCTCCAGAAATTTGACTTAATTGTAGAATCAATAAATTATGAGGACTTTGAGTATAAGACAAAGAACTCCACCAGAGAGGAGTCATACTCCATAATTGCTCTAAAATACACCAAAAAGTAACGCCAAGTAAAACTTTAATTAAAGCAATCCAAATAAATTGTTTATTTGAGTTTATCAAACTATTTTTTTCAATTTGTTTGACTAAATATTTAAACCCAATTGACCAAATAAATACTAAACTTGCTCCCCAAAAAACGATCGCAATCCAACAAAAAATGGCGATCGATAAACTTGCAAACCAGGGAACTCCCATCCAAGTTAAGGGATGAATTCCAGTAATCCAAGCTAAAGCTATGCCGTGATAGCCAACTCCCCAAAGAAAAGCAAGTAGATAAGCTCGATCTTTGCTAGCAAACTGCCATAATTTGATAAATTTACTCTTGTAAGCAGCTTGTGCGATCGCCTCGACGTTTTTTTCCTGTCGGGGTTGGAGAATTATTAACCAAAGTGGAACTAAAGCAAACCAAGCTAAAAACCAAGCTTCAACTGGTGCTGTAGTCAAACCCATTAAAATTCCACTACCCAAAGCAAGGGCAATTTTTTTCATTTATTCGCGGACAGTGCTTGGAATACTTTTAAAGTATCGATATATTGAACAAACTTAACAACTTTACCATTTTTCAACGTCCAAAAGGATGCTGTCGCCGCACGCATACTTTTGCCAGTCGCTTTGTAAATGCCGCTATCATAGCCTAGAGAAATAACTATATCGCCAGCATCAATCCATTCATCAACATCTGCTTGAAAATTGTCCCATTCCGCAGCAATTTTTAAAAATACTTCCTTTAATACCGCTTCCCTACCAATAAAAATTCCGCCTTCTGTAATACCTTCAGCTTCAGTCCATGCTACTTGAGGATCGAGTAACTCAAGTACGCGATCGAGATCACCCTGTTGGAAAGCTTGATAAATAGATTTAATAAGATCGACATTACTAATCATAATCGAGAATAGGGGTTAGGGATTAGGGGTTAGGGATTAGGGGCTAGGGATATAGGGAACAGAAAAACAATACTAATAGTCTATTATTAATTCGTTGCTTGGATTAAAGCGGCTAATTATGAATATTTTAAGCTCGAGATCGGAGAAAATCACAGCAATTATTGAAAAGCTTCGCCAACTAACACAAATTGACGTGCAAGCTAATTGGTATTATCTCGATAACGATTTACCCAATTCCTGTAGGGGCGAATGGCCATTCGCCCCTACAACCTCTGATTGGCAATTAGCCCCACTTAACGACAAAGGATACATTATTTGGTCGGCAGGTCGTCAAGTAAGGTGGTTAACGCAGCAAATTGTTATTCCCCATCATCTGCAAAATTATGCACTACAAGGATTTAGTTTACGTTTAGCCCTGACTTGGTGGGCGGAAGATGCTCAAATTTTTGTCAATGGGACACTAGTGCAGCAAGGAGACTTATTTGACTCTTCAGCTAGAATTTTGTTGACGCGATCGGCAACTCCTGGGGAAGAAATTACTGTTACTATTCGTTTAGTTAGTCCAGGGCATGATATCGGCGCTTTAATGCGATCGAAATTAATCTACGAGGTCGATTGTAGGCGCGAATGGCTATTAGCCCCTACGGGAATGAAAGGTGAGAATTACTTAGATCCTGGTTTTATTGCTGACGAACTAACTGTATTACAAAAATATTTAGAAAACTTTGAAGCAGATAAATTACATCTATTTGAACGAGAATTAGAAAAGATCGATTGGAATGTTATTGCAAATAGAGAAAAATTCGATCGCAATCTAACTACTCTACGTCAAAACCTTTTACCTCTAGCCGAAAATCTCAAACAGCGCAGTCTCAATTTACTCGGTCATGCCCATCTAGATATGGCTTGGTTGTGGACTAGTAGCGAAACTTACGAAGTCGGTCAGCGTACTTTTGCTTCTGTTTTAAATTTACAACAAGAATATCCCTATCTTACCTTCTGTCATACTAGTCCAGCTTTGTATGCTTGGATTGAAGAAAATAATCCCGATTTATTTGCTGCCATTCAAAACGCGATCGAGCAAGAAAAATGGGAAGTACTGGGCGGAATGTGGGTTGAACCAGAAGTAAATATTACTAGTGGAGAATCTTTAGTAAGGCAACTGCTATACGGTCAAAATTATTGCCTGGAAAAATTCGGTGCGATCGCAAAAATAGCATGGCTACCCGATAGTTTTGGCTTTACTTGGCAATTACCTCAAATTTTCAAGCAAGCTGGTATTGATTATTTTGTTACAGGAAAACTACATTGGAACGACACGAATCAATTTCCTCATGGTTGTTTCTGGTGGCGAGCGCCTGATGGTACGGAAATTTTAACCCTGATGTCTCCTCCTAATTTGACAGGGGTAATGGATACTAACCCGATTACCATGGCTAATTACGCTGTTTCTTGGGAACAACAAACTGGATTAAAAGAATCCTTTTGGTTGCCTGGTGTAGGCGATCACGGCGGCGGTCCCACTAGAGATATGCTAGAAGTACAAGAACGCTGGCAGCATTCTCCTTTCTTTCCTCGAATTGAATTTACAACAGCGATCGATTATTTAGAAAAAATTAGTTTAAATGCAGAAACAAATGTAGGGACGAGAATGCCTACCCAGGGAACGTCCCTACACAAAGAATTTCCCGTTTGGAATGATGAATTATACCTAGAATTACATCGCGGTTGTTACACTACCCACGCCGATCGCAAACGTTTTAATCGTTATTGTGAAGGATTACTCTATCAAGCAGAGTTATTTGCTGCGATCGCGCTAACCGTCGATCGAGATTTACACTCTCAACAATGGCAACAGAAAATTGATGAAGCTTGGAAAAAAGTTTTATTCAATCAATTTCACGATATCTTACCAGGAACATCAATTCGGGAAGTTTTTGTTGAAGCAGATCGTACCGATCGAGAAGCGATCGCGATCGCAGAAAATATTTTAGCTGAATCGTTACAGGCGATCGCCAATCAAATTCAACTACCATCACCACCAAAACCTAACGCCAAACCAATAATTATCTTTAATTCCCTCAATTGGGAACGTTCCGAGCTAGTTCCTCTTAGTTCTCTTGGCGAAATTTACGATCTAGAAGGAAAGCAAATTCCTACTCAAATAATCGACGAACAAGAACTAGTATTTTTCGCCCAAAATATTCCTTCAGTTGGTTATCGTCTTTTCTGGTTTTTTGAAAGGGAGCAGGGAGCAGGGAGCAGGGAGCAGGGAGCAGGGAATGGGAATCAGAGAGGCGGAGAGGCAGAGGGGCAGAGAAGCGAGGAAGATAGATTTAATTCTAGTTTACTAGTTTTAGAGAATGAATATCTAAAAGTGACAGTTAATTCTGAAACAGGAGATCTGGACAGTATTTTTGACAAAATCAACCAAAAAGAAATACTAAGTGCTGCGGGAAATCAGTTACAAGCTTTTGTAGATCGAGGGCAATATTGGGATGCTTGGAATATCAATCCTAATTACGAACAGCATTCTTTAGCACCTACCCAATTAAAATCGATCGCCTGTTTAGATAATGGTATTCTTCAGCAGCGAATCCGAGTAATCAGACAACTAAATAAATCTGAATTTACTCAAGATTATATTCTGCAAGCTAACTCGCCAATTCTGAAAATAGCTACTATCGTAGATTGGCAAGAAGAACATGTAATGGTTAAAGCTGCCTTTCCTCTAACCTTAACAAGTAACTCTACAGCTTATGAAATAGCTTGCGGCGCGATCGAGCGTCCAAATAATTCTGAGGAACCCCATCAGCAAGCTAAATGGGAAGTCGCTGCTTTACATTGGGCAGATTTAACTGACTCAGAACAAAATTACGGTATAAGTTTGCTTAACGACTGTAAATATGGTTACGATAGTCAAGGCGATCGCCTTCGCCTCACTTTACTAAGAAGCCCCAGATGGCCAGATCCAGAAGCAGATAAGGGATTTCATCAATTTACCTACGCTATTTATCCTCATACGAATAGCTGGCAATCTGCCCAAACTGTTTGTCAGGGTTATCAGTTAAATATACCGCTTCAGGTTTTGCTCTGGGAACCCGATCGCACCAGAAGAACCAACAAATTACCAACCGTAGGCAAATTTATAGATTTACAAGCAGAAAATCTGATTTTAATGGCTCTAAAATCGAGCGATCGCGATAATTTAATCCTGCGTTTTTACGAATGCCACGGCAAAACAGCCAATTTCAATCTAGAAAGCGATTTAAACTTGGCTTTAGGCGATCGCCTCAATCTACTCGAACAACCCATTCAAAACGAGACAACCAATCACATTAAACCCTGGCAAATCGCCAGCTTTGAGCTAGAAAAAGGGATTAGGGATTAGGGAAGCAGGGGTGCAGGGGAGAGGGGGAGAAGTAATGAGTAATGAGTAATGAGTAATGAGTAAAAAACTTCCTACTTCCTACTTCCTACTTACCTTCTGCCCTTTGCCTTCTGCCTTCTGACTTCTATTGCCTATTTCCTTCTGTTCCCTGTTCCCTTTTTTATCAATAAACCATGAACCATATTAATCTTCATGATCTTCAAAAGGATCGCTCAATTCTGCTGAGGGTGGTCCAAAGGCTGTATAAATAGAAACAGCCGTAATGGCAACGAGTACAAGGGCGATACTGATGCTAAGAACTATTGCAGGTTCCATAAGCTAAATAAAATATGATTACTTCTACTCTATAATATTACGGAAGATTACAAAAATTAGCTTAGATACCTTTTTGGTGAATTATGGCACAGCGCACTTGGTTGGGGGATGTACTCAAACCCCTAAACTCTGAATACGGTAAAGTTGCCCCTGGTTGGGGAACAACTACCCTGATGGGAGTTTTTATGGCTTTATTCTTTGTCTTTTTGTTAATTATTCTCCAACTTTACAACTCCTCCTTACTGCTTGAAGGAATTGATGTTGATTGGACAAGTTTAGCTAATTAATTGAGCTAAATACTTAAAAATCACTAAAATAAATCCCGGTCTATCCGGGTTTTTTGGTAAAAATAAAAAGGGAACGCCTGCCCGCAGGAGATAAAACATGAATATTTTCGGAATTGGAATGCCAGAAATGGCGCTAATCGCGATCGTAGCGCTGTTAGTATTTGGTCCCAAAAAACTGCCAGAAATCGGACGTAGCTTAGGTAAAGCGCTTCGAGGATTCCAAGATGCTTCTCGTCAGTTTGAGAGCGAATTCAAAAAAGAAGCGCAACAACTAGAAGAGTCGGTCAAAATGAATGCTCAACTAGAGCAGAATAAAGAAGCGCAGGCGATCGCTACTAAAGAGACAGAAGGCAACACTGCTTCAACTTCTACTCAATCTTAAAGCCCAGAGACTCGATCTAGTCGCAGTCATTTGTCTCCAATTGTCACGATCGACGAAAAGGAGAAAACTTTAAGTAAAAACCACACAGTAAATACCACTAAGTGTTACTACTGAGTATCTTAAATAGTGAATTAAGTAACAGCTTGTGGTTCTACTTCAAATTTGTAGCCTACTCCACGAACTGTTTGAATAAAACAGGGTTCGGCTGCGTCAATTTCGATTTTTTTGCGAATTTGACCGATATGGACATCGACAACTCGCTGATCTCCTACATAGTCGTAATCCCAAACATTTTGAATCAATTCGTCTCTACGCCATACACGACCAGGACGAGTAGCAAGGAAATGCAGTAAATCGAATTCTAGTGCAGTTAATAGCACCAAATGCTCATTAACCATCACTTCTCGACGTACTGGATCGATAGACAGGTTATGAAAAACAAGAGGTTGTTTTTCTGAAGTCGTAACCGAACGTTGCCGTTTTAGAATAGCTTTAAGTCGGTATTCTAATTCCTGTAAGTCGAAGGGTTTAGTCAAATAGTCATCAGCACCTTTAAGAAAACCTTCTTTTTTGTCAGAAGCGTCAGCTCTACTAGTTAACATAAGAATGAAAACATCGGTACGACTTTGCATGTCTTCGCATAAGTTATACCCCAAAGCATCGGGCAAATTGACATCCAGAATAACTAAATCGGGATTGTATTGCTCGAATAACTTTAAAGCCGACTTTCCGTCAGCGGCGCATTCTACTTGATAGTTTCTTTGAGTAAGAAATCTATAGACTAAATTACGAATCGCAGGATCGTCGTCTACGACAAGAATTTTGGCTGAGGCCATAGGCATAATTTTGACGTAGGAAAACACAAATTGGATTGAGCCTATAAAAATAGGCAAACAGAGAACTTGACTCGTTCTTTTAGACAATTATCGACGCATAAGTGTGGTAATGCCAACAGTGGAAATCACCTAGAGTGATTTTTTTTAGTTAAGATTTTCCAGAGCAGAGCAATTGTACTATAGCACTAACGATTCGGTACTTCAGCCCTTCAGCTATCAGTACAATGCTTATATTACTGACTTTTAGCGCTTTGAAATGTCCTAACCATAAAGCGTAGTGCTATAGATTGACTGTTTGCCTGTATCGATAAAAAACAGTATTTTGGATGCAAATTGAGTGCAAGTACAATCGGAAACGGGAGAGGTCAGGAAAGAAATGCATAACTTTGCTAGCGCAGCACTAAGTGGGCGAGGAGAGACTCGAACTCTCACGGTTTCCCGCCGCATTTTGAGTGCGGTGCGTCTACCATTCCGCCACTCGCCCTTATCAGCAGCTTTATGAATATAGCACAATTTTCATTTTTTTAACAAGGATTTAATTGCTTGTAAATTTGTTCGACGATAGATGTCTCTAGGTCGGACTTTCTTTGATAGACTTTGTTTAACATCGTTCATCTGCCATGTCATCTTCAACTATTAACCTCAGCAACTTAGCCGATCGCCAGGATCTAATTATTGAGCCTCCTGCTTCAGGGGTATCCGTTATGGGTACTATTACCATCCCAGGTGATAAATCGATTTCTCATCGTGCTTTGATGTTAGGCGCGATCGCATCAGGTGAAACGATTATTGAAGGATTATTATTAGGAGAAGATCCGCGCAGTACTGCCGCTTGTTTTGCAGCGATGGGTGCTACCATTTCGGAATTGAATTCAGATAAGGTAATAGTTCAAGGAATTGGATTAGGTAATCTGCAAGAACCAGTGGATGTTTTAAATGCGGGTAATTCTGGTACTACCTTAAGATTAATGCTAGGATTGCTAGCTTCTCATCCCGATCACTTTTTTACGGTGACAGGAGATAATTCGCTGCGATCGCGTCCTATGTCTCGTGTAGTCAAACCACTACAATCGATGGGTGCAGAAATTTGGGGAAGAAAAGATAATTCGCTTGCACCTCTAGCTATTAAAGGACAACAACTCAAACCAACTCACTATCATTCTCCCATTGCCTCTGCACAGGTTAAATCTTGCCTTCTCTTAGCTGGTTTGATGATAGATGGCAAAACTACTGTCACTGAACCTGCACTTTCTAGAGATCATAGCGAAAGAATGCTACAAGCATTTGGTGCAGAATTAGAAATCGATCCAACAACTAATAGCGTTACTATTACAGGTAAACCTCAACTAAAAGGACAACATGTAGTCGTTCCTGGGGATATTAGTTCGGCTGCATTTTGGTTAGTGGCGGCGGCGATCGTTCCTGGTTCAGAATTAGTGATTGAGAATGTGGGAGTTAATCCAACTCGTACAGGAATTATAGAAGTATTAGCGATGATGAATGCTGATGTTCGACAGGAAAATCAACGCATTGTTGCAGGAGAACCAGTAGCAGATTTACGAATCAAACACAGTCCCTTAAAAGCTTGTACGATTGAAGGCGATATTATCCCCCGTTTAATTGATGAAATTCCGATTTTGGCAGTAGCAGCTATTTTTGCTGAAGGTAAGACAATTATTAAAGATGCCGAAGAATTACGAGTCAAAGAAAGCGATCGCCTGGCGGTTATGGCTTCAGAATTAACTAAAATGGGAGCAGCAATTACTGAATTATCTGACGGTTTAGAAATTACTGGTGGTACACCTTTAGTTGGTGCTGATGTGGATAGCTATACCGATCATCGCATTGCTATGAGTCTGGCGATCGCGGCTTTAAATGCTCAAGGTACAACTAATATTCATCGTGCTCAAGCAGCTTCTATTTCTTATCCAGATTTTGTAGATACTCTCAAACGAGTTTTAGGTGAATGATAAAGTTAAATGCAATTCCTCAGTATTATTTCGTAAATTTTTGATTAAATTTAATCTTTTCCTGCATAATCACGCAGTCAAAATTTAATTTATTGCCTATAACTAAAATAAATATTTTTTTTTAGTTTCAAACTAACAGATAACTGGGGCAAACTACAATGCGGGAAAAAACTCATCAAACTTATAAAAATGCCATGGAATTCTTGGTAGCGGAGGAAATTAATCGACAGATTCAGCGCTTACCAGAGAGTCTCAGTAAATATATCAATCGAGTTGAAGTAGCAACTTTTGCTTTAAATCGACTACCACCTTTATATGCTTCGTCCGAAGAAGGATTAGCAAGGCAAAAAGTTAGAGCAAGAGGAGAATTTCAAAAACAGATTACTGAGGCAGTCAGACAATCATTTGCTGCCGTGCAAAGAGATTTACTGAGAAATTCTAAACCTTTAATTGCTGATAATGAAGATAATGAAATTATTGATGCGAGAAATGCTCTCCAAGAACTAGCTGATTTCTTACCACATCGAGAGTTTTCTTGGCATCATTTAGTTAAATTAATTAAACCTTTGTTAGTTCAATTAGCTAATCGCGAATTGACTCAAGAGGAAATGGATAAGCTATCGTCTCAACTTAGTCATAATTGGAACGATCATCGTTATTCAAGATAAAGTATTAGTTTCGATCGGCAACGCCAAAACTTCAAACTCTAGTATTTGAATTGAAAAGATTTTGATAGTGGTTCTGTATTTCAGTTAGACAAAAATACCAAAAATAAGCAGTTAAATTGATCAGACCAATTAATTTAGTTCCATCCTCAAGCATGGCTTGGATTCCACGTCCTGAAATGGGAGCGATATCGACAAAGGAAGAGAAAGCAAATAAGAAGAAGCAAATTAACAAGGGTAGATAAGGTATTGTCTTAAGTTTCCACCACCAATATTTAGCGTATAAAATCATGAGACTGCCATAAGCAATAGCGATAAGAATTTTGATTTTTGCATGTAAAAGTTGACTAAGTATTAAAGTAACACGAAAGCGATCGTCGATATAAAACACAGACATTAGTAAAGCACTAGCTAAGAGAAATGTTCTGGATCTAGCTTGTAATTGCGATCGGCTTGAAGCATGATTTTTCGAGATTAAAGCAACTGTAAAAATACAAATACTAATTACCGCACACCAGAGAATTTCAGAAATACTAGTGAGCCAACCTAAATAAGGAGTACCGCTATCAAAAGGATCGCTAAATAAGTTAGCTACGCCTGCTCCTTTATCTTCTAGCTTGGCATATAGGCTCAGAATACTAAGAACAATTATGGTGATAATGTTCGCGAAAATTAGTAAGGGCGAGAGTGAAAATTGCTGTTTGGCAATTTCTCCAAACATGTTGATTTTAAATGGGAGTTTTAATCTATCGATCTTGCTTTTCATGCAACTTTCACAAAAAAAAATTAAGCTTAGATTTTACTAGAGCAGGTGTAAATATCTTTGCTATCTTGAGATCTTAGTATGTCACTTCGACCAATAGCAAGTTATTACAAATAACCTTTTTATTGTATATAGATAACTTTTTTGAGCTTATGCAATTTTAATGTGAAAAAGTTATTAGACTTGTCGGGAAATAAGGGATAATAACAAAAAACAGAGTCAGAAAATGTT
>CAZJTL010000077.1:0-20299 GCA_964548905.1 uncultured bacterium | reverse complement strand
CAAAGCTCCACTTATTTAAATAAGTAAAACTTATCACCATAAATGCGGGAGAGCCACGTAACACTCAGGAAAACCTTTGGTTAGGATTAAATTGATAGACGATCGAGCGATCGCTCCTTAAAACTCGACGCATCTCTTGAGTAGTTACGGTAAAAATCGTATTAATATTATGGGTGCGACGGATTTTATCGATAATGGTTGCTGCAACTTTGGCTTGTTCGGTAGCGATCGCTTCTAACGGAGATTGATGATTTTTCATGATTATAAAGATGAAAAGCCAGTAGAAAACACATCAATGCGATCTCGATCGCACTTGTCTTGAGTATTCCCTCAACCAGGAATAAGTTAACTTTTTTGAGATAATTTTTCTCTTAAAAAAGTAAGTAAAAAACCTTCCGCTCGAAGGCTGTTTCCTTCTGCCTTCTGCGTTCTTGCACTAGTTCTATTTGGAATTGATTTCTTTGAGCTTCGCCTGAATCTTGGCTTCTATTTCTAGTTCTTTGTTTAAAAAGTAGTTCAGAAATGTACGAATCACAGCGATCGCGCCCAACTGCCCTAATGCCTGAAATGTAGGGCTTATAGTGGTGGACAGAATATCTGCTCCTAGCTGAAACTCTAACGCGCTCGCCAGCCAAGCACCAAAGCTTAGTCGAATTGTTCTTAAGTCAACCAAAGCAGTTTGACCTCTTCGAGGGATAAGCAGCCGCACAGTTGCCACTAAACCTAGCAAGATACATAGAACTGAAATTGCTTCAAGACTGAGCTTGAGTAGTCTGGCGATGGCTGCTAATCCGCTTTCTAGATGTTCAATCATTAAGAATCAAAGTGCATTACATTAGCTGGAGAAATATTTTCAATTCTCACCAGTTCATGCCAACCATCTTTACCATTAAAACCATCAGAATCGACAGACACTATAGTTGCATGAGAATTTCCTGCTAATTGCAAGTAACCATTCGAGTGTAAGTATTTTTCTACTCCTTGAGAAGTTCCCATATATTGCATGTAACCATCTTCAAAAGTAGTTGAATCAGGGTAAGATAAGCTATCAATGAGTTCTGTGAGAACAAGACGATCTCCAGGGTTGTTATAACCTTTATCCCTCTCAAAATCAATAATAACATTGCTAGATGCGTCTAATTTCTTAAAGACAAAATCATCGCTGCCTTTTCCACCAGTAAGGGTATCTCTTCCCTCACCATCGACGATAATATCGTTACCTGCGCCAGCATCGATCGCATCTTTACCAGAAAGTCCCCGAATAAAATCTTTACCAGAACTACCAACAATCTTATCGTCACCTGTAGTACCATCAATAGTCTGATTGACTAGTTCGATCGCTGCAAAGGTAAAATTATTGGTTTCATCAGATTCTTTCAAGCGATCGTCGCGATCGACTTTGAGGAAAAACCACCAATCTTGGTTGGGATCTAACTCTGGATACTGGTTATTGTCAGGAATGCGCCACTGTCCATTACCCCAATGTGTTGAAGAAGCATAGATGCTATTTTGATTAGTAATTGTGCCAAGATTGTAGCCGTAACCCGAAGGATATTCGTCAGGATAGGCAGAAAGATAAGCTTCGTATTTTAAGTTATTATTTTTGACAGAAATAGGTTCAGGGTTAGCAACTACCCAATTAAAGTTAACCAAATCTCCTAATTTTACTACTTGAGGAATTTGTAGCTTGTTGACAGCTAAATCTGGTTGAGTCAGCTTGAGAGTGAGGGGAACAACGCTAATATTGTTATCTTCATTAGTCTCTGCTGTATGGCTAGAATTATCGGTTTTGACGATTAAATAACCATCTTTGACTGGTTGACCGTCCTTGCCGATCTCCGCTTTAATATCCTTAGCGGCACTTTGAGGAATGTCGAGGATTGTACTTTGAGTATAACTTGCTGAAGTTGCCAGAGTTTCTTGATGCTTGATAGAAGCCAAAATGCGATCGGCATTTAGATCCAAAATCGGATCGCTAGAAAAGAAAAAGGTATCTTCCCAACCAGCAACATTTATATTATCGATTCCTTTATTTTTTACCGTCCAAGAGACTTGCAGGGGTTCTCCTACGGTAGCAAGTTCGGGAACATCCAAGCGATCGACTACTAAATCTAAGTCTGGATTTTTGAAATCGATGGGAACGGAAAGATAATTATTACTATTTTCCGACCAGAAATTATTGTTTTTTGTTTCGCCAATTTTATCTAGAAAATCAGTTTCAACAATTACATACCAATGGCTATCGGGAGCGACAACATTTTTAGGAAGAGTAAATGTTTTTTTAACAGTATAACTGTCAGAATTAGTCAATAAATTTTTATTTTCAGAAATTCCCAAATCATACTCACCTCCTCCAGATAATACTCCATCACTAGAAAGATAAATTTTATCTAGCCAAGAAGTATCTCTTGGCAGATTACCTTCTCCTTGTTTGCTAACAGTCCAAGATACCTCAATCTCAGCATTGTTATTACTAATAATCGCTGGATCTGGTACAGTAATATTACTCACTACCAGATCGATTGTTGGTAATTCTATATCGATGGGAACTGCTACTAAATTATTTTCTTCATTGCTTTCACCCTGGTCTTGATTATTATCAGTTTTGAAAAGTAAATACCAATCAAGATTGGGATCGATGTGGCGATATTCCATCGGCTCGTAATAAAAAATATCCTCGCCAACTAAGTAACTAGAGGGAATAGTAACTCGATCGCTTAATGTATAGCTTTCAGAAGAATCTAAAGGTCGATCGATGGTAGTTGTGTTGGCAACATAATCATAATATCCAACCCAATAATCATAGATTATGTCAATATTTTTGTCAGTTGATAAATAGACATTATCTATCCATTTTTGACTAGAAGTTTTACTGTTTCCTTGATTAATAACTGTGCGATCGATAGTAAAAGGTTCATTTAATTTAACTACTTTAGGAACATTAATCTCACTAAAAGTTAGATCGACATCTTCAGATTTTAAATTTAAAGGAACAACTAATGCCTTTTTATTTTCTGGCTCGATTTTATAAGATTGGTACGGATCGAGAATGAATAAACCTGTTGTAAAAATTAAATACCAAGTTTGGTTCGGATCGATGTTTATCGGTACGTCAATATCTGCATTATAGGATTTAGGAATCTGAAAATTGTGTTCGCTGGTATAACTTTCAGAAGGTTGAAGAACTCCTTGATGTACTTTTTCTCCTAAGTGATAATCGCTGAAATCTATTTTTTTATCTGTTGAAAGATAAATATTGTCTGCCCAAAGATTATTGCTAGCTTTTGTGTCTTGATTCGTCACTGTCCATGCAATTTGAAAGTCTTCCGTAGGTTGCACAAAATCGGGAACAGTAACATCACTAAGAACTACATTAGCATCAGTAATAACTACATTGGGATCGGGCGTTTGTTCGAGGGAAGACATAATTGTTCTTAGATAAATAATAAAAACATATTGCCCAAAGTCTCAATTTTTTACTGCCTTTAAATTATGAAAAATTGTCACAGAGATTAGGGAGAAGTAGCAAGTAATGAGTAATGAGTAAAAAACTTCTGCCTTCTGCCTTCTGCCTTTTGTTCCCTATTGCCTATTGCCTATTTACCTTCATCCACAAAGCAAGAACACCTAAAAATAAAAGTCCCATTACTCCAGCGATCGGATTGCCATCAATACCTGTCACCCAAGTAGGAACGCGATCGCGATAGACAATTAATTGCCCAACATTGAGAATGTAGTAACCCCAGACTAAACCAGCATGAATGCCAATGCACATACCCAGGCGATCGCGATGAGCTTGTTTTGCCCAAACTAGAGTTAAACCGAGAATAATCAAAGCTGGAAAAGTAACAAAGGTGCGAATTACTTCGGCGATCGGTTTAATAAAATGAGATAGAGCAAAAAGTAGAGCATTTGCCCAAACAACCGTTTTTAATTGGTAATCGCGACGTAATTCATCCAGAATCCAGCCACGAAAGACTAACTCTTCAGCAAAACCAATTCCCAAACCACTCAATAAACCTTGAAAGATTACTGTTAATAAAGCTGGAGAAGGCGATTTTAGTTCGATCCAACCGAAAATTGCTTCTAAGATAAATAGACTCAAACAAACTAATAAACCGATACTCAAGCCATTGAGTAAATCTATGCCATTCCTTCTCTTCCAGGTTAAACCATAGTGCTGAAAGATTCGAGGCTGTTGATGGACATATTTGCCCCATTTGGGTAGCAGAATCAGAAGCCAAGCGAATAGCAATCCCATAGTCAAAATTGTGACTAAATTGGGATCTCTACTCAAAAAAAGAGAAATTGGCACCGCCAAAGGCAACCAAACTATTAATAAGGTGACAAGAAAAATACCCAGCCTCATCGGTGCTGGATAATTGGCAATTTTTTCGATATTAATTTTCAAAATAAATTTTTTTATTCATCTGGTTCGATCGAGCTAGTTAAACCATGACTTTTTAAAGTGTCACAATAAAATTCCGCAGGTTCCAACGCACAAACAATAACTAGTCCCGTACCATTAGTATGAGCTTCCATCATAATGTTGACTGCTTGAGGCTGAGTCATGCCAGCTACAGTCTGCATCAAGGTTTGCACAACATATTCCATCGAATTGAAATCGTCATTATGCAGCAAAACTCGATAGTTAGGAGCTAACTTACGAACTGTTTCTGTTGAACGCTTTTCTAGTATTTCTGTGGACACAATTTTTCCCCCTCGTCTTGTCGTTTACACGCTAAATTCCCACGGTAAAGACTAGATTTTATTTTATTTATCTTACCTTTACTCTGAAAAGATGCAAGTAGGTTAAGCACAGATGAATAACCTAGAGCTAGCTTAAATAGCTTAATTTGATTAATATTTAAATTGAAATATAAAAATTAACTTTGTTTAACATAAGCACTTATGCAAGTAGCAGCGATCGCAGTAGATTCGATTCCAGGTCAATACTGGCAATGGCGAGGTCATAATATTTACTATGTTAAAGCTGGTCAACAAAAAAATGAGAAGCCGCCTTTACTGTTGATTCATGGTTTTGGTGCTTCTACCGATCACTGGCGTAAAAATATCGTTCAGTTACAGGAAGACTTTCAGGTTTGGGCGATCGATCTATTAGGTTTTGGACGTTCTAGCAAAGCCAAGACACAATATAGCGGAGATTTATGGCGCGATCAGCTTCATGATTTTATTACTGAAGTTATCGGTCAACCTGTGGTTTTGGCGGGAAATTCTTTAGGTGGTTATGCAGCTTTGTGTTTGGCTGCACAGCGTCCTCAATCTGCTGCTGGTTTGATTTTACTCAATAGTGCTGGTTCTTTTAGCGATACTCAGACTAAGCCCAAAAATCCCCTGCAACAGGCGATCGGACAAATTACTCGCTCGATTTTATTACAACCATTGCCTTGTTACCTGTTGTTTAAATACGTACAAAGACCTGCTAATATTCGTAAAACCCTTGAGAAAGTCTATTTAGATAAAAGCGCTATTACCGATCGCCTAGTTGAAGAAATCCGTCGTCCTTCCTTAGATCCAGGCGCACCACAAGTATTTGCTTCCGTGTTTAAAACACCCCAGGGAGAAAAAATAGATGTTCTCCTGCAAAAATTGCAATCTCCTCTATTAATGCTGTGGGGAGAAGGAGATCCTTGGATGAACGCTAGAGAAAGAAGTAACAAATTTAGACAGTATTATCCAAGCCTAACAGAATATTATCTTAAAGCAGGACATTGCCCTCACGATGAAATTCCCGAACAAGTTAATAATTTGATCAAGTCTTGGATCTAGAAAAAGGCAGAAGGCAGGAGGCAGGAGGCTTCTCCTTCTAAAGCATCCACTCCAAATTAATACCTACGCTACTATCTTTCGCTTCTGAAGAATTTTGTTTTTGTAGATCTGTAGAAAGGCGTAAACTTGAACTAACAGCGAAACCAACTGAAAAAGAAGTAATTCCCACTTCCTCGTTACTACCAGGAGAGATAAAGCTCTGAGTCAAAGAAAAATCTGCACCGCCGTTACGAGAGAGGGCAAAGATAATTTTTGCACCTAAATTAACGCCATCAGCCGTAAAATCACCAGTTTCTAGATAGCGATAACCCAAGACAGGTGCTATGTTTACATATCCGCCTAAAGGTAAGAGATAGTAATGTAAATTTCCACCAACAGAAGCGCGATCGCCATTGAAAGAAGCTTGATAATCGGCGCTAAGCGTCAATTGACTACGCCCCAAAAATACATCCTCTAAGCCTACATCTAAACCGCCAACGTCATTACTTGAAGGAAAGTGAGCGTAGCCTAATTTAAAAATAGTACGAAAACTAGGATCGCTGGCGATATCTTCAGCAACAGTGGGAACTTGCTCGATCCATTTTTGTAAAACTGGACTATCTTGAATAATTTTTGGATCGATGTCAATTTTAGTTGGAGAAGGATCGCTACGATCGGGTTGTTGCTGTATCTCCTCTTGTGCAGCTAGAGGAAAACTAAAACTGGCAAAAACGAGCAATTGCCAACCAAGCTCGATCGCTAGTGATTTTATCTGCTTTCTGGAGATCAAAATGTATCTTTTACTTTTAAGAGCGTGTTTATTATACTTTGCTTGTGAGTCTTGAGTAATGCTGAAAGCTGATAGCTATCCTCCCTTTAAGCTGTCTTAACCCGAACTGAGATTAATTTAGAGCGATCGCCCTAATTTCATGACAATTCCTATTAACAGTAATAATCAATTTGCTCGATATTGGTGTTTAGATCCAGAAGTCATTTATCTTAACCATGGTTCCTTTGGTGCTTGTCCTATCTCTGTACTGGAATTTCAATCTAACTTGCGCCGACAAATGGAAAGAAACCCGATGAAATTTTTCGTGCGAGAGTTGGAAGATTTATTAGAGGAATCACTAAAGGTATTGGGTGCATTTCTGCACTGCGATCGCGAGGGTTTAACTTTTATTCCTAATGCAACTACAGCAGTCAATACTATTTTACGCTCTTTAAACTTTAAACCAGGAGACGAAATACTAATCACCAATCACGAATACAATGCCTGTCGCAATGTGGTTGAATTTGTAGCGAATAGTGCTGGTGCTAGTGTAGTTATTGTCGATCTTCCTTTTCCAATTGCATCGCCCCAACAAATTATCGCAGCAGTTTTAGAAAAAGTTTCACCCAAAACCAAATTAGCATTATTAGACCATGTTACCAGTCAAACTGGCTTAGTTTTTCCTATTCAACAACTCGTCAGCGCATTAAACAATCTCGGTATAGATACCCTAGTTGACGGCGCACATGCACCAGGGATGTTACCCCTGAATTTGAATGAAATCAATGCTGCTTACTATACAGGCAATTGTCATAAATGGATGTGTGCGCCTAAAGGTGCAGCTTTCTTATCTGTAAGACGCGATCGCCAGCAAATGATTCGTCCTCTTAGTATCAGTCACGGTGCTAATTCTCCCAGAAAAGACAAATCTCGCTTTTATTTAGAATTTAGTTGGACTGGAACAGATGATTTCACCGCTTATTTAAGCTTACCAGCAGCGATTCATTTTCTCGGTTCGCTGTTACCTGGAGGTTGGTGGGAATTAATGGAGAAAAATAACCAACTGGCGATCGCAGCTAGGAAAATCATCTGTCAAACTCTAGATCTTCCTTTACCTTGTCCAGATACAATGCTTGGTGCGCTAGCATCCATCCCTTTACCAGAAAGACTTCTAAAAGTAGCTTCTACTTCTGGAAATAGAGAATATTTAGATCCTCTACAACAATTCTTAAGTGAACAAATGGCGATCGAAGTTCCGATTATTACTTTTAACTTGGGCGATCGATCTCAGAAACTGTTAAGAATTTCCGCACAAATATACAATACTCAAGAGCAATATCAATATTTAGCTGCAAGTTTGGGGAGTTGTTTCATTTAACCCGAAGGGCGATAAAAATCCCCGTCGGGATAAGACGGGGAACTTCAAAGCTTTAATCGATCGAAACAGTTATTTATCTTAAGCTTGCCATTTCTGAGCAACTAATTCAGCTAGATCGACAACGCGCTGAGAGTAACCCCACTCGTTATCGTACCAAGCAACTACTTTAATCATGTCGCCATCGAGGACCAAGGTTAAGTTAGCATCGACGATCGAAGATTCGTCTGTACCTTTATAGTCACTAGAAACTAAAGGAAGGTCATTATAAGCTAAGATGCCTTTGAGAGAACCTTCTGAAGCAACTTTGAGAGCTTCGTTTACTTCTTCGGCGATGGTTTTCTTTTCAACCTGAGCTACAAAGTCAACGATCGAAACGTTGGGAGTAGGTACGCGCAAAGCAATACCGCTCAATTTACCTTTGAGATCGGGAAGAACTAAAGCTACAGCTTGTGCTGCACCAGTAGAAGTAGGAACAATGTTAACTGCGGCTGCTCTGGCACGACGTAAATCGCGGTGGCTAGCATCTAGCAATCTTTGGTCGCCAGTGTAGCTGTGGGTAGTAGTCATTGTACCCTTAATGATGCCGAATTTCTCGTTCAACACTTTAACTACAGGAGCAAGACAGTTAGTAGTACAACTAGCATTACTGATTACTCTGTATTTGCCATGTTCGTAATCATGATGGTTAACACCAACTACATAAGTACCGATGTTAGCGCCTTTACCTGGTGCAGTAATCAAAACTTGCTTAGCACCAGCTTCAATATGCTTTGAAGCTCCCTCATCAGTAACGAAAACGCCAGTAGATTCGATTACTAAATCTACACCCCACTCTTTCCAAGGTAAGTTGAGGGGATTGCGATCGGAAACGCACTTGACGGTTTTACCGTTGACAATAATCGAATTACTATCAGCTTTAATGTCGGCATTAAGTTTGCCCAACATTGAATCGTATTTTAAAAGGTGAGCGTTAGTTTTAGGATCGGAGGTATCGTTAATACCTACAAGTTCGATCTGACTGTTCTCTCTGGTTAGCCAACATCTTAAAAAGTTACGTCCGATCCTTCCGAAACCATTGATCGCTACTCTGATCACTGCGTCTTGCCCTCTATTTTCCTAGGTTAATGATTAAATTATTCTTAATATGACTAATCATATCGTAAAGTTACAACAATTCAAGACTAAGTTAATTTAATTATTTTCAAGTTATTTTTAAGATGAGATGAAGTCTAGGAAGTTTTTGAGTTAGAACTTACTTGAATTCGAGCAAAATACAGTCTAGCGATCGCTAGTTTTTGAGAAAGTTGATTAAGGAAATGACAATTGATTAATCAAAATAACAATACGGTTAAATTGTCTTTTATTTAGACCGCAGATTAATAGTTAAAAAAGCTAAGACTAATTGCTTATACCTAGATAAATAAATTATTGCTATCATACCCCGTATTATTAGTGCAATATTATGTCTAATATTGTGGTGTGAAAGGAGATTACAGGGTGAAAACTATCGATTTAAGCGGCAAACCATTCCATTTCATAGGTATTGGTGGAATAGGTATGTCAGCCCTTGCTTATATCTTAGCTAAGCGTCATCTGCCCGTATCTGGTTCAGATCTTCGCGTCAGCAGTATTACCGAACGGTTGCAGTCATTAGGCGCTCGTATTTATAACGAGCAATCTGCATCCAATTTAGAATGTTTGAGAACAGCCTCTGCTAAGGTTGGCGAACCAGTTACAGCAGGAATTGCTAGAGGGCAAATCGAAGAGAAAAACGTCATTCTCAATAAATCTGGTAGTTGGTTAACCGAAAACGATCGCACCGAGCGACTACCTCAAGTGATTTGTTCCACAGCAATTGGCGAACAAAATCAGGAATATCAAGCGGCAGTCAAGTTAGGCTGTCCGATTTTTCATCGTTCTGATGTTTTGGCAGCATTAATTAAAGAATACCAAAGTGTTGCTGTTTCTGGAACCCACGGTAAAACTACCACTAGCAGCTTGATTAGTTACCTGCTTTTCGACGCTGGTTTAGATCCTACAGTCATTCTTGGTGGTGAAGTCAATGCTTGGGAAGGAAATGCTCGACTGGGAGAGGGAGAGTATTTAGTAGCAGAAGCTGACGAATCTGATGGTACTCTAGTTAAACACAATCCTGCGATTGGAGTTATTACTAATATTGAATTAGACCATACCGATCGCTTTCACAATTTAGCTGAAGTAATTGATGTTTTTAAAATTTTTTCCGCTCAATGCGATACTTTAGTAGGCTGCATTGACGATCCTGTTATTAAAGAACAATTAAAACCAGGAATTAGCTATAGTATTAATCCAGAAAGTGGGGCAGATTATTTAGTTAAAAATGTCGAATATTCTGCTAGTGGGAGTCGTGCTGAAGTTTGGGAAAAAGGAACTTATTTAGGTATAATCAATTTAAAATTATTAGGCGAACACAACCTCAGCAATGCTCTTGCTGCTGTTGCCGTAGGCAGAAAACTCAACCTAGATTTTGCAGTTATTGCTCGCGCTCTGGCTAATTTTGAAGGAGCTAAACGTAGATTTGAACAGAGAGGGGAATGCAACCAGATCTGTTTCATTGACGATTACGCCCACCATCCTAGTGAAATTCGTGTTACTCTTGCGGCAGCTCAACTGCGTTTACAGCAAAATGGGCAAAAAAGAGGTAGGGCGATCGCCATCTTTCAACCTCACCGCTACAGTCGCACGCAAACATTTTTTCAAGAATTCGCCCAGTCTTTTAGCGATGCAGACATAGTAGTAGTTACAGACATCTATAGTGCAGGGGAAGAAAACTCAGGACTTATTGACGGTCAGATGTTGGCAGACGCGATCGCTCGTCATAATCCTCATACTTTTTACCATGGCAATCTTAATTCTCTTGGGAGTTTCTTAAAAGAAACAATCTTGCAACCTGGAGATTTGGCATTATTTTTGGGAGCAGGCAACCTCAATCAAATTATTCCTGACGCGATCGCTTTGTATTCTCAAAGCTAAAGAAAAAAAAATATTTCTTCTTAGCTAGTTTTTATCGAAGTGGGGGAATAATCAAATTAAATATTCTCCTCACAGTTCTCATGTATTTATCGATCGCCTTTTGATTCAATCCTCACGGAAACTGATTTTTTATGGTTCTTGACTTCAATCCCAAGCCAGTCTCCAATGGTAGAGAAACAGCCAATCCCATTCATTTGCCTGGTACTGATTGCTTAATTTTCCCCCAAATCTCTTTAACTAATTTCACTTCCTATCGCGTAGGTGGCAAAGCGCAATGGTATACAGCGCCTCGCAATCTGCAAGAATTACAAGCAGCTTTTGAGTGGTATCAAACTCAAGATCTACCCCTGACGCTTTTAGGTGCTGGTTCTAATTTATTGGTAAGCGATCGCGGTATTCCTGGTTTAGTTATTAGTACTCGCCACCTTCGTTTTAGCGAATTTGAGCCAGAAGCAGGAACAATAACCGCCGATGCAGGAGAACCCATTGCCAAACTAGCTTGGCGGGCTGCTAAGAGGGGTTGGAGCGGTTTAGAATGGGCTGTAGGTATTCCTGGTACAGTCGGGGGTGCCGTGGTAATGAATGCTGGCGCTCACCGTCAATGTGTTGCCGATATTCTCGATAGCGTGCAGATTATTGCTCCCGATGGCGGGATCGCCATACTCAAACCTGAAGATTTAGGTTACAGATATCGTACTTCGATTTTACAAGGTGACAAGCGGATGGCAGTTAGAGCTACTTTTAAGCTCCAAACTGGTTTTAACCAAGCTGAGGTAATGGAAACCACCAACCGTAACTTAAATCAGCGCAAACAATCGCAACCTTACCATTTACCTAGTTGTGGTAGTGTATTTCGTAATCCAGAACCTCATGCTGCTGGTTGGTTAATCGAACAATTAGGTTTAAAAGGCTATCAAATTGGTGGCGCTCAAATTGCTCACCGTCATGCTAACTTTATTCTTAATTGTGGTAGTGCTACGGCTAAGGATATTTTTCAATTAATTCGTTATATTCAGGAACAAGTAGAATATCATTGGTCTTTGTCGCTAGAACCAGAAGTTAAACTTATTGGAGAGTTTTAGCAGGTTTGCGATCGTAGCTCAATAATGAAATTAAATAGAGTTAATTTTTAGATATGACAGGAAAAGGATTCGGTCTTGGTTTAGGCAAAATGAAAGAGCTTGCTGAAGCTTTCAAAAAAGCGCAAGAAGTTCAGCGCGGCGCTCAACAACTCCAAGAAGAATTGGAGCAAATGGAAATCGAAGGAAAAAGCAATGATGGATTAGTCACCGTGATTGTCACTGGCAATCAAGAACCCCGCCGCGTTCAAATTGCTCCAGAAGCACTCGTTCAAGGCGCTGACGCTCTTTCCGCTCAAGTCACTGCGGCGATGGTAGATGCCTATAACAAATCTACAGAAACAATGCGTTCGCGTATGGAAGATTTGACTAGCGGTTTGAATCTTCCAGGGTTGTAAGGGGCTAGGGATTAGGGACTAGGGGTTAGGGGCTAGGGATTAGGATGTAGGGGGAGTAATGAGTAATGAGTAATAAATAGCAAGTAACAAGTAGCGAGTAGCAAATAAACTTCCTGCTTTTGACTTGCTACTTACTACTTATTTTCTGCCTTCTGCCTTCGTTTCCAATGAACTATGAACCAAGCAAAATTAAACTGACGCTAAGTCAAATCTGATTGCTGTGCCTGTATATTCGGGAATCCATCCTTCTGTAGAAGTGAAATAGCGCACTGCTTTGATCCGCTTAGTTTTGGTCAGATGAAACCAATGTTCTGTTCCCGCAGGTACGTTGATATATTCTTCTGGTTGGATAGTTAGCTCAACCTGAGAACCATCAGGACGAACAAAACCAAACACTCCTTCGCCGTCAATAATGTAACGAACTTCGTCATCGGCGTGGGTATGGCAGGATGTAAATTTTGCTAATAATGTATCTAAATTAGGCGTATTGGGGTTGAGAACGATTAGATCGCGGGATTGATAGCCAGCAGAAGTTTTAAGCTGCTCGAAATAGTTATCTAATGATTTGAGGACAGTTTCTTTTTCAACTTCATCGAGGGATTCTTGAGCTAGTAATTGAGCGATCGCGCGATCGCCACTAACTTGCCACCGATTTAATTTTACTTGTAGGGGAGCTAATTCGCGGATGATACCTCCCATATTGGTGTAAGTTGTTCCATCTTCTAAGTGTAGAATTGCCATTTTTCCTCGCAAATTGATGACAAAAATAGGCTGAATTTCCTATAACAGTAATATTGTTAGCAAGTTTAGGCGTACTAACTAAAGGCGCGATCGAATCTTAGCTTTTTTTAGTTTTATCTCTAAAAATACTGATGTTATTTTTTAATAATAGCGCTAGCTAGTTAGCTAAGCTTGTTACTTTAGAAATAAGTACACAGGGCATTAGCCCGATCGGATAGCAACAACTATGGGCAGTAAAATTAGTTTCGAGCGCGAATTGAAAAGGCAAGCAACTATTCTAATTGGATGGGTAGCGATTTTTTGGCTAATTGAAATTGTTGGTGTAGTCTTCTTTCACAACTCGTTTAATTCACTGGAACGTTTTGGAATTATACCACGCAATTTGGTTGGTTTAAGAGGTATTTTGTTTGCCCCCTTTCTGCATGGAAGTTGGGGACATTTAATCGCCAATACCATCCCTTTTATTACGTTAGGTTGGCTGGTAATGCTACAGGAAACTAGTGATTTCTACATCGTTACCATTATTACTATGATTATTGGTGGGTTGGGAACTTGGCTATTTGGCGCTACCAATTCTGTTCATATTGGGGCGAGTATCCTGATTTATGGCTTCTTAGGCTTTTTATTATTGAGAGGCTATTTTCAACGCAATCTCCCTTCAATTCTCTTGTCAGTCGTTGTCTTTTTTGGCTATGGTGGCTTGATTTGGGGAGTTTTACCAGCACAAATAGGTATTTCTTGGCAAGGACACCTGTTTGGTTTCTTCGGTGGTATACTTGCTGCTTGGATGATTGCTAGAGAAAAAAGAGCATTTCCTAATTAAGTTGTTTTTGATTTTCAAAGTGTGAGGACAGGTTTTTTGAATTGAATCAATAGAAAATTCGTTTTGAACCCGTCCTTACTTATTTATCTGCATTATTGTATATGATCGCTAGCCGCAAACCAAGAACAAATTAACTAAAAATTTTTCGGTCTTTCAATTAACTAAAATTGAGAATTTAGCTGAAATAATAGTTAAGATTGAGTCTGACTTTACGAATTTTGTGTAAAAGTTGCTCGATCAAATAAAGTTTTACGTCTATTTGTGGTAAAAGTGGGGAATCTGGATTAGATTGCTGCTGACTATTTTTAATATTACCCAGACTAGTTTGAACGGTATTAAGTTCTTGCTCGATTTTAATCAATAAAATTCTCAATCTTGCCAATTTCATAACTTCTTGATAAGTCATGTTTTCTTTGGAGAGGGAGGATAGGTTGTGATGTTGGTTTTCCATGAATTTCTGAATTTATAAGTTAATTATTGCGGCAGTTGCCAATCAATTCATCTCTTGTGAATTAAGTATTATTATATAGATTAAATGTAAAGTTTCTATAGGAGCTGTTCTTTTTTATGTAAAAATTACGTAAATTTTACTAGGATTAGGTGGATAATACTTACGCAAGAATAGAGATAAGACGGCTTGGGACGCATTTAATAGCTAGTGAAACTCAAATATTAACTCGGATATCAACTCGATAGTTTTAAATAGTTATAGTTAAATTTAAGCCCAAAATTATACAAAATTAAGCTCATAAAATAAACGATATATAAGTAATTTGGATGATGTTTCCTCTGTATATCCCACCAAAACTTATACTGAAATATCTAAGCTACAAAGTAAATTAAAAGCAAAGATTGAGTTTTCACGCGATCGCAAAGTAGCCTTTAAAACTATATCTGTAATCCTTCTTAACTGTTAACCGTCAACTGATTTACTTCTACGGCTAATTTAAATCCGATCTGATTTAAAATGCAGCGAACGCTGTTAAGTTGAGGATTACCTTTTTCTGAAAGAGTTTTGTATAAACTTTCGCGATTGCGGTTAGTCTCTCGTGCTAGTTCGCTCATGGTACTGTTGGCTTCAACTACATCTCGTAATGCCAATAAAAAAACTTCTAGATTTTCATCTTCTAGTGCAGCATTCAGGTATTCTTTGGCTTCTTCTGGATCTTTTAGAGATTTAAGTAAATCTTCTTTGTAACTTCTGCTTCTAGTCATTGCCACGCCTCTGATAATCTTTCCAATATGCTTTTGCTTGTTTGATGTCTCGATCCTGACTGCTTTTATCGCCACCAGATAACAAAATAATAATGGTGTCTCCCTCTTGTCCAAAATAAACTCGGTAGCCAGCACCAAATTTTATTCTTAGTTCCCTAACTCCCTCTCCTACAGACCATTCTCATTAACCCGTCAGCGATTGAAATCGCAGCCCTTATAGGTAAAGTCCTCTCAAGAGGACTACATCAGTATTTCAGTCCACAAAGATGGACTTAATGTATGAGACAGGGAATGAATTCCCTAGGGGTTGTTGCTCTTTAATAATCATCCAATTTGATTTTTTTCCCTAAGATTGGATTAACTTGACTTCTCATCTTTGCCGATTTAGGAATGAAAACCACTCTACCAGCTTCAGGTATCTGGGTTTCGATCGCCCCTTTGCCAAAACGCCGATAGAATTCTCCAACACAATTCTTTGGTAACAGATCTAAATAGAGATTAATACCAGCAAAATCATTATATTTATAGAAATCTGTAAAAAAAGACCATTGGCGATCGCTAAAACATTTTGCTTGGCGAGATTTATGGCGATTGGGTATCAACAGTTTATCCCAACCTGCTTGTAGATATGGTTCAATTTGGGAAGGATGCAAACGACCAAAAAAATGCCCCATTACTTTCTTTTGATGAAATCTCCTTAAAGCGAAAATACCACCATTCGATCGGTAATAAGGACAAATACCAACTCGATTACCTCCTTTGGCACAAAAAGGAAAGTCTAAAACTGCTTCTCCTGGCTGATTTTTAACCCGATCTATATAAGTATAAAAATTGGCATTTAACTGGTAGGGTTGATAACTTAATTTTAAGTAATAAGCGTTAGAAGTTTCTAAGCAAGCTAGCAAAATTAATAAGCAAGCTACAATTTTACGCTGTCGATATTTGAGCCAATTTAAATTAGCATGTAAGGCAAAAATAGCTAAAATAATCGGATAAATTAAACTACTTCTTCCACCTACTCGATTGAAGGCAAACCAAGGAAATATTTTGAGAGTAGGCAAGCTGCTAGGATTATAAACAAGACATAGTAAAAAGATAATAATTAATGGCAAAAATATAATCATGTTTTTGCGCGATCGCCAGCAACCTAAAAGACCAAGAATGACTAAATATAAACCTGGTCTACCATCGTAAACTGTCTCAGGAATATCTCTAAAAACTTGATTTAAATTATCTTGAATACTGATTATTGGCAAATAAGGAATAAACAATCTAATTGAATTTGCCCACCAAGCACCTGAATTACTACCAGATAATTCTGGACTTTTAGCAGCTTGAGAAATTTCTATTACTAAAGGCAAATATAAATAGGTGAAAATAAAAATTAAGACCAAAAGTAAAATATGTATCTTCGGGCTATGAATAAATTCATATTGACAAGTCAATACTTGTTGTCTAATTTTAATTGAGATTCTTCGCTCGCCTTGAGTTAAAGTTCGATAAGCAATTACGATCGCGATCGATAAACAATTAATGATAAATGACATCAAGGCAAAACCAGCTACATAACCTAAATCCTGTCCCAAAGATAAAATTAATAATAATAATCTCAATAAAATAAATTGGAGAGATATATGTTGTTTAAAAATAACTTTTTTAAAGATTAAAAAATCAACAATTATACCAAGTGTAGTCCAGTGAAGTACGGCAATATTAAAATGATGGGGATATTTATTAACAGCATAAAAATTACCAAAAGAAACTAGCAAACCAGTAAAAATAGCTCGAACAATACCATAATCTTTGTTTAAAAGTAAACTAGTTCCCAAGGCAGCGATCGCAATGCTGAATAAATAATACAACTGGAGCCAGCCACCAGTACCAAATAAAGAATAAAAAATCGCATAAAAATAATCTCTTTCTAATACCCAAGGCTGAAAAACAGCATTAACCCCATAAGGATAGAAAGCTTGATTACTATCTAGCACTAAATGAGGTAGTGGTTGAAAACTTAAATTTTTAGCCAAATAAAAACCAGGATACTCCATAAAATCGACATGATCGCGATTCGTCAAAAATCCAGGCCCAACACCAAAGTAACCAATTAAAGGTTGAGAAAAATCTTTAATAACTAAACAACTAAAAGCAAGAAATATAAAAGCTAATAAAACAGAAAAAATGAGTAAATTACGATTGTTCATGGTTCATTGTTCATGGTTCATTGGGAAGGCAGAAGTACGAAACTCATTACTCATTACTCATTACTTCCCCTACACCCTACACCCTACACCCTACACCCTACACCCTAACCCCCAATCCCTGATAGACTGACATAAATAGCATTCAAATGAAATGTCATGTCCAATCGCTTGGCAGATACCAACAGTCTTTACTTACGCAAACATGCTGAAAATCCGATCGATTGGTGGTATTGGTGCGATGAGGCATTAGAAAAAGCTAAAGCGCAGAATAAACCAATTTTTTTATCGATCGGGTATTCGAGTTGTCATTGGTGTACGGTGATGGAAGGGGAAGCTTTTAGCGATCGCGCGATCGCCGATTATCTCAATGCCAACTTTTTGCCAATTAAAGTCGATCGAGAAGAAAGACCAGATCTTGACAGTATCTATATGCAATCACTTCAGATGATGACTGGTCAAGGTGGTTGGCCCTTAAATATTTTTCTCACTCCAGGCGATCTAGTGCCTTTTTATGGCGGTACTTATTTTCCTGTCGAACCTCGTTATGGTCGTCCTGGTTTTTTAGACCTATTGAAAGCAATTCGCCGTTTTTATGAGGTAGAAACGGAAAAACTCAGGGATTTTAAGGAAGAAATCCTAGCTAATTTGCAGCAATCGACTTTGCTACCCACTACTGCATCCAATTCCTTAACTCAAGAATTGCTAAGCAAAGGAATCGAAATTAGCACCAGTATTATTAATCCAAGTCCGAACGATTATGGCAATCCTCGTTTTCCGATGATTCCTTATGCCACAGTCGCGCTTGCTGGAATTAGATTTAACTCCGATCGGGGACTTGCAGCAAGCAAACAAAGAGGCAATGATTTAGCTTTAGGTGGGATTTTCGACCATGTAGCAGGAGGTTGGCATCGTTATACAGTAGATTCTAGTTGGACTGTGCCTCACTTTGAAAAAATGCTCTACGATAACGGTCAAATTCTGGAGTATTTAGCAAATCTTTGGAGTGCGGGGAGTGAAGAACCAGCTTTTAAACGAGCGATCGCCTTGACGGTAAAATGGTTGCAGCGAGAAATGACAGCAGCAACAGGTTATTTTTATGCGGCGCAAGATGCTGACAGTTTCGCTAACTCTGAAGAAAGTGAACCAGAGGAAGGTTTATTTTATGTTTGGAGTTACTCTCAATTACAAGAGTTGCTGTCTGTACCAGAATTAGCAGAATTACAGACAGAATTTACGGTTACTACTCAAGGTAATTTTGAAGGTAGCAATGTCCTGCAAAGGCATCATCAAGGAGAATTATCGGCAAGCTTAGAAAGAATTTTAGCTAAGTTATTTGTACCGCGCTATGGAAAAACTACCACTGCAATAGATATCTTTGCACCAGCAAGAAATAACGATGAAGCGAAAACAGGTAATTGGCAAGGTCGAATCCCCCCTGTGACTGATATTAAGATGATAGCTGCTTGGAATAGTCTAGCTATTTCTGGTTTGGCAAGAGCTTATGCCGTTTTTGGTGACTCTACATATTTGCAGTTAGCTACGAATGTAGCTAATTTTATTTGGCAGAATCAACGGATAGAAGGACGATTGCACCGTTTAAATTATGATGGCAAAGCTGAAGTTCAAGCTCAATCAGAAGATTATGCCTCCTTTATTAAAGCATTATTAGATTTACAAGCTTGCTCGCCAACAGAAACTAAATGGTTAGAAGCAGCGATCGCCATACAACAAGAATTTGACGAACTACTTTGGAGTATAGAACTAGGAGGTTATTTTAATAGCGCCAAAGATGCTTCTTCAGATTTACTAATTCGAGAACGCAGCTATATGGATAATGCTACGCCTGCTGCTAATGGAGTCGCGATCGCCAATTTAGTTCGTTTGTGGTTGTTAACTGAAAACCAAGATTACCTCAACAAAGCAGAACAAGGACTGCAAGCATTTAGTAGCATCATGCAAAAGTCTCCTCAAGCTTGTCCGAGTTTGTTTACTGCTTTGGATTGGTATTTGAATGGAACTTTAGTACGTGCAGAAGAGGGAACATTAGCGCAATTAATGCCTCGTTATTTACCTACTACCGTCTATCGCCTAGAAACGGAGTTACCCGAAGGCGCGATCGGACTAGTTTGTAAAGGTTTATCTTGTCTGGAACCTGCTCTAAGTTTAGAGCAATTATTACAACAAATAGTTCATTGCTAATCGTTCATGGTTCATTGCAGAAAAAGGGAATAGGGAGCAGGCGTGCTAAATAATTAGCAGTCTGTTAATTTCTACATTAATATTGGGAAAAGCAACGGGACTAATTGTTCCTGTCTTAAATTCAGTCCAGTTTTGATATCGATCGCTCTGGGGTTGTGTGAATACCCACAGCTTTTTATTAGGTAAATCGATTACCCAATATTCAGGAATACCATTACGGGCATAGGTAACTGTTTTTTCTTCTAAATCTTTTCTCAAAGTTCGATCGGCTACTTCAATTAACCAATAGATATCTTCAGGATAGGGATGATGAGATGCGTAAATACTATCTGGTAAACGAACTATAGCCAGATCTGGTTCTGGTTCGGAATTATCGAGGGTAATAGGATGAGCTTCACTAATCAAGGCTCGATCTTGCAAAAGTTCGCGTAAATAATTTCCTACAGAGCGATTAGTAAAACTATGAGGTATTCCCTCTGGACTCATTTCGATTATTTCCCCTTCTAGCAATTCTACAGGCTTACCTTCTAACAAACCTATTTCGATCATTTGGTGATATTCTGCGATCGACCATTTATAAAGTGTTTTCATTGTTTGGACTTGGTAAAGTGACTGTAAAGATAGTACCAACTCCTACCTGAGTCTCAAAGCTAATTTGTCCTCCGTGGACTTCTGTGCAACGTTTGGCGATCGCTAAACCCAAACCGCTTGACTT
>CAZJTL010000076.1:0-20407 GCA_964548905.1 uncultured bacterium | reverse complement strand
AAATTTGCGAATTTGTGCGATTTCCTCAGCTAAAGAAATTAATTCAGCTAAAGCTGTTTGTGGATCGACATTGTGCTTACTCGCATCTGGTTCGTAGCTTTCCAAATAAACTCGTAAAGTTGCTCCTTTAGTACCCGTACCAGATAATCTGAAAATCAAACGAGAACCATCGGTAAAACCAATGCGAATCCCTTGCTTTTTACTGACACTACCATCAACGGGATCGGTGTAACTAAAATCGTCAGAGTATTCTACTGTGTAGCTACCAAATTTATTACCTGGCATACTTGCAAGCATACCGCGCAAGCGTTCCATTAAGTCGTTTGCTCTTGCTGAATCTACTTCTTCGTAATCGTGACGGGAATAGAAATTACGACCGTAGGTTTGCCAATGTTCGCGGACAATTTGCTCTACCGATTTTCCTGTCACTGCTAAGATATTAAGCCAGAAGAGAACCGCCCAAAGTCCATCTTTTTCGCGGACGTGGTTAGAACCAGTACCGAAACTTTCTTCGCCACAAAGGGTAGCTTGATTGGCATCGAGAAGATTACCAAAGAATTTCCAACCTGTAGGCGTTTCATAGCAATCGATCCCCAGTTTAGCAGCAACTTTGTCTACTGCGGCACTGGTAGGCATGGAACGAGCAACACCAGCGATTCCCTTACTATACCCTGGAACGAGATGAGCGTTAGCAGTTAAGATTGCCAAACTGTCGCTAGGAGTGACAAAAAAGTTGCGTCCTAAAATCATATTGCGATCGCCATCACCATCTGAAGCAGCACCAAAATCAGGTGCATCTTTGCCAAAGAGTATGTCTACTAGTTCGTGGGCATAAACTAAGTTAGGATCTGGATGTCCGCCGCCAAAGTCTTCTAGTGGTGTACCGTTAATTACGGTACCTGCTGGTGCGCCTAAGCGTTTTTCAAAGAGATAATGAGCGTATCCTCCTGTAACGGCGTGCATGGAATCTACACAGATGCGGAATTTACCTGAAGTAAGCAGAGATTGAATGCGATCGAAATCAAATAAAGATTGCATTAATTTGGAATAAGCTGCGGTGGGATCGATTACTTCTACCGACATCGTTCCTAGCTTAAAGGAACCTTCTCGATCTAAATTAATATCAGCCGCTTCTAGGATTTTGTAGCTGTCTATAACTTGGGAACGAGCATAAATGGCTTCGGTGACTTTTTCGGGAGCTGGCCCACCATTGGTAATATTGTATTTGATGCCAAAATCGCCATTTGGCCCACCTGGATTATGGCTAGCAGAAAGGACAATACCTCCATAAGCTTTTTCTTCACGAATTACGCAAGAAGCAGCAGGAGTAGAGAGAATGCCACCACGACCGACTAAGATTCGTCCGATGCCGTTAGCAGCCGCCATTTTTAGAATAGTCTGAATTGCTTGACGATTGTAGTAGCGACCATCACCACCAAGGACTAGAGTTTGATCTTCACAACCATCTAGACTGTCAAAAATTGACTGGACGAAATTTTCTAAGTAATTAGGTGTTTGAAAGACCTTGACAGACTTACGTAGTCCTGAAGTGCCAGGTTTTTGATCTGTAAACGGCTTAGTTGGAAAAGTGCGAATATTCATCAAAATATCTAAATATATTTCTAATTTTGTAAATCAAATACCGTCGTATTCTCCAAATCGGATTAACGAGATTTTATTTACCAGATAGTCTCAAGTGACAGGTTTAATTGTACAAAAAAATGATTAAATTTTCGTAAAAATTTTAGCAGTTAAGTATCTTGGTAATCAGCAAAAATAAGTGGCGATCGAGTAGAATTTAACCAGGCAAACCAGAACTTAGCTCATTTATGAGATCGATTCGTCAATAGCAACTCTATATTTAGCTCTTGTTATAATATGCAAGTAAATTTCAATATTTTGGCATAATTAATATCTCAAATTCAGTCAATTAATTATCAAAGTAAATAGTGTTAAGAAACACATTAACGAAAGTTAAGCTATGTTATCAAAGTTAACTAAAAAAATTACTTAACCTTTTCTTAACTTCAAATTCACGAGCAAAAAAATTATTTGCATAATTAATTAAGAAATAAATCGTTCAGATAGTGATACATAGGTCGTAAGATTAAATGGTGCAAACTGTCGTCAAATTATTGCGATCGTATCGAAAGTCGATCGTAACGAGATTTGATGGTGATGCCATTGACTCTGAAGCACTATTTAAGCGGTAGTTATTTTCTTCACTTCACTTAGTTAATGAGTAAAACAAAGTTAAGAGAAACGGAAAAAAGAACCATGAAATGACCGAAAAGGTAGGTAATGAATCCAATTCATCTCTATTAGTACGTTTTGAACATTTAAGCCTTTCATATTGGTAATTCATCCACAATCGTAAGCAAATTCACTCGCACTGAATAAGGAGTTTTTCCCATGGCAAATATTAAAGTTGGGATCAATGGTTTTGGTCGTATTGGGCGTTTAGTTTTTCGAGCTGGTATTAACAATCCCCATCTTGAATTTGTAGGTATTAACGATTTAGTACCACCCGATAATCTCGCCTATTTACTCAAATACGACTCGACTCACGGTCGTTTTGGGGGAACTGTCATAGTTAAAGAAGATGGGATTGAAGTCAACGGTAAATTTATTCCCTGCTTTAGTATCAGAAACCCCGAAGAACTTCCCTGGAAACAGTATGGCGCAGAATATGTAGTCGAATCTACGGGCTTATTTACCGACTACGAAAGTGCAGCCAAACATCTAACCGCAGGTGCCAAACGAGTAGTTATTTCTGCCCCTACTAAAGATCCGACAAGGGTTCGCACTCTGTTAGTAGGAGTAAATCACGATACCTACGATCCCAGTAAAGATACAGTGGTTTCTAACGCAAGCTGCACTACTAACTGTCTCGCCCCGATCGCCAAAGTGATTCACGAAAACTTTGGCTTGGCTGAAGGTTTGATGACTACAGTTCACGCCGTGACAGCTACTCAGCCAACCGTAGACGGGCCCAGTAAAAAAGATTGGCGCGGCGGTCGCAGTGCGGCACAGAATATTATACCTGCCTCTACAGGAGCAGCGAAAGCAGTTACTCTAGTTTTACCCGAACTCAAAGGTAAGCTAACTGGAATGGCATTCCGCGTTCCCACTCCAGATGTCTCAGTAGTTGACCTAACTTTCCGCACCGATCGAGCAACCACTTATCAAGACATTTGTGCAGCTATGAAACGAGCTTCTGAAGGAGAGTTAAAGGGAATTTTAGGTTATACCGACGAAGATATCGTTTCCTGCGATTTAACAGGCGATCCCCACTCCAGTATCTTTGATGCAGGAGCAGGAATAGAGCTAAATTCCAACTTTTTCAAAGTAGTAGCATGGTATGACAACGAATGGGGCTACTCCCAACGCACGATCGATCTAATGCTTTCCATGGCGAATAAGGAAGCAGCAATGATGGCAGGGGCTAGGGTGTAGGGAGCAGGGGAGCAGGGGAGCAGGGGAAGCGGAGGGAGCAGGGGGAGCAGGGGAAGCAAAGAAAGGGGGCTGTTAACTTCTGACTTCTGACTTCTGTAGGGGCGAATGGCCATTCGCCCCTACCTGCCTTCTGACTTCTGACTTCTGACTTACCCCTAATCCCTGTTAAATAATGAGGAGAAGTGTATGTTGAACAAGATAGAGGTTGCGATCGAGGCGATCGAGGCTAGAGAAATTTTAGATTCTCGTGGTCGTCCTACTGTAGAAGCAGAGGTGCGTTTGGATGGCGGTGCTTGCGGTCTAGCTCAAGTCCCTAGTGGTGCTTCGACTGGGACTTTTGAGGCGCACGAGTTGCGAGATGAGGACGCTCATCGCTATGGTGGAAAAGGTGTGCTTAAAGCAGTTCGCAATATTAAAGAAAAGATTGCACCAGAACTTTTAGATTTGGATGCTTTCGATCAAGTGGCGATCGACTACAAAATGATCGATCGTGACGGTTCGCCCAATCTCCGTAATTTAGGCGCTAATGCAGTTTTAGCGGTTTCTTTGGCGGTAGCTAAGGCGGCGGCTGAAGAATTGGCAATTCCCTTGTATCGTTATTTAGGTGGCCCTTTAGCCAATGTTCTGCCCGTACCGATGATGAACGTGATCAACGGCGGCGCTCATGCAGATAATAATGTAGACTTTCAAGAGTTTATGATTATGCCTGTTGGTGCAACTTCTTTTAAAGAAGGACTGCGCTGGGGTGCAGAAGTATTTGCTTCTTTGAGTAAAGTCCTCAAGGAAAAGAATTTACTTTCAGGAGTGGGTGATGAAGGAGGTTATGCACCCAATCTAGAGTCGAATCAAGCTGCTTTAGAATTATTAATTCAGGCGATCGAACGGGCTGGATACCAACCAGGGACTCAAGTAGCCTTAGCGATGGATGTAGCCGCTAGTGAATTTTATCGAGATGGACAGTACGTTTATGATGGTGCGGCGCACTCACCAGAAGAATTCATTGACTATCTGGAAAAACTAGTCGGACAATATCCGATTATTTCCATCGAAGATGGCTTACACGAAGAAGATTGGAGTAGTTGGAAACTACTGACAGAAAAGTTGGGATCGCGCATTCAGCTAGTAGGTGACGATTTGTTTGTGACGAACCCAGAACGCTTGCAAAAAGGAATTGAATTGGGGGTAGGTAATGCCATTTTAATCAAACTAAATCAGATTGGTTCCTTGACCAAAACCTTAGAGACGATTAACTTAGCTACTCGTAGCGGTTTTCGCTCGGTAATCAGCCATCGTTCTGGTGAAACTGAAGACACTACGATCGCCGATCTAGCAGTAGCTACTAATGCAGGTCAAATTAAAACAGGTTCTTTGTGTCGTAGCGAACGAGTCGCTAAATATAACCGATTGCTTCGCATTGAAGACGAATTAGGCGATCGCGCTGTTTATGCTAGTGCGATCGGACTAGGACCAAAAATATAAGTACCCGATGCACAATTAATTTGATTGGTGAAGATCCCAGAGAGGCAGGGGAGGCGCGGATTTCGAGGTTTCCTCGAAATACAGAGCGCCGTAGGCAGAGGAGAATAAGCTCTGTAATTAATTTTGCATAGGTACTTAGTAACAGGAAGCGCACAATTTGTTTGTGCGCCTCAAAGGAAACACCTCAACCAACAAACAGCTAACTAAAGTTATGAATAAAGATTTGTTTGAGCGGGAAGATGGCAAAGTAAATACCAATAGCGATCTGTTAGAATGCCCTGTGGCAGAAGACGATCGCACTGGTATGAGTGTGGAAACTCTCAAGCGAGCGTTTTTAGATAATCTCTTCTATTTGCAGGGAAAAGATAAAAGCACAGCCACTCTACATGACTATTATATGGCGCTGGCTTACACGATCAGAGACAGATTGCTGCATCGTTTTATCAAAACCTTCAATACCTATCAACAAGACAATGCTAAAGTAGTCTGCTACCTATCGGCTGAGTTTTTGATGGGTCGCTATCTGGGCAATAATTTAATTAATTTGGGGATCTACAAAGAAGTTAAAGCTGCACTCCAGAACCTAGATATCGATCTGGGAGAATTAATCGAGCAAGAACCAGACCCAGGTTTGGGTAACGGTGGTTTGGGCAGACTGGCAGCTTGTTTCTTAGATTCTCTCGCGTCTTTAGAAATTCCTGCCATTGGTTACGGTATTCGTTACGAATTTGGCATTTTCCATCAGACTCTCAGAGATGGGTGGCAAGCTGAAGTTCCTGATAACTGGTTGCGTTTTGGCAATCCTTGGGAAATTGCTCGTCCTGATGAAACTGTAGAAATTAAATTAGGTGGATACACCGAACGCTACCACGACGACAAGGGTAAATATCGAGTTACTTGGGTTCCAGAAAGAACAGCGATCGCCATTCCTCACGATACCCCCGTACCAGGTTACAAAACCAATACGGTTAATCCTTTACGCCTGTGGAAAGCAGAAGCTAGCGAAGAGTTTAATTTTGATGCTTTTAATGCTGGTAACTACGATCGCGCTGTAGCAGAGAAAATCAACTCGGAAACCATCTCTAAAGTACTCTATCCCAACGATAATACTCCTCAAGGACGAGAATTGCGTTTGGCACAGCAATATTTCTTTGTCTCCGCTTCCTTGCAAGATTTAATTCGTCTGCACCTGAAAACCCATAGCAGTCTCGATGATTTCCACGAGAAAGTAGCCATTCAGCTAAATGATACCCATCCCGCCGTCGCCATCCCCGAACTGATGCGCTTATTCGTAGACGAGCATGGTATGGAATGGGATAAGGCTTGGAGCATTACGCAAAAAACCTTTGCTTATACCAATCATACCTTAATGCCCGAAGCTCTAGAACGCTGGTCAGCCAATCTGTTCGGTCGCCTTCTCCCCCGACATCTAGAGATTATTTACGATATCAATCATTTCTTCCTCGAAGATGTGCGGACTTGGTTTCCTGGCGACGACGAACTAATTGGCAGACTGTCGATCGTCGAAGAAGGAGAGGAACAAAGAATTCGTATGGCTTATTTAGCTTGTGTTGGTAGTCATGCGATTAATGGGGTAGCAGCCCTGCATACAGAATTGCTCAAACAGGATACACTGCAAGATTTTGCCAGACTGTGGCCAGAGAAATTTTATAATAAAACCAATGGAGTTACGCCGCGCCGTTGGATGTTGTTGAGCAATCCCAAACTAGCTGACTTAATTAGCGAGAAAATTGGTAATGGTTGGCTCAAAGATCTCAGCTTGCTGACTAAATTAGAATCCTCTCTCCAAGATGCAGATTTTCGCGATCGCTGGTATCAGATTAAACAAGAGAATAAGCAGACTTTAGCAACATATATTCTCAAACAAAGAGGGATAGAAGTCAACATTAATTCCATCTTTGACGTGCAAGTGAAGCGCATTCACGAATACAAACGCCAGCATCTCGCCATCTTGCATATCATTGCTCTCTACAATCGGATTAAAGAAAATCCCAACACCGATATTCAACCGCGCACCTTTATTTTCGGTGGAAAAGCCGCACCTGGCTACTTTATGGCGAAGTTAATTATTAAATTGGTTAACGCTGTAGCAGAAGTAGTCAACAAAGATCCAGAAGTACGCGGTCGTCTGAAAGTAGTCTTCTTGCCTAACTTTAGCGTCTCTCTCGGTCAAAAGATTTATCCTGCTGCCGATTTATCCGAACAAGTTTCTACCGCAGGTACAGAAGCATCGGGTACTGGTAACATGAAATTTGCCATGAACGGTGCGCTGACGATTGGAACTCTCGACGGTGCTAATATTGAGATTCGCGAAGAAGCAGGGGCAGAAAATTTCTTCCTGTTTGGTTTAACTGCTGATAAAGTCTACGAACTCAAAGCACGAGGATATAATCCTCTCAAATATTATCACGGCAATAAAGAACTGAAGAAAACGATCGATCGCCTTGCTAGTGGCTATTTCAGTCATGGCGATACCGAACTATTCAAGCCGATCGTTGATTGTTTACTCTATGACGACAAGTATATGCTTTTAGCTGACTTTCAGTCCTATATGGAGTGTCAAGAACATGTCAGCCAAGTTTATCGCGATCGCGAAGCTTGGACAACTATGTCCATTCTCAATTCCATCCGTATGGGTAAATTCTCTTCCGATCGCACCATCCGCGAATATTGCCAAGAAATTTGGCAGGTTGAACCAGTTAAAATCACACTCAATGCAGCCAAAGAATACAGTAAAGAGACTGTCAGAACTTAATGGCGGTAATAGCTGTCAGTAGGGGCTTTCTTGCCATTCGCCCGTACAGCGATCGGTAGTTAGCTGAAAACTGATAAGTAGCTCAACCTACATAAAATAAAGTTTGTAGTCAACCCTTTAGGGTTGAAAAATGCACTTGTAATAATGGCTGGTGCCATTACTACCAACTTAATCTATTTTGTGTTTAATTAAGTGGTTCTACTTAATTGAAAACTGTCAAATCAAATTTCAAGGTGTGCGAGATTGCACACCTATTTTTTTTGAGAGCAAATTTTTGGGGAACAATTAATTGTTTATTTGATATCGCACTAAATCTTGAACGCGATCGGTAGGTAATTTCAATTTTTCGGCAATACAATCTAATTACTCGTCAAGGGATTGAAACCAGTCTTAATTATTTGCGTTGTCAAGAAATTCTATCTTCTGCCCAGGTAATTTACCCTATTAAGCTAACAACTCTCCTGTTTCTTGCAAAGAATGTAAACGCTGATAAATTCCCTGTTGCGAGAGTAACTCTTGATGAGAACCAGTTTCGACAATATTACCCGAATCCAGAACCACAATTAGATCTGCTTCGCGGACAGTACTGAGACGGTGGGCGATAATTAGGGTTGTTCTCGTACCTAAGATCGATCGCATGGCTAATTGAATTGCTCTTTCTGACTCATAATCCAAACTGGAAGTTGCTTCGTCAAATACTAAGACATCAGGATCGACAATTAATGCTCTCGCTATCCCCAAACGCTGTTTTTGTCCACCCGATAAACGTACTCCTCTCTCGCCAACAGTAGTGTAGTAACCTTTGGGTAAAAAGTTAATAAATTCACTGACTCTAGCAATCTCACAAGCTTCTTGTACTTTGTCAAAACTGACTTCTGGATTGCCATAGGTGAGGTTATCAAGCAGCGTCCCGTTGAAAATATCTACATCTTGATGGACGATCGCCAGTCGTTTGCGATAACCAGTAATGTCTAAATTATGAATATCCTCGCCATCGATCAGAATTTGACCGCGATCGGGTTCAAAATAGCGAAATAATAATTTCACTAAGGTAGATTTTCCCGAACCAGAACGACCAACTAGCGCCACCGTCTGATAGGGTTCGATCGAGAGATCGATCTCTTTTAACACAGGGCGATCGGCAATATAACTAAAGCTAACTTGGCTGAATTCTAATTTCCCAGTAAATTTATAAGCATTTGTCGGAGAATTAGTAACAGTTAAATTAGCTGCATCTCGACCAGAACGCATTTGCATAAACTCGTGATAGCGAACCATCGAGGCATAGCGACGGGCAAATATTTCCGCTAGATGAGTAATCGGGCTTAGTTCCGAAAATGCCATACTAGAAACGGTCAGAGTAGTAATGAAATGCCCTAGAGAGATTTCACCCCGCAAAGTCGCTACTAAAGTCATCAGTAAAATGCCAAACACAGAAGCTTCGATGACTGTGCGATACCAAGTTTCAAGGCTTACATAACCTCTATGAATACGGTAAACAACGACTTTAAATTCTCTTTCTAAGCGCTGTTGCTGACGTTTTAGCTCATCGGCTTCAGTAGCAAAAGCCTTAACTGTCTTGATATTGGTAATAATTTCTGAAGTTCGACTTTCAGTATTCTCTTGATATTTTTCGAGCAACTCTTCTTGTCTAATTAGAGAACGAAGACTTTTGAGGCTGAAATAGAGAATAACTAAGAACGAGATGGCAAGAGCGATCGCGATCCAGGGTTCAATTAGCAAAATGATCCCAAAAATCCCTACTACTCTAATTAATTTGGGAATCATTTGTCCCGCAATCTCTGGATAAGTCCAAGTGTGATTGCCAAGTCCTCTGGCTACTCTACTAGCGATTCTACCTGGATTGTTTTCATCGTAGAATTCTAGAGGAAGAGAGAGGATTTTGGCGACTGTGTTTTGAGTATGATCGCGACGAGCTTTTAGAGCGATTTCCCACTGAAACCAAGAGCTAATCCATGGTTGTACAGGGGCTCTAATTACTGTTACGATCGCAACTAAACCCAACAGAACGCCTAAAGAGGTTCCTTTCCCCGCAGCTAAATTGAAAGTAGCTGTAATCTGAGTAATCAGAATCTGAAGCAGGCGATCGACTGGTTGATTAGAAAGTAAATTAAGAATTTGTCCGATCGCATAAGGAACAACTAAATCGATAATCTCAAACAAGCTAGAGGCAACTATGCTGAAAACAGAACTTTTCTGATAGTTGCGGTAATAATTGATAATATCCCGAAACGAAGCCATGCTACTGAAGTGCTAATTCTTGCCAAGTAATAGGTAATTTAACACTTCAACTTAACTTAATGTTGTTATTTGTATTACAATACTACAAAATAATACTAGGGATTAGAGAGATTGGGGGACAAGGAGACGGGAAGAAACAAACAACAAACAACAAACAACAAACAACAAACAACCAATAACAAACAACCAATAACAAACTATTTCCCCGTTTTGCGATCCAGTTTACATAAGTCTTAGTAAAGTCTCGCTACGCTGGTATTAGTGGACTTTTTTTTTGAAAATGAGAAAGCAAGAATAATCTAATCAGTAAACTTAAAAAAGTTTACAATCCTTAATAAAAATCGTGTATTCTAGTAATTAGGTAAAAAGTAGTACGCCAAATTTAAAAACAATCAAAAATTAATTAACACTCTAAAGTTGCTTGCACAACATTAAAAAAGCAGATTAAACACTAAAATAGCCAAATTCGTTATTTCTTTATTTTTGTTTAAAAAAATCAATACAAATATAAATAAAACTCATAATTGTACTGCAAATTTTACTGTAGTGCTTAAGCGTACTCTCATCTTTAAACTCTAATTAGTCGATCCAAGCCATGAAAACTCCCATCAAATCAAATGATTTAGTTCGGACTTACCTTAAAGAAATTGGTCGTGTTCCTTTATTAACCCACGAAGAAGAAATTCTATATGCCAAACGAGTACAAAGGTTAATTGAATTAGAAAAAATTAAGGAATCCCTACAAGAAAAGCAGGGCGAAGAACCCAGTCAATCTCAATGGGCGCAAGCAGCCAAGCTAACAGAAGCAGACTTAAATCTTGCTGTTGCTGCGGGAGAAGCAGCCAAGAAAAAAATGATTGAGGCGAATTTGCGCTTAGTTGTTTCCGTTGCCAAAAAGTATCTCAAACGTAACTTAGATTTACTCGATCTCATTCAAGAAGGGACGATCGGGATGCAAAGAGGGGTAGAAAAATTCGACCCAACTAAAGGGTATCGCTTTTCTACTTACGCTTACTGGTGGATTCGTCAGGCAATTACTCGGGCGATCGCAGAAAAAGGACGGACTATTCGCCTACCGATCCACATTACCGAAAAACTGAACAAAATTAAAAAAGCACAGCGTCAGCTAGCGCAACAAAACGGAAGAACGGCAACCATTGGAGAATTAGCCGCAGAACTAGATTTAACGCCCAAGCAAGTCAGAGAATACTTAGAGCGATCGCGCCAACCAATATCTCTAGATATGCGTGTAGGAGATAATAACGATACAGAATTAGGAGAGCTATTAGAAGATACTGGAGCTTCCCCTGAAGATTACGCTAGCTATTCTGCACTCAAAACCGATCTAGAAAACTTAATGGCAGATTTAACCCCCCAACAGAAAGAAGTTATTTCTCTCAGATTTGGTTTAAGCGATGGGAAACCCTTAACCCTAGCTACAATTGGTACTCGACTCAATATTAGTCGCGAACGAGTACGACAAATCGAGCGAGAAGCTTTGTCCAAATTACGCAAACGCAAAAGAGATATTGGCGAATATCTTGCCAGCTAAATCGAACTTCAGTTTGAGATTGAGAGGGAAAATTACGGTAAATTTGGTTCGGTTCGCCGACTTACTCAAGAGTCGAAAATTGTTAAATTAAATTATTGAATAACGTTGGTTTAAACAACTGAACCTAATAACTCCGTTAGTTGTATCAGTAGGAGATAACAGGTGAATCAAGAATATAATCGTCCTCAGACTCAAAATCTTTTCGGTAGCGAAACTGATAATAATCAATTATGGCAATACGTCCAATCTCTTAGCTCGGAAACTATTACACAACTTTCTAGACCTGAATCCTCTGAAGTATTTCAAGTTATAGAACGTAATATCATTAGCTTGTTGGGCGGTCTACCCTCAGAGCAATTTGACATTACTATTAGCACTAGTAGAGAAAGCTTAGGAAAACTGCTAGCCTCAGCCATGATGAGCGGTTATTTTCTCCGCAACGCCGAACAAAGAATGACTTTTGAAGCAGCTTTTCGTGGTAGTAACAGTTCTCAAGACAAGACTGATTATTAATCGTTCATAGTTCATGGTTCATAGTTCATTGGAGAAAAAGGGAGCAGGGAGTAGGGAGCAGGCAGCAGTTAAAATAGGCAATAGGGTATCATTTTTCTCCCAGTCTCTCCTACACCCTACACCCTAGCCCCTAACCCCTAGTCCCTCTAAAACCTCGGTGTTCCAGGCAAATCTAAAGCTTCCCCAGAGCGTCTGTAAACTAAAATATCCCACTGACCCCGATCAGCGACTTCAAAGGCAATTAGGGAACCATCGGCGCTAATGGTGGGATGGCGTACTTGGGCTTGAAGATTGGGAGTTAAGTTTCTTTTCTGTTGGGTAGAGCGATCGTAGAAAGCGATCGTCGATCGCCCTTGACGGGTAAGAACAAAGGCAATAAAACGACCATCTTCAGATACGGAAGGATCGGCAGCAATTTCGTCGAGAGCATTAAGTCCAGGTAAGTCTACTAAGCGTCGGTTGCGAGCATCATAGAGATAGATATCCTGAGAACCATTGCGATCGGAAACGAAGGTAACAAAATTAGCCGATATTTGTGGAGTGAGTTCAGAAGCAAGGCTATTTAAACTACGTCCGCCAGGATCGAAAGGAAAATTGAGAATGCGCGGATAGCCAGTACAACTACTCAAAACCCCACAAACAGCAGCGATCGCCAGCGCTCGAATCCTTTTCATATCAAATCCGTTTAGTTAGCAGTAGTAACCTTATATACTTCATCCTTTATTTTCCTTCTGCCTTCTGCCTTCTGCCTTCGTACTCCTGCCTTCCTTCAGCATTTTTGCTCATAACTATCCACCGTATTCTGCAATAACATAGCAACAGTCATTGGCCCAATACCACCAGGAACGGGAGTAATGTAACTTGCCACTTCAGAGACAGAATTAAAATTAACATCTCCTACTAAGCGAGATTTTCCATTCCCAGTTTCAACTCGATTGATACCAACATCAATCACCACAGCACCAGGTTTAACCATATCGGCGGTGACAATTTCTGGTTTACCAACGGCGGCGACGAGAATATCTGCACCACGGGTAATACTAGCTAAATCTTGGCTGCGAGAATGAGCGATCGTTACTGTAGCGTTTTCTTCTAAGAGCATTAAGGCTTGGGGTTTACCGACTAAAATACTACGTCCTAAAACAACTGCTTGTTTGCCTTGTAATTCAATCTTGTATTCTCGAAGCAGGCACATTACACCTGCGGGAGTGCAGCTACGCAAACCAGGTTCAGAACGGACTAATTTGCCTAAATTAATTGGATGCAAACCATCAGCATCTTTATTAGGATCGATTTTATGCAGGATGGCGATCGCATCTAAATGTTCGGGTAAGGGTAACTGAACTAAAATACCATCAACTCGATCGTCTTGGTTGAGTTGGGCGATCGCCTCTTCTATTTCTTGCTGTGAAGTTTGTGTCGGGAAATGTCGTCCTAGAGAAGCAATGCCAATTTTTTGACAAGCTAACTCTTTATTACGCACATAAACAGCACTAGCTGGATTATCTCCTACCATCAGGACTGCTAATCCAGGGGAGCGTCCAATTTTCTTGCTTAGAGTTTGCACGCGCTGTTTTAATTCTTCTTGAATCTTTTGCGCTAACTTTTTACCGTCTAGAATTTGAGCAGTTTGTACAGGCATCTTAATCTTACGAGTCAAGTTACGATAACGAAGGCTCTAACCCTTAACCCCTATGTTACCAGTGGCAGTTTTACCACTTTTCAATCTTAGACTATTGCGCTTGAGTTTTGTCTCGATCGTCTTTTTGACCCTTCTTGGTTGTAGTCAACTAGGTGATTGTAACTCTGCGATTGGCAATTTAGAAGCATCTCGAAGCATTGGTGCTACTGTTCATCTGCAAGGAAAAGTGACCGATCGAGCGCCTTTTTTAACTGGTGGTGCATATCAATTAGAAGATCGTACTGGTAAAATTTGGATTACTACTTCATCTAAGCTTCCTGCGATCGGCGAAGAGGTTTCTTTAGAAGGAAAAGTTCACTATCAAAACATTTCTGTTGATAATTTGGAATGGGGAGAACTATATATCAATGCTTTCTGAAGTTTCTTGAAATAATTTTACAGGTGTTTATTTAAATCAAAATTGATTTCTTTAGCTTGTCTCGTAATTGTCTCATCACTTTCACAGCTATCTCTAACTCTACGGCATCCATATCTTGGGCTAGCAATTCCGCAGCTTGAGCATTTCGTTCTGTCAAATCTTGAAATAAAGCTTCTCCTTTGGCAGTAATGCGTAACAATTTTGATTTTTTGTGAGCTGGATTATCGATTAGCTCGATCGAACCCTCTTCAATCATTTCATTAGCTAACTTTTGAATACCTTGACGAGAGACAGGACGCGATCGCGCAATCTGTGGGACTGTCTGCGGCCCTTCTTGCTTCAGGCTGTTTAGCATTCCCCAGCAGCTACCCGATGATCTAATTGTACCAATCTGTTTACCTCCCTCTCTTAGCAAAAAGAATGTATAAGTCGTTTCTATAAATAAATTTTCCATTGCTTGTCCTGCTGCTGTTCGATCGACAGTTTTCTCGGTCATTATCTATATTCCTGATTAAACTTAATTTAAATTGACAATTAAGTTGTCATATTGGCAAGATAATTGTCAATATCTGAAGCATAACCGAATTTACCAGACAATTTATGACACTTAGATTGTTGCAGTTTTTAGCCGTTGTCTTCATGGGAGTTCAGTTGGGTGTTTCCTATGCCCACTTTATGCAAATGTCAGGAAAATTAGCCCTTCCGCTAGATTGCTACATTTTGGTACAAAATCAAGTCATTAGTTATCGAGTTAAGTTAGCTTTTATTGAGATTCCGTCAATTATTTCTGCTATAGGAGCAGCAACACTGATTCGCAAGTACCGAAAAACTTTCTATTTGACTCTGCTTGGCTCACTTTGCATGGTTTTGATGTGGACGATCTGGGCAGTTTTTATTCAGCCTATCAATCAACAGATTGATGGTTGGACGATAACAACCGCTCCTAGTAATTGGACTGAGATTCGCTATCAATGGCACTACTACCATTTAATTCGTCTTGTCATTGCATTAGTTGGGATGAGTGCATTAACTTTGTCTTTGTTGATTGGCAGAGTAAAGCCAGTTAGATAATAAATCTCTTGCAAAAGCTCAGTTTTGCATCTCTTTGTTCTTAATCCCTAATCCCTAATCTCTGTTAAGAGTTCCCAACTTCTGCAAGAAGTCTAATGTGAATTCTGTTGAATAATCATTACAATTTCAATATGAGCTTTAATCTCTTCAAATGACGCTTGTACAAGTTATCGGTTGCCTTGCGATCTTGCTAATTTGTCCCTTGTTAGGAGGTATACCCCTAATTGATTGGATTACTTATGCTTTAACGGGAAAACAGTTAACTAAGTTAGGGACAGGAAACGTTTCCGTATCGGCTGCTTTTTATCATGGCGGTAGGTGGGTTGGTATCTTGGCTGTTTTATCAGAAGCAGGTAAGGGAATAGCCGCAGTCATGTTAAGTCGCGTTTTTTTTCCTCCTAATTCAGCTTGGGAATTGATAGCTTTAATTGCTCTGGTGATGGGACGCTATTGGATGGGAAAGGGGGCTGGTACAACCAACCTAGTTTGGGGAATAGTAGTTCACGAGCCGATCGCCGCAGTTTTAATTTTGCTAATTGGGGGAATTGGTTTTACTGTCGTTCGCGAACGTCAATCGGCAAAAATTGGTATGCTGATTTTGCTAGCTTTGATTCTTAGCTTGCGACATCCTCAAGAAATAGAGTATATTTGCTTAGCGATCGCCTTATCTGGCATACAATTCTGGATTTATCAGAAAATTCCCGACGATCTCAATTTAAGTCCAGCAGCAGGACAACAGGAATCACAAAAAATGTTTCTCTTTTTTCGTGGCGATCGCCAAATGATTTCCTTAAACCAACAACTGTCGGTATCAAAAGTAGGTCAAAAAGCTGCCAATTTATCACAGCTCAAACGCAATGGTTATGAAGTCCCAGATGGCTGGATTTTACCCCCAGGAGACGATCCAGAATCATTGATTCAATTCCTCGAACCTACTGTCGATCGACCCCTGGTAGTGCGTTCCTCGGCAATTGGGGAAGATTCTGAAGTTGCTTCGGCGGCGGGACAGTATCAAAGCTTTTTAAATATCACAACCCGTGAGGCTCTGGCGCAGGCTATTATCGACTGTCAAGCTTCCTATGTCGAGAACAATGCCATTGCTTATCGTCAGAGTCACCAGCAAAGAGAGCAAAAGATGGCGGTTTTAGTCCAGCGACAAATTAGAGGATTGTTTTCTGGGGTAGCTTTTAGTCGTAACCCAATCGATCGCCTGGACGAATCGATTCTGATTGAAGTATTACCAGGCGATACAACTCTAGTCGTATCAGGTAAAGTGACACCTCAACGCTATCGAGTTTATTTAGCAGCTAGCAATACTAGCAATAACAGTAATTCTAAAAAAAAGTCAAACAATTCTGGCGATCGAGATTTATGGCGGCATAATTACTCGGAGATTGTCACAATTGAAGAAGACAAAGCAAAAAATTCCTCAGAAATAAGTTTAAACAACGAGATTCCTACAGCAATCATCGAATCAGTTGCACTTTTAGCGCGAGAAATTGAAGAACTCAATCGAGGAATGCCTCAAGACATTGAATGGACTTATGATGGAGAACAGCTATGGTTATTGCAAGCAAGACCAATTACAGGATTAAAAACGATTTGGACGCGCAAAATTGCGGCTGAAGTGATTCCTGGTGCAATTAGACCTTTAACATGGTCGATCAATCGTCCCCTGACTTGCGGAGTATGGGGCGATATTTTCAAAATTGTTCTGGGTAAAAAGATCGCTAATTTAAATTTCGAGCAGACTGCTACTTTGCATTATTCACACGCTTATTTTAATGCTTCACTACTAGGAGAAATATTTTTGAGAATGGGTTTACCGGCAGAAAGTTTAGAATTTTTGACCAGGGGAGAACAATTCAGCAAACCATCCTTGGGAACTACAATTAAAAACTTGCCTGGATTATTACAATTATTGGGTCGAGAATGGAGTCTAGAAAAGGATTTTTATGCCGATCGACACCAGGTATTTACTCCGATCTTGCAGGAAATAGAAACTTTAAGCAACTCTCCAACTTCACCAGCAGAAATTTTAGAGCGAATCGAATTAATTTTATTAGCTCTCAATAAAGCTACCTATTATAGTATTTTCGCTCCTTTAAGCCTGGCTTTACGCAAAGCGATTTTTCAGGTTGAAGACAACGAATTAGATAGTACACAGGTTCCTGAAATAGCTTGCTTGCGATCGCTTGCCATGTTAGCTCTAGATACGCGCAAACTACTTACTAAAGAAGAAATTACTCACAATTCTTCAGCTTCTCTATTTGCTCATTTGGCAGAAAATCCTGAAGGGGAAAATATTTTAGAGCAGTTTAATCTTTGGCTAGAAAAATACGGATATTTGAGCGAAGCTGCTACAGATATTTCTGTCTCTCGTTGGCGAGAAAATCCTCGACCTGCTAGAGAAATGTTTACCAAACTATTTTTCGATCGCGATCGAGCCAAAACATTTATTAATAGTCAGCGCGAACAAGCCAGAACTTTAGTACACTCCATAGTTCAAAGACGACTCAATCTCAAAGGACAAGTAACGGAAATATACGAACGGCTGCTTGCTCATTTGCGCTGGAGTTTTCTCGATCTAGAGAAAATTTGGTTAGAACAAGGCTGGTTAAAGGCATCAGGAGAGATCTTTTTTCTGGAGTTTAGCGAAATTCGCTCGCAAATTAGAAATCCCGATTCAAATTTAAAGGCTCGATTTGCTCAACTGATTCAAACCAGACAAGAACAATTAGAGAGCGATCGCCAGATTAAACATATGCCCTATGTGATTTATGGTAATCCTGCTCGCTCGGCTTTACCTCCTAGTCGCAATCCTCAACCAGCTAGACGAACGTTAACAGGCATTGGTGCTAGCGAAGGAATAGCAGAAGGAAAGGTTAAAATCATTCTCAGCGGACAAGATCCCAGTCCCATTGATTCCCAAACTATCTTAGTGGTTCCTTATACTGACGCTGGTTGGTCGCCATTATTAGCCCGTGCTGGTGGTATCATTGCTGATGTTGGTGGTCGTCTTTCCCACGGTGCAATTATTGCTCGTGAATATGATATCCCTGCCGTGATGGACGTTCATGGTGCTACGCAAATACTTAAAGATGGTCAGCGAGTCAGGATTGATGGACAGTCGGGAAGAGTGGAAATTTTAACTTAATACTTGCTGAATTACCTGTTTCAAGAATTAGGTAACTGCGATTGCGTCGTTCAATAACATAGAACCCATTTGAGATCTTTACTAAGCAGTAGCTAGTGCAAAAAGACAGAAGGCAGGAGGCTTTTATGTTAAGTTATTGGTGAGATAGAGAATCGATCGGAGGCGGAGTTTCTCAATTTACAGGAGGTCTATTCTTATTTGCAAAGAAGAATAATCTTGGGAGCAACGTCTTCCCAAGTTTCCAACTTTTTAGAGCAAGGAATAACCTAGAACGAAGGTTGTAAGTTTCCTGTTGAATAATACGTAGCCAACACAAGGTATGCCAATAACAATAAACATACTCATAAAAAGCAAGATCTGCACGATAAATAATCCTAAGATAGTGACTAAATTGAACCCTTCTAAGCTGAGTCAAACTCTTAATTCTTGACTGACTATTAGGATTGAACCACGCCATTCTATCAATCGGATCTTGGAAAACTCGGGTAGATTGTCCTGAATGGTATCTTCTATAAAAAAGGGGCTTAGGTATTTTATAAAATCTGCCAGACAAGCTCAGTTCAGCAAGCCATGTTCGATCTGAATCGGAATAATTGAGTAGTAAGTCAGTTTTCCTAATTATTGACGACCTGATTAGACCATAGCTTTCCTCGCAATGATGATTCCAATTCGCTAACTCACGAAATCGCTTACATGGTTTGATGGAAGTAGCTATATTTCGGTCTAAGATGCCGATTTCTTTACCATTTTCATCAATGTTGATATTTATCGAATCGCATAGAACCACGGATAGGTCTTGGTCAAGAACTTCAACACATTTCTCAATGAGTTCTGGAGCAAGTACGTCATCATGAGCAGCTAAGCGAAAATATTGCCCTCTGGACAAATGAAAGGTCTGGTTCTCATTATTAGCACCGCCAATATTAGTGGCATTCCTGACATAACGAATTCGCGGATCTTGAGTAGCATAGGCTCTACAGATTTCTTCAGTGCGATCGGTCGAGGCATTATCTGAAATGATTAATTCAAAGTCAGTAAAGGTTTGCGCCAAAATTGACTCGATCGCTTCTCTTAGATATTTCTCTCCATTGAATACAGCTAGACCAATACTGACTTTTGGTTGTCTATCAGACATAGTTTATCTACCTTTTTTGTATTACATTTTTCTGAAAGTTCAAACGATTTTGCAGCTAAGTTGAGCTTTGCTTTTTGCCTATGAAAATCCAGAGGCGTTAACCCTTGATATAAAGCACTGCATCACTATCGAAAGGGGCAGTAAAGACAGATTGCCACATGGATGACTAAGCTAAAGGCATTGCACGATCGTAGATATCCATTAGCCACAATTACTTCCCAACAGTATTCGATTGCTTGATGTCTAAAAGAATTTAAAGACATTTAAAATACTGTCTTATAACAATAAAAACCTTCGGCATATTGTTCGGTAGCATTCGATTCAATACCTCTTATTCTTAAGATGGCAGTAAAGGTTTCTTCTGTAAACCACTGTTTATTACTTTGAGTTCTAAAGTGAGACATAAGATGTTTAATTTTTTGTTGGCATATAGACTTACTCAAGTGAACAAAAAGATTAGGCGAACCCAGATCGCCATCATATTTAGGAATTTCATACTCCCAAATCAAATGATCCCGAAAAGTATTTCTGGTTAATTCCGAAATTAGACGATGATCTTGATGTAAATCTTGTCGGTAATGAGTCAAAATTAAATCGGGATTTACCTCTTGTTTGAGTTCTTCAAAGTAGACTTTAATTTCTGCTCCAATATAGGGAAAAAAGCCATCTTTAAATTCCTTAACAAGGATCTTTTTTCTGTTAACAGAACTAAGAAAATTTTCAGCACTTTTAAGCGCTTCTTTTTCTCTTTCTCCTGTTGCACCAAAGACAATCCAACAAACACTTAGAGCGGGATACATTTCTATTAGTTTTAAAAGAGTACCACCACAGCCAATTTCGATGTCATCGCTATGCGCTCCAAGACATAAAACTTGTTGAAGTGAATTGCCGAAATTAAGTTTAAGCATTTTCCTCTGTTTGGAATGGATTAAAATAGATTGAAATT
>CAZJTL010000075.1:0-20710 GCA_964548905.1 uncultured bacterium | reverse complement strand
GGTACTTTCAGTTTTCCACCCAATCGATAGCGTACTAGCTGATGAACTCCTGTATAGCTCATGTCTATATCATGCAGTGCTTTGAGCCATGTTTGAACCTCTTTATAGCTGGAAAATCCCTCCACATCAAATAATTCCTGCTTAAGACTTTCTTGTTGCGATCGACTAAGTTTTTTATTTCTGCCACTGCTTTTACCTTTGGTCAGTAAGGCTTTTATACCTCCTGTTCGATAACTGCTCAACCATCTTGATACCGTAATTCTATGTTTTCCGATACTTTTCGCGATCGCTTCTGTGGTTTTTACTTGCTCGCTTTTCAACCAGTACAATGCCTGTACCCTTTCTTTGACTCCTTGATGTTCAGTTAATTTGAGTAGTTCTTTTAACTCATCGACTGTTTCGGTGATTTCTATTTTGATTACTCCACTCATCAGCCTCTTTTTCAGTTATTTCTGCCTCTTTATTTGTAGCATTCTTTTTCGTATTTCATATTAGAAGTCATTCGTCAGAAGTCAGAAGTTTTTACTTGCTACTTCCTACTCCCTCCGCTTCCCCCGCTTCCCCTGCTCCCTCGGCTTTCTCTATCCCCTACACCCTAACCCCTAATCCCTAACCCCTGTCCACCAACCAGAATTTAAGCTTATTCCACCGAGTTGTTTAACTCTCTCTCTACTCATTAAATAACCCCAAGCTTGCCCTAAAGACTCTCCTGCCAGACAATAAATAGGAATTAAGCGGCGATCGTATTCGTTTTCTTGGGGCGATCGCTGTGGCTGATAATCTTCTAATTTATCCAAACTCTCTAAAATCAATGAGCTGGCAAAAGTTAGTAAAAATCCTTCAACTTGGCTATTTCCCTCAGTCATGGCAGGATATCCCAAGGGCAAATCGAATAGTTGCCCCCAAGTATATGCTCTTATTTCTTGAATTACTTTACCAGCGCAGTATTGTTGATAGTTGGCTTCACTTGGTTTGAGAGTTCCATAGACAAAGACTTTAATACTAGGTTGCCTTAAAGGTAATTCTGAGGGTTGTTCATAGTTCATAGTTCATGGTTGACTAGGCATTGTTACAGTTAAATCTTTTTTAAGCTGATTCCAATTGCAAATAAGAACGAGGATGTATTAATAATTCCGCAGTTGAATATTTTTCAACCATCTCTTGCGTAATTGTATAGTTAGTAATTTCTGGATCGGAAGGCAAATCGTACATAATATCTAACATCAATTCTTCCACAATTCCACGTAATGCTCTAGCACCCGTTTTACGTCTGTAAGCTTCCTGGGCGATCGCGCGGATGGCATCTGGTTCAAATTCTAGTTCTACATTGTCTATCTGCAATAGCTTTTGATATTGTTTGACTAAAGCATTACGAGGCTTAGTTAATATTTCTACTAAAGCTTCTTCATCGAGTGATTCCAATGCTGCCATTACTGGCAATCTTCCGAGAAATTCGGGAATGATGCCAAATTTAATCAAATCGTCTGTTTCTATTTTTTCTGGAATATTTATTGCCTTTTTCTGCTGCAAAGAAATTTCATCGGTACGGACAAAACCCATCGATCGCTTGCTAGATCTATTTTTAGTCATTTTTTCTAAACCGACAAAAGCGCCACCACAAATAAAGAGAATATTACTAGTATCGATTTGAATACATTCTTCTTGGGGATGTTTGCGTCCTCCTTGGGGTGGTACATTGGCGATCGATCCTTCGAGTAATTTTAAAAGTGCTTGCTGTACTCCTTCCCCAGAAACATCGCGACTAATCGAAACATTTTCACTCTTGCGGGCAATTTTATCGATTTCATCAATGTAGATAATTCCCCATTCTGCTTTTGCTACGTCCATATCTGCTACTTGAAGCAGTCGAAACAGAATTGTTTCTACATCTTCACCAACATAACCAGCTTCGGTTAAGTTCGTTGCATCGACGACGGTAAAAGGTACGTCGAGGATTTTTGCTAAAGTTTGGGCGAGCATGGTTTTGCCCGATCCAGTTGGTCCTAATAAAAGAATATTAGATTTTTGTAGTTCGATAGGTTCGTGAATTTCGGTTTTATTTTGAGCGACATTGAGGCGTTTGTAATGATTGTAAACGGCTACTGAAAGGATTTTTTTGGCTTTTTCTTGACCGATTACATATTCATCTAAATGTTTTTTGATTTCTGCTGGTTTGGGAAGGCGATCGAAAGATAGATCTGATTGCGATCGAGAGTTAGATTTTGAAGTGGCAATTTTTTCTGTTTCGATAATTTCATGACATAGTGAGACGCACTCATCACAAATATATACACCAGCTCCAGTAATTAATTTTTTGACTTGTTCTTGAGATTTTTCACAAAAAGAACATCTTAATAGAGAGTCGTATTTAAGAGACATGTAAAACTCCTGTTTGCGTTAATTAGTTATCAGGGAATAGGGAATAGGTAGGGGCGAATGGCATTCGCCCTTTCGTAGGAAATAAATAATAAGCAAATAAAAAATTTTAAGCAGCTTTGCGTTTGATAAATGTTGGAGTTAATCGATCTTGGGTGATGATTTTATCGATCGCATTTAAAATTTCTGGTTCGGTAAAAGGTTTAGTCCAATAAGCATAAGCTCCTAATTGCATGGCTAATTGACGATGTTTGGGATTGTTACGAGAAGTGAGCATAGCAACGGGAATACCAGTTAGATTTGGTTGTTGGCGGCGATGGCTGAGAAATTCCAAACCATTCATTCTCGGCATATCGATATCGCTAATAATTAAATTCACTTGAGAATTTGACTGCAATTTTTCGATCGCATCCCATCCATCTTTTGCTTGAATTACTCGATAATCAGCTTTTTCTAAAGTATTTGCTAACATTTGCCGCATGGCGATCGAATCATCAATAATTAATATTGTCGGTACTGAAATATTTTTATTTATTTTCTGGCTGGCTAAATTTAATTCGATCGCTGTAGCTATAGATTTTTGATTCTCTACATACTCAACTAACGCCGCCCCATCAATGACGGGAAACAGACTACCATCCCCCCAAATCGTGCAACCATAGGTATAACTGGGAGGAGCGATCGCACTACTAAAAGGTTTGATGACTAGTTCTTTTTCTGCTTCTAGGCGCTCGATTTCTAGAGCAAAAAATTGTTCTCTCCGACGAATAACTAAAAGAGGAGATGCTAAATTAGCTGATGACGATTCTGGAAATAGAAATTTATTGACTGCTGTTTCTGGTAGAGAATAATTATAGTTTAATAACTCGTTGAGCCGATAAATTGGCAGAGATCGATCGCGCCATGGCAAACATCTTTGAGTATCTGAATTGGAAATGCGATTGTAATTGGGAATAACAATTTCTTCGATCGTATCGAGGGGAAAAGCTAGAGTATGAGAACCTACCGAGCAAATTAATAATTTCGCGCTCGTTAGCGTTAAAGGAAGGCGCAAACTAAAAGTCGTTCCTCGTCCTGGTATAAATGTTACCGACACATTTCCCTTTATAGCTTGTAATTGAGAACGCACTACATCCAATCCAACGCCCCTTCCAGATAGTTCGCTAACAGAATTGGCTGTAGAAAAACTTGGCTCAAAAATAAGTTCTACTAGACGATCGCTTGGTAATGCTTCTAATTCTTGGGGTGTTATCGTACCATTGGCGATCGCTTTTTCTGCTATTTTTTCGAGATCGATCCCAGCACCATCATCGCTAATTTCAATAATAGTTTGGTTGCCTTGATGATAGGCGCGCATTTCTATTTGTCCTTGCGTTGGTTTTCCTTGTTGCTGTCTGGTTTCTGGGCTTTCGATTCCGTGATCGAAAGCATTACGAAGTAAGTGTAATAAAGGGTCGTGCAGTTTTTCGAGAATACCGCGATCGACTAAAACTTCTGCACCAATAATATTTAAATTGACAGATTTATTATATTTAAGACAAAGATCGCGTAAAGTGCGAGGAAAACGATTAAAAACTTCGCCGATCGGTAACATCCGCGCCCACATTAGTTCGTCTTTTAAAGAATTAATTGTTTGACGCTGTCGCTCGATCGCTCGATATGATTGTCTAGAAATTATAGTAGCATCTTCAATTTTTTCTTTAAGCTGAATTATTTCTTCTAATAATCCTTGCAGCAAAACTCGATCTGAAAGATTTTGGATTTTTCTAATCTTGTCTTGAAATTGTTTCGATCGCTCTAAAAGTTCGCGATTAATTTTAGATAACTGTTCGTTTTGCAGAGAAAGACTATTATTATTAACGATCGATTCACCAACAAAATTATTCATCCTCTCCAGGCGATTGAGATCGACTTTTACAGAAAGGTTAGGGGCTGAGGGGCTGAGGGGCTTAGAGGCTGAGGGGCTTAGAGGCTGGGGGTTTGAAGTGGTTTGACTGAGTGCAGTGGGATCGATCGCAAAAGTTTCTGGATCGGGAATTCGATCTGCTGTTTCTATTTCTGAATTATTCTGAGGAGAATCAAAGAACTCTTCTAATAAGAATATTTTTTCTGGCGATGGAATATTAACAGAATCGACTTGAAGATCGGATGCACTATCAGTTATGTATGGAGATTTCTCATCTTCAGCGAAAAGTTTTGTATTCATACTCGAAGATTGGGGCTGAATCTCTATATTCCCTAAATCTTGTTCTCGACAGAGGGCTTGCAAAGCAGTCGAAGGAGATCCCCCATACTGACGATCGCCTTGTAATACCGCAGTTCGACCCGATTGAAAGTCAGTTAGTGCCAGTTGCATAATTTCCAAAACTCGATCGGGATTAGCATCGAGAGCAGTTATAGTTGTATTAGCGATCGCGCTAAATCCTGAAAGGTTAAACATCTCGGCAAAACCAGCAAATACTTCCGACTGCGCTCGTAATTCTCCAGCTACTTCATAATCTTGAGGATTGGCAAGGACAAGATTGAGGCGATTTAATCCTTCGGCTACATCTACCTCAAAAATAGAAGCTACCATATCTACACCCAAATCGGTAGAACTAGGAATAAAACTATCGCCAAAAGCGATCGCATCTCCCAAACGTTCTTCAATCTTCGTCAAAATAGGAATCGCATTAGATAGGGCTGTTTCCCAGTTACAATTTCCTGTAGTAATTTCTTCTGTAAGTGGCTCTTTAAGGTGATCGTAAGCTTCTAGCAACCAACTTTCCAACTGCACGTCAATCTCTACTGTTTCGCAATAGAAAGCTTTAAATATATCTTCAAAATGATGGGCTAATATTTTCACTGCTTCTAGTCCGACACTAGCAGCGCTTCCTTTTAAAGAATGAGCCGCCCGCATGATTTCATGAATATTAGCAGGGGTTCGTTCTTGCCTAATAGTCAGCAAACCCATTTCCATAATTTGCAGTAGTTCGGGCGCTTCTTCTATAAAGAAATGATAGTTTCGATCGCGAATCTCCAAATTTGCCATTTTTAGCTATCCTTGTGAATCCTCTTGAGAAGTTCGTACTGTTCCCTGTTCCCTGTTCCCTCTAATTGCTTACTTTAAATTGACTGACATTTGTTTGCAGATCGCTAGCGATTTGCATTAATTCCTGAGAAGAATTAAAAACTTGAGCTGTTTTGGTAGAAGTTTTGTCAGCGATCATTGCTACTTCCAACATATTTTCTGCTACGATTTCGGACTCGCTGGATTGGTTTACAGTTGCTTGAGCGATCGCGATTACTAAGTTATTAATGTGGTTGCTAACAGTTTTAATTTGATTCAAACTCAGACGAGTTTCATCTACAGACGCAGTTCCAGCATTTACTTGTTCTGTTCCTGCTTTCATGGCATCGATCGCTTCTTGTGTTTCTCTTTGAATGGTAGTTACCAGTCTTTCGATTTCAGCAACTGCTTCTGCTGACTGTTGCGCTAGCATTCGTATTTCTTCAGCAACTACACCAAAACCTCGACCTTCTTGTCCAGCACGAGAAGCTTCGATCGAAGCATTAAGAGCTAACATTTTAGTTTGAGCGGCAAAATTACTGATTAGAATGACAACTTTAGAGATCTCTTGGGAAGATTCACCTAAAATCTCAATTTTTCTGGCTGTTTCGGTGACTGTTTCTCTAATTGACTCCATGCCTTTGACGGTTCGCTCTATAGCTGCATCCGATGCTTCTACGGTTCGCTCTGCTTGTCGCACTGATTCCTCTGCTTGTTGGGCATTAGTAGCAACAGCCGCGATCGAATCATTCATAATTTGAATGCGTTCCAAGACCGTTGCAATTGCTTCTGACTGAGACAAAGCATCTTCTGAAAGCGAGTGAGCGAGCGATTGATTATTAGTGATAGTAGTGGTAAATTGTCGGGCGGCGGCTTGGACTTGAATGACAATTCGGCTTAAGTTTTCAACAATAGAATTATAAGAATCAGCTAGAGTACCAATTTCATCATTGGTAACCTGAGCGCGGACGGTTAAATCTCCTCGGTTAATTGGCTCGACTTCTACGAGCAATTCTAGCGCTCGATTCTGCAATTTCTCTTTGGCGATTTTTTGTTCTTCTAGAAGATTGGCTCGATCTAAAGCTAGTGCCAACTGTGAAGAGATCTGAGCTAGTAAGTCAATTTCTGCTTGTTGCCAGCATTCTATAATAGAGCATTTTTGGACGATCGCCAAACCTAGTAATTCTCCACTGATTAAAATAGGAGCGGCTAAATAAGCTTTGACTTCAAGATCTTCTAATTGCTTGAAGTGAGAGTCTCTAAGATTGACATGCAAGATATCGGGAACAGCTCTCGTTTCTCCTTGTTTGTAGGCGTTAATATAATTATTCGCAAAGCAAGCATCACAAATTTCCTTTCCCAAAGTGCGAGAAAATTGTCCGAGGACTGATTCAGCTACAATTCTTCCCCGATTGGCTTTTTCAAAGCGATAAATGATAACTCGGTCTGCTTTTAAAGCTTGGCGCAATTCTGATACAGCAGTGTTGAGAATCGTTTGGCGATCGAAAGTAGCAACAAGTTTGAGAGTAATGTTTTTAAGTAATTGAGAACGTTGACTTTCAAGAGCAGATTCTTCTACGTAATTACCTAACTCGCTCGCCATCTTATTAACGTTAGCTTCTAAAATGGCAAGCTCATCTTTTCCTTTCACTCTAAGACGAGTATTCATTTTGCCACGACCGATTTCTTCGATCGCGCTGGCTGCTCTCAAAATTGGTCGAGTACCTCGTTCTGCTAACATAGCCGCGATCGCACCTACTAAGACAGTAGCAGCTAATGTACCCAATCCAAAAATCCAGCGTAATTCAATTAAAGGAGCTAAGACGCGATCGAGCGGACGTGAAATTGTAAAACTCCACCCATTACCTCGCGTACCTTTTAGATCTTGAACTAGAGAAAAGGTGAGCAAAACGTTTTTGCTGTCATTACGATCCCACATTTGTTCGGTCGCGCTCGAATTTTGTTCTTGTTTAGACTTGTCTAAACTATCCAAAACTCGATTACGGAACTGAACGAAATGCTTGTAGTCTGCCTCAGCTTGTTTGCCGAGGGCATCAGTTTCATCTGCGGCAAACACGATCCCGTCGGAACCGATTAGCCTGTATTCTATCCCCTGAGTTTTCAGGTATTGAAACATATTGTTAAAATGATTGACTGGCGTACGCATAATAACCACGCCGATAAACTTGCCAGTTCTCTTGTTGGCAATAGGAGCAGCAACTTCCAAGCCATTTCTTTTACTGAGAGTAACTTTTGGATCGCTAATCGCAGCAGCTTTGGTAGCGATCGCTCGTTGAAAGTACTCTTGCTTGCTGTAGTCGTGTTTGGGATCGAACGGTTGTTTAGACTTAGACTGACACAGCAAATTTCCTTTGAGATCGAAAATAGCAACACTCTGATATTGTCCTTGCCTGGCATTAATGAAACTATTGAGTAGTGCTATCTCCTGCCGATGTGAAGTTGCAGATTTTTGGTGACAATTCGCTAATACTGGAGAATGAGAAAGTATTTTTACGTCATCAACTAGCCGCTCGATCGCATCTTTAAATGCGTGTTTGACGCTAATGGCATGGTTTCCTTGCTCGGTAATAATTTGCGCTCTAAGGGAATGGCTGGCTACGTTATAGGCGACCATCCCCACACCTGCTACGGGAATCGAACCGATCGCGATCGCCACAATCATCGCTTTATTTCGCAAACTTACCTTTTCCCACCAATTATTGAGCCGATTTAATAATAAATTTAATTGCCGTGCAATCTCTTGATTTTTTTGCTTGAATTCAACAAACGAATTTTTTTCCTCTGTCTCTAGAGAATCGAGGGAGTCAGCAGAAATATTCTCTTTTGTTTCCATCTGACGCTCGCTCGAAGTATTTTCCTTATCATCTAAATGGGATACTTGTTTGAGAGAAACTTGAGCCATCGAATAAACCTCTTGCTAAAAAGTTGGCTGTCTTAAAAAAGTCTTTTTTGCTAAATATTTAATCTTTTCTAAATTTGAAGATAGAATTTTTCTCTAGCCTTTTGCCTTTTTCAGTTCAACATTCTGGCTAAAATGTATTCCCCTTCAAGAACTGCTAATGCTTCTCGATCGCTCTTTAAGTAATATCCGCGTAAAAACGGTATTAACTTAGGATCGACAGAAGGTGGTGGAGATTCGATCGAGGCAGGATTGCACCATTCAATATCTTCGATTTGACTGACAACTAATCCTAGGGTTCGATCGGGAGTTGGATCGTATTTTTTACCCTCTAGAGGTAGATGTAAAACTATGGCTTTATAGCTCGATCGCAAGCTTCTTTCTTCATGCAAAGGAGGAAATCCGAGCAAGTTCCCCAAATCTACCATCCAGAGAATTTCTCCTCGCCAATTGTAAACACCCATTACCCAAGGCTTCATGTGAGGCATTGGCAAAATCTGCTCTAAATTAATCGTCAACACTTCACTCATCTGGGAAATAGATATCAAACCTTTGGTGCGAGAAGAAAGAGAAAAACGCAAAAACTGCTCTTCGACACCTGATTCTTTTAATTCAGATACTTCCATTTATTTTCTAATTCACCTCTCTAACATGAGTCCTCAGAAGTTGCTTAACTGTTCGGACAAGTACTTCTTCAACAATAGGTTTGGGTAAGTAAGCATCTGCTCCTTGTTTTAGTCCCCAAAATCGATCGAGATCGGATATTTTTGTCGAGCAAAGAACGATAGGAAGCTTATGGGTTTGTGGATTAGTCTTAAAATGACGACATAGCTCAAATCCACTACGTCCTGGCAAAATAATATCGAGAATAACAATATCGGGTTGGCAAAGATTGATTTTTTCGAGAGCTTCTTCTCCACTAGTAGCAATGGAAACAACCAAACCATTTCGAGTTAGATAATCTGCGATCGCTTGTCGTTCTGTTAAGCTATCTTCTACTACTAAAGCCATATTCATAATATTTACCTCAACTAAAAAATTAACAATAAAGACTAATATCTTCGCCACATTTCTCTGCTAAATAGACTAAAGACTTGAAACGAAGCTCGGTTAATTGGTCGTAAAAAGGATTGAGCTTACACAGAGGAGGAATACTAAAAACGGTGCGATCGAAGAGTCTGAGTTGACGTTCGAAGGGACATTGGGAAGGTATTATTTTACAAACCAAATGAGCCATTCGAGGATTACAAATCTCGATCGAATTTAAAAACTGACGCATTATGGGGATGAGATCGAAAATTAATTTACCTAGAGTTGGGATATTCATGGCTTGAAAAAGGGTGTAGGGTTTAGGGTGTAAGGTGTAGGGGCGAATGGCTCGATCAGCCCCTACACAACTGTTTTAAAATCGTCAGCAGGCAGATAAAATTTATCCGTTGCTATTTTGGGAAAGGTGCAATGTTTGAGGTGTTTGCAAATTTTTTCTAAAACAATTTCCTCGTCAACTGTTGCTTTGCTTAAAAAATCTGTAGAACCGACCATTTTGGCGCGAACGCGATCGATAATGCCATCATTTCCCGTCAAAATGACGATTGGAGTGCTGCGGAAAAGACTTAGTTTGCGTAACTTATCGCATAGTTCGTAGCCGTTAGTATGGGGCATCATCAAATCGAGAAAGATTAAATCAGGTTTAAGACCTAATAAAATCCCGATCGCCCGCATCGGATCGTTAATGCCGACAAATCGATAGCCAGATTTAGTGATAATCCCCTTCATCGTCGCACATATACCAGGACTATCATCTACACAAGCAATTAAAGGACTCGATTGTTGCGCTTGCATGGACGCACGAATAAATGGCGCGGGCAGATCGGGAATATTAATTAATTCCACTAATCCCGATTGCAGATAAGGCAAAAACGATCGAGTTACTGTGAGCGTATCCCGCTTCATTTGCACGCTTAAATCTCGTAAAGTTTGTTGTCCGTTGAGAAGTTGGGAAAGGGTTTCAAAGATACGTGCAGAGGTACTTTTTTCTAATCGGTCTAGATCGGCTATCGCTGGTGCTTTGTTGAGAGAATACTTGCTTAGTTTAGCAGTTTGCCAAGCAAGCCATTGTCTTTCCACTTCGGCGATCGCATAGCGAGCATCGATCGCCACCAATTTGGCAGATATTAACTGCTCTTGTTTGAGTTCGTAATTTACTCCTCGTGCTTGAGTGACATCAAATAAAACCTCGACAACGATCGACCAAATCATTTTGGTGGCTTGTTCGCGGCTAATTTTTTCTTGCTCTACCCACAAACATAATAATTGATACTGCCAACAGATATTGAAGTTTTCTACAGCAATTCCATCTAGATCTTTATGCCATAATTCGGGTGCGGTAGGAATCTGTGGCAGGTGTAAGGTTAAATTTCTTTGCCACCGCCTAACAGGGTGTTCTCCATCTGTAGCATAGACGGCATGACCCAAGTAAAGATGAAAAATCCATTGTTTTCCTGTTAGTCCCGTCAGCAAGAGTTGACCGCTAAACCGAACTTGTTTCAAGCTCTCAAATAATTCAGTTTGCTTTGCTGTTGTAAACTCTCCAATAAATAGGCTGTCAAGAAAACTAGTATTCATGGCGCTGTTCCTGAAATCGATTGTCTTTTTCAATAGTTCTTAACAGTTGTTTACTACCAAGCGAAGGTGAGACTTTTTAGGGAAAGATTGTTTTGTAGATAAAGATTGAGTTGCTTTTTTGAATCCAAAGGTAGGCAAACTAGATGCGGCGGTTTGAGTGGTAATTAAAGCACCAGCTTCTATATATCTGCCATTAGCAACGCGAACTCCCATTGGTAAGGCTTGATAGTTGGTTGTAGCACTTTGGTTAGTGGTAAGTAATCTGAGTTTGGGTACTAGCATGGGGGTTAGGGGTTAGGGGTTAGGGATTAGGGATTAGGGATTAGGGGTTAGGGGTTAGGGGTTAGGGGTTGGGGATTGGGGTGTAGGGGCGGCGCTTTGCAACCCTTCGGAAACCTCCGATTCCGCGCCTTGCGTTAACGTAGTTCTTCTGAAAGAAGGATGGCTATTCGCCCCTACGTTTAATTCAGGCAACTTTGAGGTTGGGTTTTTGCTGTTGTTGTTGGTAGCCGCTTGCAAGTTGGGTATTAACATTTACGACTGCATTGTTTAAGCTTTTTAGGGGATAATTTTCTGTAATCACAGGTAAATTGTCTGCTGCTTCTTGGGTGGTAATTAAAGCGCCAGCAGGAACATAGCGCCCGTCGGCTACATCTACTCCCATAACTAAAGCTTTGGGTTCGATGACGCAGTTTTTGCCTACTGTTGCTCGAAATACTAAAGCTTGCATACCCACAAATGTTTCAGTACCGATGCTAGCGGGACCGTGAACTTGACACTGATGGGCTAGAGAAACGCGATCGTCGATATGTACGCCATAAAATTGTCCATCTACTTCGACGACAGCAGAACTGATTAATTCGCCGTGTTCGTGAGTTTCTAAAGCGTGAAGCACAACACAGTCTTGAATGTTAACATCATTCCCAACCCAAATAGGCTGTCCTTCATCGCCACGTACCGAAGCTGCTGGTGCTACCATCACACGTTTGCCGAGATGGACGTTGCCAATTACCGCAGCTAAAGGATGAATGTAAGTAGTCCAATGGATATCTGGATTGGTTTCTTCTTTGTTGAAAGAGGCGCGGACGTTAGGATGAATATTGTGGAGTGAAATTACTTTATTCATGGAACTTACTTTATTTGTGACTTACAAACCAGCTAGAAGGGAAAATTTCGATCGAGCGTTTATCTATGTAATCGATTTACCCTTCTCTATGTATTAAGTTAATCAAGATAAAGTAACAAAAACGGAACAAAATTGTGACAAAGTTGGGACATTCTAAATAACAGCAGTCAGCAGTCAGCAGTCAGCAGTAATTACCCAATGAACTATGAACTATGAACAATGAACTATAAACTATAAACAATGAACAATGAGCAATGAGCAATGAGCAATTATCCAGACTTTAGAGAATACAACTACCAAGTCGAACGAGAATTGGGACAAAATAGTGCTGGAGGTCGTATCACTTATTTGGCAACCAATATTGAAACAAAGCAGTCTGTAGCAATTAAACAGTTTCAATTCGCTCAGTCTATGGCAAGTTGGCAGGGATATAATTCGATCGAGTCGGAAATTCAATTATTGCGATCGCTGCGTTTTCCTCACATTCCCCGCTATCTTGATTCTTTTGAAACTTCTAATGGTTTTTGTGTGGTTCAGGAGTACAAAGAAGCTACTCCTCTATCAAAGTTAGGATACTTCACACCTGACGAAATTAAACAAATTGCTATTATTGTTTTGCAAGTTTTAGTTTATCTACAACAGCAACACCCTCCTATAATTCATCGAGACATCAAACCAGAAAATATTCTGGTCGATCGCTCTCAAACGATAATGAAGGTTTATTTAGTGGATTTTGGTTTTGCTCGTTTTGGTGGTGAAGATTTAGCCGCTAGTAGTGCAGTTAAAGGAACTTTAGGCTTTATGCCACCAGAGCAAATTTTTAATCGCCAGTTAACAGCAGCATCCGATCTCTACAGTTTGGGAGCAACTTTAATTTGCTTGCTGACTGGGACAAAAACTTCAGAAATTGGTAATTTAATCGATTATGAAACTTTTCGACTCAATTTTCGTGCCAGATCGCCCCAATTAAATCCACATTTTATCGACTGGCTAGAAAAAACGATCGCCCCGTCCCTCAACAATCGCTATGCTAACGCTGATGTCGCTCTCAGAGAGCTTTTGCCGATTCAAGTAACCAACGATAGCGATCGCCCCAACTCAAATAGAAATAGAAATTTTCTACAACAAAAAAAAATTAGGATTAATCGAGAGTTAATTACTACTAGTTTGCTTGCTTTAGTAGTTCTTCAATGGGCGATCGCTTGGATTCCTTTGCCGAAAAATCCCGTCCAGCAATTGCTCAAAACAGGAGAATGTGCTAGATGTGATTTGATGGACGCTAACTTGGAAGAAGCTAACTTAGAAGGTGTAGAACTTGCTAGAGCAGACCTTACCCGCGCCAATCTCAAAAGCGCTAACCTAGTGCAGAGTGACTTAGAAGGCACAAATCTGGAAACAGCCGATTTAGTCGGTGCTAATCTCGGACGTGCCAATTTACAAGGAGCTAACTTAAACAATTCCTATCTCGAAGGAGCCGATCTGATTCGTGCCAATCTGGCTAATGCTAACCTAGAAGGAGCCGATCTCATGCGAGCCGATTTAGTACGAGCGACTTTAGAGGGAGCCGATTTACTCCGCGCTTCCCTAGAAGGAGCTAATTTGGTAAGAGCTAATTTGGAGGGTTCGGATTTAGCCCGTGCCAATCTTAAAGGTGCTAATTTGGGGGGAGCTAATTTGGAGGGAGCTAATCTTAAGGGAGCTAATTTGGAGGGAGCCGATCTAACAGGAACTAATATAGAGGGGGCTAATCTAGATGGGGCTAATCTTAAAAGTGCGATCGGATATGTGAAAAATGATAAAGATGGCGATCGATAATTTCAGTAAAAATTATTTGCAAAATCAGTAGTTCCGAATTATTTACTTTTTTGTTGTAAGGTCTAATTCAAACATTAATCCTTGTTGCTGAATGCTGAAAGCTAAATGCTAATAGCTACATCTAAGCCAAAAAGCTTTTCTTAATATTTTCTTTAGATTTTTTTTCATATGTGGTACATTATCAATTGTTCAAAAAGCTTTGAAAGATAGTGCTTTTCTCCCGATTGAAGAAATAATAGTATCCCTTTTCTGTCAAACTGGGTCAAAACCCTTAATTTTTCGTAGGCTGAAATGACGTGCTTTCGTGAAAATATCCCAAAGTGACAGATGAGGGCTAATTAGCACTATTCACACATACTCAAAGCTACTGTCCTCGCCTCAAGGCTTGGTTGTCTAAGGGGCGTAACAATTGATACAGTAACTGTTGCACTTTCTCAGAGGTTTTTATGAGATTTTTACTAGTCGAAGACGATCTGGACATAGCTGAACTACTTGCAGAAGCTCTCGCCGATCAGTATTACGTAGTCGATCTAGCTACTGACGGTCAATCGGGCTGGGATTTTGTGAAATTATATGATTATGACTTACTTTTGCTGGATTGGTCTTTACCCAAGCTAGACGGTATTACTCTTTGTCGTCAATTGCGCGCTCAAGACTACCAGATGCCAATTCTGATGTTGACTGCTAAAGACAGTACTCAGGCTCAAGTTATGGGCTTAGACGCGGGAGCAGATGATTATGTAGTCAAACCGTATAAATTACAAGAATTACTAGCTCGCATCCGTGCTTTATTGCGTCGAACGGGTTCTTGTCAAGCACCTCAGTTGACTTGGGGAAACTTATCTCTCGATCCTGGTACTGGAGAAGTAATTTATGGAGAAGAGCCTCTCAAGCTTACTCCTAAAGAATTTCGTCTACTAGAATTATTTTTGCATCGCGGTCACAAAATTGTCAGCCGTAGTGCAATTATAGACAATCTTTGGTCGTTGGAAGAAATTCCCGATGAAGATGCAGTCAAAGCTCATATCAAGCGATTGAGACAAAAACTTAAAAAAGCTGGAGCTTTTGATGATTTTATCGAGACAGTTTACGGTTTGGGATATCGCCTCAAACAAAATTCAGAAGCTTATGCATAAAAATTGTCGGACGGTCGTAGAGAATAAAAATAGGGATTAGGGGGACAGAGAGACTGGTTAACTGGGTAACTGGGAAAAATAAACAAGAGAGCGAACCTTTTAAGAATGGGGATTAGAGAAAAAGGCTAAGCGCTCAATACTCTCGAACCGAGTCAAGAGCTAATTGGTGAGATCTTTCTCATCAAACTTTCATAAGAGTTTAACTTGGAAGCGATAAGCTATTATTAACTAGTAAATAGCTGTTGTTATCTGTGAAAGTTAGACATTATCGGTTTGATAACCAGTTCTACTTTAATACGACCGAATGTGATTATTTTTCCCCGAATATTTCTGTTTCAAAACCTGAAATCTTTAGTATTGCGTCATCGCTTGTTATTAATGTATCTGACAGCGATCGCAACTACCATCTTAGTTTCAGCAACAGCTCTCTATATTTTTTTTGCCCGTAATTTGCACAAACAGTTAGATGCGCGACTGCTTTCTTCAGTACAAGCGGCGGTTCCTAGCCTTGATGTAGTTAAAACAAAAGGTCGTCAGGGCTTAGATAAAGATATTCCTTGGCGCAATCTTTTTTCTGTTCAAAAGGAAAGTCTAGAATGGTTTGACGCTGAAGGTCGATTGTTAGCTAAAGAGGGAGCTAGTTTTCCTAAATTTCCCTTATTTAAAAACTTATTGACAGAAGGCTTAGATCGAGGAGATCCTCTATTTCAACGACAAGATCGAATACGTAGTGTCACTCTTCCTATCTATGCTGATCACTCAGAAGAAAAAACCTTAGTTTTAAGAGGTTACATTCGAGCCAGTCAATCGACTCAGGAGGTAGAAACTACTTTAAATCGACTGTTATTGATATTGGGGTTGGGAGGAATTATTTTATTAGTTCTGATTAGCTTGGGTAGTATCCACTTGACTCGACAAGCCCTAGAACCAATTCAACAAAATTTACAACAGCTCAAACAGTTTGCTGCTGAAGCTTCCCACGAATTACGCAATCCTTTAACTAGAATTAGTATTGCTAATGAAGTAATGCTAAGCAATCGCGATCGATTTCAACCTTCAGATTCGAGAAAATTGGAAATGATTGACGCAGCTACCAGACAAATGCAACGTTTGGTCGATGACTTATTATTTTTAATTCGTACCGATAACCTGACGATCGCCATTCAGTTACAGAAACCAGTTATTTCTCTAAGCGAACTATTACAAGCTTTGGTGTCTTATACGGAGTCAACTGCTCAAGCCAAGCAAATTACTTTAGAAGCTCATCTAACTGCTGGTATATCAGTCAGAGGCGATAACTCACAACTAAATCGTTTGTTTTCTAATCTTCTGGAAAATGCAATCAAATATACAGAAAACGGGGGAAGAGTTACTATTTCATTAACTCAAGTCAAAAACTCTGCTTTAGTTACAATAGAAGATACTGGTATTGGTATTCCTTCTCAATATCTACCGTTTTTGTTTCAGCGTTTTTGGCGAGTCGAACAAGATAGAACTCAACAGCAAGAAGGGTTTGGTTTGGGATTGGCGATCGCCCAAACCATTGTCCAACAGCATCAAGGCAAGATTTCTGTCACCAGTGAGGTGGGAGTTGGTAGTTGTTTTCAAGTTTCTCTTCCTCTGGCTTAATTGAGTTAAATTATAAGTGTTTTCCCAACAAATTTATTCGATCTAATCTCTGACAAACTTTTTCTGGGTTAATGTCTCAAACCTAGTTTATATGCAACACGATCTCCCGCCACGTAAATTTCTATTTATAGCTTATTTAATAGCTATGATGGCGGTTTTTGGGGCATCCATGTCATTGTTTTATATTTTATTTACTCGCCATCTAAATAGACAGTTTGACGAGCAACTGTTAACTTTGGCACAAGTGGCTGTTCCTAGTTTAAATACAGCCAAAACTAGAGGTAATAAAGGTTTGGAAAAAAACATTTCTTGGGCTAATTTTCTCTCTTCTCAACACAAAACTTTAGAATGGTTTGATGCCGATCGTCAACGGTTAACAAGCAAAGGAAAAAACTTTCCCTTGGTGTCTTTATTTAGTACTGTTTCAACCAAAAATTTATCTAAAGATTTTCCTATATTCGAGCAACAAGCTGGCATACGCAGCGTAACTATTGCTGTATACGGCGAAGATTTAAATAAACATAATTCGGACAAAAAAATACTACCTATAGAAGGTTACATTCGAGTTAGTCAATCGACTCAGCAAATGGAAACGACACTCGATCGATTGCGATGGCAATTAGGTTTAAGTGCGATCGCTACCTTAATTTTAACGAGCTGGATCGGCATTTATTTAGCACGACAAGCCTTTGCACCGATCGCTCAAAATTGGCAATTAAGAGAACAATTTACTACTAATTTTTCTCATCATTTACGCAATCTTCTCACCAAAATTAGTCTTTCGATCGAACTAATGCTCGCTCATCAAGAAAGATTTCAGACTTCCGATTCGAGAAAGCTAGAAAAGATTGATACAGCTACCAAGCAAATGCAACGTTTGGTTGATGACTTGCTATATTTAATTCGGATTGACAATGTAGCGATCGCTCCTACTCGATCGAAATCGATTATTTCTCTTGAGGAACTTTTAAATAACTTAGTAAATAATTTTCAGCCGATCGCGATCTCTAAAAATATTACTTTTAAAACCAATATTTCCACTCGCATATCAGTGAGAGGAGATAGCGCACAACTAAATCGTTTGTTTTCTAATCTACTTGAAAATGCCATCAAGTATACTCGCCCTGAAGGAATTGTTACTTTTAATTTAACTCGATCGAAAAAATTTGCTGTAGTTACTATTGAAGATACTGGTATTGGTATTGCTGCTGACGATCTGCCATTTATTTTTCAATGGTTTTGGCATGGCGAACCAACACAACAAACTCACGCACAAGGATTTGGTTTGGGACTAGCGATCGCTCAAGCTATTGTTAAACAACATCGAGGTAAAATCTTAGTGACTAGTCAGGTGGGAGTTGGTAGCTGTTTTCAAGTTTGTCTTCCGTTATTCACAGGTAGGGACTTCGGAGGGAACCTCCGAATTGTTCCATGGAACGTCTACAATCGTCGTTCAGACGATTGATTAATTTAGCGGTGAGTACTTCACCCTGCTAAAATCCAACCTTTAAACCGCTCTTGGACGGGAATTTGAGCGAATTTTCGAGCTTTTTCGAGCATGGCGCGATCTAAGTCCTGCTGACATTCAGATGCAGCAAAGGCTACATCATGAGCCAGATCGAGACAAGGATAGTTTTTCTTAGTTTCATCAACGTGTCGTTTTGAAGTATCGATGCGAACTAACATTTTTCCTAGCCTTACCCGTTCATTCATCAGCGCGATCGCACCTTCAGAAAAAACTTTGGGAACAGAAGCAGAAACAATTTTCCCATTGGGGGCTAAACTTCTGATCTGATGCTCGTTTATTATATCTGCATTGGTACTTCTATTCCCATTCTCCCAAGGTATAGATATAGCAACATGGGTAGCACCAGCAAGAAGGCGATCGATTGATTCGGCACAGGTAACTTTTTTTCTGGGAATACCTCTTTGCCATAAGATTAGTTCGCGCTTGTAGGAGTCTTGCAAAGAAGGACTGAATAAATGAACTTCCAAATTATTATTGATTCCCTCGATCGCGATATGTTTGCCAATATTACCGACACCAAGAACGGCTAGTTTACTTCCTGGTTGGGCTTCATTCAGTTTGAGATATTTACTCATGTGCTTGGCGACGTAAGGAGAATTAATACCTGGAAGATTATCTACACAAACTCGATATTTTTCTGCTGCAACTTTATCGATCGCCCTGGTATCGACTCCCCTTCTAATAATTAATAGCTTGCGATCGTAACCAATCGCTGTTCGCCATGCTGCGATCGCCATTCTGGGAACTGCATTATTGCCCACAATCAGAACATCAGGTCGAATAATTGTCAAAGCTTGACACAAAACCTCTAAACTTGGATCGTAGTGTTCGTCAGGAATTTGTTTGAGAGAAATATTGGGAATGTAAATAATTTCTTCATTACCGTTATTTCGATAAAATATTTCTTCTGGAATTAAAAAGAATTTTCTATTTAAGCCTAATTTTAAGATAGTGCTTCGATCCATTGGGTGTGTAATGAGGATTCTTGCCATGATTTAGATTTAATTTATTGTTGTAGATGTATATGCAATAAGAATTCAATTGCGATCGAGCAATGATTAGCAAACTATTATTCGATCGCTCTGTATGCGGAATTTTCGACATTATCTCTTAAAAAAGTGGCAAACCAAGGACTAATCAATAAAATCAGTAACATTCGAGTCATTTGCATTGCTAAAACTAAACCAGAGTTACCTCCTAGTTGCAACGTCATCGCCATAATTGGAGTAATCCCGCCAGGAGTAGATCCTAAAATGGATGTAATTAGACCTACTTGAGTTACTAAATGAAATCCGTATCCAACTCCCAAACAGATGAGAATTAAAAGCGTAACTAAGGCTAACTCTAGTAGTACCGCTTTCAGAAGTTGGCGAACAGCGATCCAATCAAATTTCAAACCGATCGAAATTCCTACCAATAATAATCCAAGCATAAAAATTAGCGGTGATAAGCTTATTTGATAAGGAAGGAATAAAGAAGCAGCTAAAGTCACCAGAAATGGCCCTAAAAATAAAGATGCAGGCAAATTTAGCTTTTTTCCGCCCCAAATTCCTAAACCGCCACATCCAATTAAGATCCCAAGATTTAATAATTTAGGCAATGGAGGATTTATATTTGCTGGAATAGCATCAACAACTTGGACGCTTAACTCGGCAGAAAAAAATAGGCTAATTATAGAAGGAATAATAACAGCAACTAAAATCAGTCGAAGGTACTGAAGCAACGCCACCGCGATCGCATCTGCTCCCATGTCTTCACTCATTGCCACGATGCTCGGACTTGCACCAGGAATACTCCCCAAAAAACTCGTCATGCGATCGATCCCAGTCCAACGCCATAACAGGTATCCATTGAACAGACTTATTGCACCTGTAATGATAATGCTCCCTAGCAAAGGAAGAGCATAAGTTGTTGCTATTTTAAGTGTCTCTGGAGAAAAGCGTAAAGCTGTTTGCAGCGCAACGATCGCTTGACCGATAATAGTAAAACTAGGAGGAAATGGCTGAGAATGCTCCTGAGTTACTGCATAGATGATTCCTATTAGCATAGGAGCTAGCAGCCAACTTACAGGAACATGCAACCAATTAAAAATGATGCTGGCTATGATAGCAATTGTTAACTGAGCGCCAATCTGTGCGATCTTTTCAATACTCGCTCCAACTTTTTGCTTCACTGGACTTAGCATATCTTGAATTTCTTGAATCTGCATAAAGTTAGAATTTAACTTTAGTTCGTTAGATTGAAAACTACTGCGGCGACAATTACCTCTTTGTCAAAAACAAATTCTCCGTAGTCTGCTAGATTATCTAGTCCCAACAAATTAAGAATAACTTCAGCCACCAACCACAAGATTATTTGAGCAAATAATTTTTTCCATTTCACCCGCATTGTTTTTACCTCTATCAGCGATCGGCTAAGCTGTTGTGCATTTAAATTTGATATATGACTTTTCCTTCTGCCTTCTGCCTTTTCTTAACCAGCTTTCTTAAATGCCCTCCATGCTTAT
>CAZJTL010000074.1:16957-20766 GCA_964548905.1 uncultured bacterium | reverse complement strand
GAGTTGGCATACTTTTGTTTAACCTGTGCCAAATCTTTTGCCATTGCCTGACAAGTGCTGCACCAATCGGCATAAAATTCTGTTAGAGTAGGCTTGCCATTAGTCATAGCAATATCTAGAGGCGTTGCTTGTTTAGCTTGTGTTTCTAGGGAAGCAGAACTAGCTCCTGTTTGTAGCCCTAAAAAAATCGCTATACTCAGAGCGATCGCCACCGTAGCAACGAGAATATTTCTAAAATTGTTATTATCTCGATCTTGAAATTCGCTCTTGTTTTCGATCATGTCGAATGTAGTTGAAAGTTTAGTATTGATAAAGCTATCAGTTTTGAGTAGGGCATTGCCATGCCCCTAACACTGACGGATGATAGCTGACGGCTGATAGCTAATATATTTATTCTATTGAGTTTTTGGTAAATACCCAATGAAAAAAAGGGTAACGCTTACTTTCCCCAGAACCACTGTCCAAATACCAATCACCTATAGATTGGCAAAAGAGTTTAACGTAGCTACTAATATTATTCGCGCGCAAGTAGCACCAAATCAAGTTGGTAAGTTGGTAGTCGAACTGCTAGGAGATATAGACGAGTTAGATGGAGCGATCGAATGGATGCGATCGCAGAATATCAATGTTTCTTTTGCTAGTAGAGAAATTGTCATCGACGAGCATAGCTGCGTTCATTGTGGTTTGTGTACTGGTGTTTGTCCTACTGAGGCACTGACACTAGAACCAGAAACATTTAAGTTAAATTTTCAGCGATCGCGTTGTATCGTTTGCGAACAATGTATACCTACTTGTCCAGTCAAGGCGATTTCAACTAATTTTTAGCTGCGATCGCCTTGTTTCACGTAAACTAACTAAATAGAACCTGAAATTTGAGGTCTATCTTTGCTGCTTTTAGCGGCAGGTAAGAAAGCTGGAGTATATTCGGCAGGATCCAGAAAAGCGTAGTATTCATCACTTCTAGTCACGAAATTAGCTACTAATCCAGCCAAATGACATCTAGTCATGTGCAGAACTTCCATCGCATGATTGACAGCATTACGAGAAGAATGCTCGACTCCATTAATCAAAATGATGCTGTCTACTTGATTGGCTAAACTCTGTACGTCAGCAGTAATACCGACAGTTGGCGTGTCGATTAGTACATAATCATAAGCTTCTCGCCATTCCTTAAGATACTGTCTCATTTTCTTGGAATTGAGTAGAGCGACTGGATTGTTAGGAGTTGGGCCAGCAGGTATCACATCTAGGTTTTCTACTTCTCCCACATGAACAAATTCAGACCAAGCTCGATCGCTTGACAAAGCCATACTTAGCCCAATTTCGTTGCTTTTCTTGGCGAGTTCGTGGATACCAGCTTTTCTCATGTTGGCATCAACTACCAATACCCGTAAACCCAATTCTGCTAAAACTATGCCTAAATTGTAAGTAAGAGTAGTTTTTCCTTCACCAGCCGCAGCAGAAGTGAAGGCGATCGTTTTTGCACCTTCGTCATTAACTTCGTCGTAGTTAATATAACGGAGGTTCATTGCCAAAGAACGCAGTGATTCTGTAAACGAAGCATTTTGGGAATTAATTAAATGTCCGTCTAGATCGCTATCAGCCAGCGCAGAAGGTTGTGGAACTTTAGGAATAGCACCGAGTAAAGGTAGATTGGTAATTCTTCTCGCTTCGTTGACTTGCTTAACTCGTTTGTCGAGATTCTCCTGCACCATAGCCGTACCTAACCCTAACAAACTGCCAGCAATTAAACCAAGTGACAAATTGCGAGCTACATTAGGTTCGGAGGCGCTAGTAGGCAAGTAGGCGGATTGAATAATCTTCCAAGGAGCAGATTCTTGTTCGGCAGAAATTTGCAAATCTTGAAATCTGTTGTTGAGACTGTTAACTGCTTCTGACTTAACTTTAAATCTTTGTTGTAGATCGGCGTAAGCTTGCTGTATTTGAGGCAAAGTTTGCGCTTTTTTGGCTACTTCCGTTTGAAAGCGACGAGTTAATTGTAGCTCGTCCTTTTGTGCAGCTAATTCTGTCTCTACTTTGGCTAGTTCGTTAGTTAAATTCTGTTGAGTTGCTCCCGCAGCTAAAAGCTTATTAACATCGATTTTAGAGGCATTTTTACCCAAGACTTGTTGCGCTCTTGCTTTTCGCTCTTTATCAATACCTTCTAGCTGCAATCTAAATTCTTCAACGGTGGGATAGGTTTCTTGGAAGCGGCTGCGTTCTTGATTGTATTTATTTTGAACGTCATTATAGCGAGCAATTATGTCTTGATAAACTTTATCTTCGCTGAGAATTGAACTAGCCAAAGCATTATCTGGCTTTTGACCGACTCTATCTAATTGGGTACGTAGTACCTTATATTTTTGTTCATTGAATTTAATTGACGAAGATAGCTGCTGAATTTTTTGTCCGATCGCCTGTTGCTGATTACCTATTTGATTGGCATAAGTATCTGCATCATTAATACTATGACGCTGTCTAAACTCGCGCAAAGCTTGAGCAGCTTGTTCTAACTCTTTTTCTGCTTTAGGTAGTTGTTCGGTGACAAATTTGACAGCATTAGTCGAACGAGATTTTTGTCTGTCGGTACTGTATCTTACATAGGTCGAACCAATTACGCTCAAAATGTTCTTAGCTCGTTCGGGATTGACATCTTTATAGGAAACTAGCAAGACATCAGAAACAGAATTTTGAGGAAACAAGCCACTTCCAGCTTGGGCTATAGAAAGATTATCAGCTAGCTCTTGTACCGAAAGATTAATCGATTGTTTCTTGAGTTCTGCGGAGACATCGGAAAGAACAGGATTACTCTGTAAAAGCTGTATTTCTGTATTTAAATTTTGCCCTTTTGCCTGAGATGATGCGGTCGATTGTTTGTTTTCTGAATTCCCATTTGTTGGAGTAACACTAGCATCACCGTTTACCTTAATCAGCATTTGCGATTGATATTTAGGTGTTTGCAGAAGAGTGAATAGAGCAGTTCCCGCAAAAATAGTTGATGCTATTGCTAGGGCAGTTTTCCATCTTCTTGTCAAAACCCGCTTTAAGTCAAATGCTGGCGGAGATTCCGTTTTGCCTTGGTTGTTAAAAGACCAGTCATTATTATTGACAACTGCTAAACTACTGCTATTACTATTGTTGTTATTATTATTATTACTTTTTACTATTTCGTGACTCATGATTACTCGTTTTTTTTGGCAAGATTTGAATAGTTTTTAATGTTTTGAATCCGGTCGGTAACTTTAACTTATGTAATTGCTCTCCCCACAGAATGCTTGCCACACCACTTCTTTGCTCGCAATGATTTCACCAATTTACACTGTCTGAATGTCAACTCTTTCATCATTTGTTTGAGTTTCGATTTCAACTCCCTAAAAGTGCAGATATCGCCAGATCTGGATTTGACATTTTGAGTCTGTGGGCAAACCATTTTCTCTGTCGGCAGATGGATGTAATCCTAACTATCGCTCTCACAACTTTTGTACCTACATTTGTCCATTAGTTTTTCAGAACGATGGTTTTTCAATTCAGGATTTATACCTAAAATTACACTTTCTAAAAGTAAATTACAAGATATATCTAATTAACTCACGATCTCTTCACATATTTTGCAGTCAACTCACAAAATTTTGATGTAAGTAAATGTTGAAAATAACTAGTTGAAGAATTCAGAGCAAAACAAGCAAATTATTCAACCGTTTTGTTGTAAATATTAACTGTTTAAAAGTGAAAAATCTGCTAAATAGATTCGATCAATTAAGTACATTTTGGTTAATAGTTCATAGTTCATTGCAGAACAAGGGAGCAGG
>CAZJTL010000074.1:0-16857 GCA_964548905.1 uncultured bacterium | reverse complement strand
CAGCAGGCAGCAGGCAGCAGGCAGCAGGCAGCAGGCAGCAGGCAGCAGGCAGCAGGCAGCAGAAGGCATCTGCGTAGAAGGCAGAAGGCAGCAGGCAGAGGGCAGAAGTCAGAAGGCAGAAGGCAGAAAGCAGAAGGTAAGTAGGAAGTAAAAAAAACTAATCCCCAGTCCCCCAGTCTCCCGCTCTCCCCGTCTCCTTGTCCCCTTGTCCCCCCCCTCTCCCCTGCTCTCCTAACCCCTAATCCCTAGCTCCTAATTAATCTGCGGTGTTCTGCCTCTCAAACCAGTCATTAACTTGAGAAAATATATCTTGAGGGGAGGTAGATAGGGCATGATTGACAACCCTAATCGTCTCAAGATTAATATTGGTAGCCAATTATTAGAAAAAATGCGGTCTAAAAAGTCTGTAAAGCCTAAAATGGCTAAATTTTCTCGTTTACGCCAAGTTTCGTAGCGTTTGAGGATATCTAGAGAACCCAGATCTTTTTGTTGGGAGTGAGCTTCTTTGAGTACTTGAGCGAGTGCTGCTGCGTCTCTAATCCCCAAATTAAGCCCCTGTCCTCCGACAGGATGACAGCAATGGGCTGCATCGCCAATAATAGCTAATCGCGATCGCACGTAACGATCGCTCTGCATTAACTGCACGGGAAATAAAAAGCGATCGCTTGCTAATTCCAATTTGCCTAACAATCCACCCGTATATTCCTCTAATTTTGCCAAAAATTCTTGCTCGTCCATTGTTTGTAGAGTTTTGGCTAAAGCATGAGGTGCTGTCCAAACAATCTGACAGCGATTGCCCGACAGGGGTAAAATACCCATGGGGCCAGTCGGCCAAAATCGCTCGAAAGCTATATCATTTTGGGGTGCTTGATGTTTAATTGTAAAAGCTACACAAGATTGCCAATACTTCCAACCGCGAGTTTTTATGCCTACCCAGTTACGAACTCGCGATCGCGCTCCATCTGCACCAACTACCAACTTAGTTTTAATGGTACGCTGTTGTTCGCCAACTCTAACTGTAAGTAAAGCACTGGTTTCTTGATAATCTATTCCTAAAACCTCCGCAGGACACAACCAACTGAGATTAGAACAATTAGCACTAAACTGGTGCAAAGCAGTTAAAATTTCTCGATGTTCGCCCACATAACCCAAGAAATCCGTTCCTAAGTCCTGGGTTTGAAACTTGACGATTCCCGAATAGTTGGCATCTGAAAGACGAATCTGACGAAATTTAGAAATATTAGGAAAAATTGACTGCCAAACTCCAATATCACTGAAAATACGACCCGATCGCAAAGAAAGAGCATAAGCTTGTCTTTTAGAGGCGGCGGCGGCTTGAGATTGGGTTTCTATTAAAATGACTTTAATCCCCGAATCTTTGAGAGCGCAGGCTAGGGTTGCTCCCACAATCCCACCGCCTACGATCGCGACATCACAATCCCAACTTTGCTCACAAGTCCCAGTAGAAACGGAGCTAGCTTTTGGGCTACTTTGCTGTGCAAACGTCATTTTTAACAAGTTTTTTTAGTGAAAAATTTAAACAAGATTTGAAATTATTTTGACGCGAACTTCACAGCAATGCAATATTCTACGTAATTCGCCAAATGTTAATGCTATTGTCCAAATTCCGAGCGAGCTTGTTCGACAATTTCTACAGTTACTTGGTCAGCTTCGGCAGCGCGAGCTAACTCTTCAATGCGTTGTCTTGCTTGAGAACGAACGAAAAAGGGGATATTGTTAAATTTTGCTTTAGCTTCAACAGTCCAACCCAAGCGATCGCTCCACTTGAAATTGCTCATCTGAATACTCCTAAACTACCTGATGGTTACTTAAATCATATCGTGAATGAAGCCGACTAGGGGTTAGGGGTTAGGGGTTAGGGTGTGGGGTGTAGGGGAGAGGGGGAGAGGGGGAGACTGGGGGACTGGGGGACGGGGAGAAAAGTAAGTAATAAGTAATGAGTAATGAGTAATGAGTTTTTTTACTTGCTACTTGCTACTTGCTACTTGCTACTTACCTCCTGCCTTCTGCCTCCTGCCTTCTGCCTTCCTAGCCCCTAGCCCCTTAAATTACTGAAAATATTTTTGTACCGTTAGTACTAATCGATCTGTCCAGTAATTAGCGGTTTGGTCACAAGCTGCTTCTACCATGACACGAATGACTGGTTCGGTACCAGAGGCTCTGACTAAGACTCTACCATCGTTACCCATTGATGATTCAGCTTTGGCGATCGCTCCTACTAATGGCTCGCATTCTTGCCAGCGAGTGCGACGTTCACGATCTTCGACGCGCACGTTACGCAATAGCTGAGGATAGGTTTGAAAACTACTTTCGATCAAATCGGACAAGGCAATTCCCGATTGTTGCACTAAAGCAGTTAAATGGAGTGCGGTTTGAATGCCATCTCCAGAAACACCGTGATGGTGACAGAGAATATGACCTGATTGTTCTCCTCCTAGCATTGCTCCCGTGCGCCACATTTCTTCTTGAACGTAGCGATCGCCGACAGCAGTACGGGTAAGCTGACCACCCAATTTCTTCCAGGCATTCTCAAAGCCAAGATTGGCCATTACTGTGGCGATGATTAGATTTTCTGGGAGTAAATTTTTTTCTTTAAGATTTTTGCCTAAAAAATAAAGAATGTAATCACCATCAACTTTTCTACCTCGCGCATCTGTTGCCATCACGCGATCGGCATCACCGTCAAAAGCAAAGCCGAGATCGGCAGAATATTCCTGCACAGCAGTATGTAGAGCTTCTAAATGGGTAGAACCGCATTGAACATTAATGCGATCGCCATCGGGTCGATCATGCAAACAAATGACTTGGGCACCTAGTTTTTGGAAGATTGAGGGGGCAACTTCAACTGATGCACCCCAAGCTAAATCGAGAACAATTCGCATTCCTGCAAAGGAAATACCTGATGGCAGGGATCGCTCTAAAGACTGCATATAGTTATCAACTAAATTGGGGCGATGGTAATGTTTGCCCCAAACTAGATTACTAAAGTTAGTATTACCATGACTATTTCTGTAGTCGTAGGCGGCTCTTAATTGAGCTTCGATGCGATCGGTAACTAGCTCGTTTAGCTTAGTACCATTACTGCTGAAAAACTTGATGCCATTGTCTTCTGGAGGATTGTGACTGGCAGAAATCATCACTCCTCCTGCGGCATTCGTCTCGCGTACAAGAGAGGCTACACAGGGAGTAGGACATAAACCCAAGTGCCAAACTTCCAATCCTGCTGAAATCAATCCTGCCGCGATCGCCGTTGCTAGCATATCGCTGGAGTTTCTGGAATCTTGCCCGATAATCACAGGCGCAGGAGTAGCGATCGTCTCTTTTAAGACTTGTCCCGCACATATACCAAGCTGCAAAGCAAAATAGCCATTTAATAATTCTCCAGCTTTACCTCTGATTCCGTCTGTACCAAATAAAGGAGTTTTTGGTAAAGAGGTTACATCAAAAGCTAAATCGGATTCCTCGATCGAGGTTGGCAAATTAACCATAAAACACACATTCCTCACACTTTGATCTAAAACTACGAGCTGGTATTTTTTTGCTTATAACTAACTTCAAATTTAAGCGATCGACAAAATTATTAGTGCAATTTTAGAAACTTTATAGTTATTTATTACTAAAGATTTGGTAAATTCTCGTTAAAATTAGTGTGAATTAACAGGGAGCGGGGAGCAGGCAGCAGGCAGCAGAAGGCACGAGGCAGGTCAAATTTAATTTAAATACCAACTTCCGCAAGCAAGGCTTCCATCTCGTCTAAAGTTAGTCCTTGTTGTAGGTAGCGAGGTTGTTCTGGGTTGTAGGGACTGGCAAGGCGATCGATTTTAATAATTTTAGCTGTTTCTGAAATCACTGGAATGTCAGGATCGAAAGCCGTCGGTTGCATTAAAGAGCTGGAAAACCCCTTAAAAATTGCAACTTGGTCTGGCCGATCGTCAGTTTCTGTAGTGACCAACAAAACCTCTTGGGGACACTTAATTGTATATTGTTCCAAACGTTTATTAATGGGTGTGTTCATTGTTCATTGTTCATTGTTTATTGTTTATTGTTCATTGAAAGAAGGCAGGAGGCAGAATTAAGTCATAAGTCTTAAGTCATAAGTCTTAAGTTGTTTACTTATAACTTATGACTTATGACTTATAACTTGTTTTAAGGAGGCAGGAGGAAACAGCCGTTGTTAACTCATTACTCATTACTCATTACTCATTACTTCCCCTACACCCTACACCCTTACCCCCCTAGCCCCTAGCCCCTAACCCCTAACCCCTAGAAGCTACGCCTAATTTTTCAAACAGAATATAAGGCATATAAGCACCTCCGCCTACCCATTCGGGTCGATCGCTGAGATCTACTAGCTGATTGAAAGCATCGAAAATACTGCCAGCTACCATCGTATTTTTAACACGACCAACGATTTGCCCTTTTTCGACTTTGTAACCCAGATCTAGGTTGACGGAAAATTCTCCTGCGAGTTGATTAGATTGTCCTGCACCAAGAACTTGTTCAACAATCAATCCTTCGTCCATACCAGCAATCAAATCTTCAACAGAGGTTGTACCTGGAGTCATACAGAAGTTGACTAAATCAGGACTAGGACGAGATAAACCACCTCGAAAACCGTTCCCTGTCGATTGACAGTTAGCGCGAGATGCCCAGCGTCTATCCCAATAAAATTGTCGAACGATTCCTTTGTCGATTAAAATTTTATAACTAGTTGGTGTACCCTCATCGTCAAAAAGACAAGCAGAAGCACCAATTGTAGGATCTTCAAAAATAGTCAGGCGATCGTCAAATAGTTTTTCGCCCAATTTATCTGCTAGAGGAGAAGCTTTCTGGACTACTGTTTGACCAGAGAGAATCGTATCAAAGAGATTGCCAATGGTGCTGCTAGCCGATCGAGGTGTAAACAGGACTGGAAAAGAACCACTAGCTATAGTGGCTGTTCGTTCGGCACGTTGATATTTTTGCAGCAATTTTTGCAAAATAGACTCATAATCTGGTTGACCGTCACGAGCTAAATCGTAACTGTATGCTTGCAGAAAATCTTCTCCCTTAACCAAATTTCCAGACAAGCTAGCGCTAACTATTTTACTGCTGCGTTCGGCATAAACATTACTAGTAGTAGCTAATTTAATCTGACTGGAACGAACGTGAAAGCCAACATCGACTAGAATATCTGGATTGTAAGCATGAACTCGATCGATCAAACTTTCGCCTACTTTAACTAGTTCTGCTGTTGCTGGTGGCTGGTAATCGCTAACTGGTGCCGTAAGTTGGACGTTTTTAGCAAATTCAAATTCAACGCGATCGCCGATTTCTGATGTTTGTTTGGCTGCTGCTACTAGTTCATCGATACGGCTTAAATCCGTACTACTAGCAAACCCCAAACGACCATCTACAATCACCCTTAAGGCTACTCCTTGAGTAGCTTTAGTTTGCAGCGATTTTAAACGATTATTCTCAAACTCGATCGGCGTATCTTGACTTGATTGATAGTAAACTTCTGCTTCTAAACCTTGGCTAGTTGCCAAGTCGATAATTTGTTCTAAATGGTTCATGGTTCATAGCTCATAGTTCATTGTAGAAAAAGGGATTAGGGGCTAGGGGTTAGGGAGCAGGGGAGCAGGGGAGAGAGGGAGAGAGGAGGAGGCAGGGGAAGCAGGAAAAAGTAATAAGTTTTTTACTTCTGACTTCTGACTTCTGACTTCTGACTTCTGACTTCCTACTTCCTACTTCCTACTTCCTACTTCCTACTTCCTACTTATTCCCCTACACCCTACACCCTAATCCCTAATCCCTAGCCCCTAACCCCTAACCCCTAGCCTTTACTCTTCCTCTAAATCCTCTCGACTCGCTGCGCTACCGCCACCAACGGTGACTAGATCGATTTGTTGACGGTAGTAGTCAACGCTTTTCACTTCTACTTCGACGCGATCGCCTAATCGGTAAGCAATACGATTTTTACGTCCCACTAAACAGCTATGGCGAGAACGATATTCATACCAGTCATCTTTAAGGGAACTGACATGAACTAGTCCTTCTACAAGTAAATCTTCAATTTCCACAAAGAAACCGTAAGATTGAACGCCAGTAATCAATCCTTCAAAGATTTTACCAGTGCGCTCTTTCATTTTTTCGGCTTTCTGTAAGCCTTCTAAATCTCTTTCTGCGTCATCTGCTAATTTCGATCGTTCGTTGAGATGAGAGATGACGGAGGATATTTGTTCTTCTAAACTGATTTGGGTTTCTGGCGGTAGAACGTTCCAGTTAATTTGTCCGTGACAGTTGCTACTGTGGAGATCTACTCCTGTTTTGGTGCGACTGTGGCGGCGATCGCGTCCTTCAGCAAATACAGCTTTTAAGATTCTTTGCACCAATAAGTCTGCATAGCGTTGTCCTGGGGAAGCGCAATGGGTATAACAATCTTGATAAGCTAAACCGAAATGAGCGCCTGGATGAGTACTATATTTGGCTGCTTTGAGTGAACTCTTGAGCAGATGATTTAAAACTTTGACTACTGAGGATTTGGCGAATTCTTGAGTTAAAAATTGGTAATCTTGAGGTTTAATTTCTTCAACGGAAGCTAATTCCATATCCAATCCCAGATTAGCTCCTAATTTGAGCAGATCTTCTAGTTCTTCTAGATCTGGTTCTGATTGAACACAATAAATACCAGGAACGCCTAGAGCTAATAAATGTTCGGCGACAGCTTTACCTGCAAGAATTACTAATTCTGATAACAGAGAACGGACTGGTAAGGCAGGATCGGATATAGTTGCTCCTAATCTTCCTTCATCTTTAAATAGAGGATAAACCTCAGACAGAGAAATTTCAAAACAGCCCCGTTGCAATCTTTGTGCTTTAACTTTGGGGCTGATATCAAATAATAAATCTTTCACCATCTCTAGTGCTTTTACTAGTTTGGCATCGCTTTCTCGATCGTTACTCAGCCAGGACTGGACTTGTTGATAAGTTAGGAGACAATCTACTTTGATAACGCTAGGGGTGATTTGAGCTTCTGTTACTTGACCTTTTTCATCAATAGTCAAGAATACTGAGATTGTACCTCGATCTTCTCCAGGTACTAAAGAACAGCGTTGAATTAAGGCTTCTGGAAATAGAGGTAGCGCTCTTGTTCTTAAATTGATAGCCGTTCCTCTTCTTTTGGCTTCCAAATCGAGAGCAGAGTCTGGTTCGATGAAATGAGCTACATCAGCAATGTGAATACCTACACGCCAAGCACCTGAATCGGTTTTATCTAGGCTAAAGGCGTTTTCGATAAACAGATCGGACTCTGATTCACTCTCAGGTTCGATCGCGATCGTTAAGGTTTTTCTGAGATCGAGACGTTGCTTGATTTCTGTTTTCGTTAATTCCTTGGGTAAATTACCTACGGCTTTGAGTACTTTGTCACTAAAGGTTTGAGGTAGATCGTGTTTACAAGCGACTATATCTAAATCCGATGCAGCTTCTGCATCAGAACCGAGAATTTTAGTTACTTTCCCCAGTGGTGGATTTTGAGCGATCGCGTAACGTAAAACTGTGACGTGGACTAAATGATCGATCGCTTCTTGCAAATTTTGTCCGTTTTGTTTGAGATTTAATTCAAACAACAAGCGATCGTCTAAAGGAATAGCACGAAAGCCTTGTTCTGACTGATTTACTGTTGCTAGTAGAGAAGGATTGGCTCTCTCTAAAATGACTTTTACTTCTCCTTCAGGAGAACGACGACGGCTACCCTCTTTAATTACTTTAACTAAGACGCGATCGCCATTCCAAGCATTGCTCAAATGACTCTCGCGCACGTAAATATCGTCAGATCCTTCAATGTCTTGAATCGCAAAGCAAAATCCTTTACTCGAACAACGTAATTTGGCTTCTACGACATCATCTTCGTAGATACGGCGATACTTGCCTCGCTCTTTCAGCAATACGCCAATTTTTTCAAGAGCATCTAGGGCAACCTGTAACTTTAATATATCTTCTTCGTCCTCGCAACCGAGTTTTTTTTCTAATACTTTCCCCGCAACTAATTTATCATCGACAAAGTGGGAAAGTAGTGTAGCGATTGAAAATTCCATTTACAATATTCCTTCTGATGTGAGCTTAAAATATTTGCTCTGTGTAAATTAACTTGCGCTGTTTCGATCTAGTTTTTTCATCCGTTCTAGTACAGATAGAAACAACTAAAAGATTTGAGCGCAAAAATAATAAAGCCGTTTTACTCTGAGAAAATATAAGAGTAATAACGATTGGTGTCAGACCATAACTATCAGATCTACTCTCGTCTTTTCGCAGCTCAAGATTTAAGGATAAAAGAGCGAGAGAACCAGTTAACTACTACAACAATTGCATAGCAGTACTAGCTTACTGACCAATGGCTGACTGTGTTAGTTTGGCTATTTCTCATGCCGTTAGTTTGTTTTGACTTTCAACAAAAGAAATGCACTTAGTAAAGATGTGCCAAACTACTGTGTCAAAATACTGCCAGCTAAATTATATTGCCAAGGTAGATTGTCTTGACAGTGTTCGTTCTACTTTTTTTCAAACTGATGGCGGAGTTACAGTTAATAATTAGTCGTAATTTTATTAAGGTAAATAGTTAGACAAACTAAGTTGGTTTTTGCCAAGATATAGGTATTTTGACCACTTTTATCTGTCTTTGCTGATTATTTCCCTCGATTCGACTCGACTAAAACAATAAGTTGAACGGCAGGCAGCCTGTCTCTATTTTAGTTATTCTATGTCCAATGGCAAAGTGTATTAGCTAATCTATTTTTTCGATTGGTTTAAGTAGTAATTTGGTACTAGTATATAGAATCAGCAATTGTAGTTTATCCAACTAATAGCGAGAGATCATGATTAATAAGTTTCGCACGCTTTATCCTCAAGGTAGTCTAATTAGCGAATTAATCAAAATTGAATGTGGCAAATATATAGTAAGAGCAGTAGTCCAAATCGGCGAGGTTACGCTAGCTAGCGGTTTAGCGGCTGCTGAGACGATCGAATTAGCCGAAGATCGTGCGAGAATAAGAGCAATCGAAGCGATCGCGCTAGATATTCTAGATACTTTGCCAGAGACTGTCAAGGCGACAGCAACCGAACCAGTAAATACAGTTGTGTCTACTCCAGAACCGATAATGGTTAAGCCTCCAGTAGAAGCACCAGCACCAAGTGAAGCTAAGGTGACAACTTCAACTACCAAAAAATCTCGTAAAAGCAAAGAAAAAACTACCAAAGTTGAAAATTTAGAATCTTCTCAAAACGAAGAAAAGATTTTACTTGAAGATCGATCTGCTTCTGTAACTTCCGAGGTTTCTGCCCCTGAAGTTGAGTTAGAATCATTTAAGGCTAGCGATCGCAGCGACGAACAGCTAGCAACTTCTTGGCTCGACACACCCGAAGAAAACGAAGTTGAAGATAGTCTCGATAATAGTAATATCGATCGCTCTATTTCCGAATCTTTTCTTACCTACCAGCAAGAAACCCAAGCAACAGAACAAGGTAATTTATTCGATGAGCCTTTAAATTATAGTTACTCTCCAACAGCTACAGTCGAAAAAACTTCTCTATTTGGAGAAAGAGAAAACAATAACCTAGACTCTCAACCCAGATCGACTGCTACTGAAGATAGTTCAGAGGCTAGTTTCACAGATTTAAAAGCTCAAACTAGTGTAGAAATGAAGCGCTTAGGCTGGACAAATAGCCAAGGAAGAGAGTTTTTACAAACAAACTATGGCAAGCTATCACGTGATATTTTGACCATTAGCGAATTAAGAGAGTTTCTTGAATATCTCCAAAATTTACCAACGCCTTGAAGATGAAAGAGAGCTTTAGTTTACGGGGGAAGCAGGGGAGTAGAGGTGCAGAGAAGCAGAGGTGCAGAGAAGCAGAGGGAGCGGGGGAAAAGTAATGAGTAATGAGTAATAAGTTTTTTACTTCTGACTTCTGACTTCCTACTTCCTACTTCCTACTTTTTTCCCTAACCCCTAATCCCTAATCCCTAACCCCTAGCCCCTAGCCCCTAATCCCTAATCCCTAACTTAAACTGCTGCAATTGCTGGATTACTAGCAGAAGGACGACGAGTAATTACTTGATCGATCAAGCCATAATCTCTTGATTCTTCGGCTGACATAAAGAAATCGCGTTCGGTATCTTCTTCGATACGTGATAAAGGTTGTCCTGTATGGTTAGCAAGGTGCTGGTTGAGTTGTTTCTTCAAATACAAAATTTCTTTTGCCTGAATTTCAATGTCAGTAGCTTGTCCTTGAGCGCCGCCTAGAGGCTGGTGAATCATGATGCGAGAGTTAGGTAAGCTCATCCGCTTGCCTTTGGCTCCAGCACTAAGCAAGAAAGCACCCATACTAGCAGCTAATCCCATACAAATTGTACAGACATCTGGGCGCACTTGATTCATCGAATCGAAGATTCCCATCCCTGCTGAGACAGAACCACCAGGAGAATTGATATAGAGATAAATATCTTTTTCTGGGTCTTCAGCTTCCAAAAGTAGCAATTGAGCGACAATCAGGTTAGCCAATTCATCTGTAACTGGTTGCCCTAAAAAGACAATGCGATCGCGCAGCAAACGAGAGTAAATATCAAAAGCGCGTTCGCCACGACCAGATGTTTCAATGACGGTAGGAATCATATAGTCTCAGTCTTTTTTTAAGTTATTAATGTTTTATTGTAACGAAAGAGGGAGCAGGGAGGCAGGGAGGCAGAGAGGCAGAGAGGCAGAGGAGAAACAAATAACCAATGAACCATGAACCATGAACCATGAACTAACAACAAAATATAGCCTTTTCAATTTCTAAAAGGGCTGTTTCCAAATCATCGTTGACAATTTGTCGATCAAATTCTTTGGCAGCAGCTAGTTCTTGTTGAGAATGTTCTAAACGTTTTTCGATCGCGGCGATCGAGTCTTGATTGCGATCTCTTAATCTGCGTTCTAATTCTGTTTTAGAAGGTGGCAGAATAAATATCCTAAAAGCATCTGGAAAACTTTGTTTAATTGCCCTTGCACCAACAAGTTCAATTTCTAAAATTACTGTTTTACCTTCGCTAATTTTTTCGTTGGTTTCGGCACGAAGAGTGCCGTAATAATTGCCAGCATATTTTGCCCATTCTAATAGCTGTCCGCTTTGAATCATCGCTTCAAAAGATTGGCGATCGACAAAATGATAATCTTTGCCGTCAATCTCCCCTGGACGAGGATTTCTAGTAGTAGCGGATACGGAAAGATAGAGATCGGGATGACGAGCTAGTAGCGATCGCACTAAAGTTCCTTTACCAACTCCACTAGGGCCTGTCAGTACAATCAGTTTACCTGCTCGCATCTAAGTTAAGTTAGTAAATCAAGTCAATTGTTGTAGTTGGTAGTATCTTTTTGAATGACAAAACGATGAGCTACCGTTTCTGGTTGGATTGCAGATAGAATAACATGACTTGAATCAGTAATGATCACCGCACGAGTACGGCGACCATAAGTAGCGTCGATTAATTGCCCGCGATCGCGAGCATCAGAGATGATACGTTTAATTGGAGCAGATTCAGGGCTAACAATAGCGATAACGCGATTAGCCGAGACGATATTTCCAAAACCGATGTTGATTAACTGTATGTCCATTACAAGTCAGTGCCTAAGACGTTATGGAGACAAATGCAAGAATATAATTTTAATGTTATAGATAAAAATCTTGCATTACAATGGCGAAAGTGACAATTTTTTGTGATTCTCTAGATTATTTTAGCTTTTTTTCAACTTTTCATTTTCAATAACTAATTTCCAGCGTTACCGCCGCCTCTACTGTTTGTTCGCCACCAATAACTGGCGTGCGATCGTCTATTTTCATGGCTGCTTGCTGTAATATTGGTTGAGGTCGGGGCGCATTAGTTTCATTGATTTTAATGTTAACAACTTCCTTAGAATTTAAGTGAAGAGTTGTTAATACAGCCTCTGCTTGTTCTTGAGCATCGACAGTAGCTTTACGTAAAGCTTCTTTTTGAGCCTTGGCGATCGCTGCGTCATCGGCGGTAAAATTTAAATTGTCAATACGGGTTGCACCAGCTTTGACTGCTTCGTCTAAGAGATTGCCAATTTTGTCGGTGGGGATACGAAAACTAACGATGTTAGTTGCAACATAACCTAACAATTTTCTATTGTTATTACTGTAGTCATAGTTTGGTTGCAAACTAATGCCTGTAGTTTTCAGTTTTTCCACCTGACGCGATCTTAACAGATCGATTACGGCTGAAGTTTTCCTAGCTACTTGTTGCTGTAGTTCATTGGCATTTTTTCCTTGCATTTCTACACCTAAATTAACCTGTGTTTGTGTTGTCGGAATCATTTCCATTCCTTGTCCGGTTACTGTTAGAGTTCGCAAATTTGTTTCTTCTGCCCAGGTAGGTTGAACTAAAATTAAGCTCCAAATGCTGCAAGCTGTTATTAATGTTATTGAAAAATATTGTAATAATTTGCTTGATAATTCGTAATCTTTCTTAAAATAGATAATTGTTTTATGCGGATTTGTTGACTGATTAAAACGGCGATCGCTATCTTTACTTTTGATTCTTAACATAAAATAAATTTAACCAAAAATAGACTCAAATAAATATATTATGTCTCAGACAGTTTGGATCGCCAGACATGGAAATCGTCTTGATTTTGTCAATCCTGAATGGTTCAACACCGCAGAACGTCGTTACGATCCGCCCTTGTCTGAAGATGGACTAATCCAAGCGCAACAGTTAGGACAAAGACTTAAATCGGAAAAGATTACTCATATTTTTTCTTCGCCGTTTTTACGTACTATCCAAACAGCTAATCAAGTTGCAGAAGCCCTAGATTTAACTATTAAAATCGAAGCAGGACTAAGTGAATGGCTCAATCCTCACTGGATGAGTTATGCACCAGAAACCCATCCTAGAGAATTGTTAGCACCAGTCTATCCTCGTATTGATTGGAATTATACTTCTAGAGTTGTTCCTCAATATCCAGAAACTCAAGAGACAGTCGATCGCAGGACAGGAAAAACAGCCAGGAAGTTAGTGCAAGAATTTTCTGAAGATATTTTATTAGTAGGACATGGCGCTTCGGTATTAGGAACTGCGATCGGGTTAGTAGGAGGTAATCCTCTCATCAACGCTTCTTTATGCTGCCTAGTTAAAGTGGTCGGTAAAGATAAGGATTGGAAATTAGAATTGAATGGAGATACTTCTCATCTCACTCAGACAGAGAAAATAGTTAGATTTAATTGAAGATAATTTCACCAACAATGTTCCTAGATCTAAAGATTAATGAATCTTTTTGAGCAATTGCCTCGCTGGATAGTTTGGATAATCTTATTCCCCTTTATAGTACTGAATATCTGGCTATTAATTGTTATTTTTCAGTACTTTCAGTCAGTAATTACTATTTTTGTTACTGCTACTTTACTTTCTTTCATTTTAGATTATCCAGTCCAGTTCCTCACTAGTTGTCACGTCAAGCGGAACCGAGCTGTTTTTTGGGTTCTCGGTATAGCCGTCCTAACCATCGTACTTTCAGCTATCACTTTAGCACCTCTGACGATCGAACAACTCAACGAACTAGCTAATAAATTACCGAGTTGGATCGAGTCAAGCGATCGACAACTGAAAATCTTGAACGAATGGGCGATCGCGCGTAGAATTCCTGTTAATATTAGCGTCTTAATCAGTCAGATTGTCGAACGGCTAACCTCTCAGGTACAGTCTCTTCCTGGGAAAATTTTAGATGTAGTCTTTAGCACGGTAGACAGCATTTTAAGCATTGTCCTCACTCTGGTATTAACTTTTTATCTGCTTTTACACGGCGAAAAATTATGGGAAGGAGTATGGCGTTGGTTGTCTAGTAAATGGGGATTGCAAGTGCGTCCATTGTTAAGAGAGAGTTTTCATAATTACTACATCGGTCAAGCTTCGATCGCGTCTATTTTTGCTATTTTGATGACGATCGCTTTTCTCTTTCTGCAAGTACCCTTTGGGCTATTATTTGGTATGGCAATTGGCGTGATGGCGTTATTTCCCTTCGGTGCGGGGTTGAGTATCGCTATAGTTAGTATCTTAACTGCTTTAAAAAGCTTTTGGTTAGGGGTGAGAGTATTGTTGTTTGCTGTAATTATTCAACAAATTATTGAAAGCGGAATTGCACCGCGCCTGTTGGGGGAGTTTATTGGCTTAAATCCCGTTTGGGTATTATTGTCTTTATTGATCGGTGTCAGGGTTGGTGGAATTCTAGGCTTATTGATTGCCGTACCGATGGCTGGTTTTATCAAGAGTGCGGCTGAAGTTTTGTACAAACCTCGATCCGATAAATAAATAATCGTCCCACCAGGCACTAGAAAACTGGAACTATCTTCACTGCTGAATTTTGACATGTGCTAAAAGTTCTTCATCTTCTTCTAAATCGCATAAATAATTACTAAAATCTGATTCTGCTATTGGCGAACTCTACTTTCCCAATTAGATGAAGTTTACGATCTTCCTTCTCCTTGTCTTCCTCTACATATACAACAGGGCGATCGACGATTAACAATTCGTCTAGTAATCGAACAGCCTGGAGAACAATGCTTGTTACTTTTAGCAGAAGAACGAGTACTTTCTTTGCTAGCTTCTTTGGAATTAATTGGATTGAGTAAGAGAGAAGCGGATTTAGTATAACTTAGCTTTTAGTTTCTTAACTTTCTCAACTAAATCTAGCCATTGAGAATAAAATAAAGGATGAAAAAAGATAGTCCAACCATTACAGATTAAAGGATTAATTCATCAACAAAAACATCAGTAAGTAATTCATCGATTTCGGTACTCATTTCTTTAGTGTAAGGAACCAGGGAATCGGGATTAGCGATCGGATGTCATACATAACAAATTATTATAACAATCGATCGAGTTAGACATCGTAGACTTAACTTTCCTGTTCGCTTAATTCTGGTGGAATTACTGGCAACAAGATGCGGAAACTGGAACCTTTACCAACTTTACTGTTAACGCTAATCGAACCGCCACAACGTCGAATTAGCTGCTGTACAATCGTCAAACCCAAACCTGCACCAGATACTTGTTCATTAATAGCAGTACGTCCACGGTAAAAACTATTAAAAATTTTGCCCAATTCTTTAGAATCAATGCCACTGCCAGTATCACTCACAATCAACTCTATTTGGTCATCCCTGAGTGAAGCTTGTACAAATACTTTGCCTCCAGATGAAGTAAATTGCAGGCTGTTGTTGAGTAAATTAATAATGATTTGTCTCAACCAACCAGGAGGACAGGAGATCGGTGGAAATCCTGTGGGGATAGTATAGCCTAACTGGATACCTTTTTCTTCTGCTAGAGGTTGATAGGTGCTAACAATTCCTGGTACTAAGTCTTCTAATTTGACAGCAGCAACGATATCTGATTCAGAAAAACTATCGAGTTCCATTAACTCTAGTAAGCCAGAAATGAGGGAATTCTGCCGATCGCATTCTCGATTAATTAATTGTAAATAGCGTTGCCGTTGCTCTCCTTTTAATTGTTTAGACTCTAATAAGCTGAGTGCAGTTTTCACCTGAGTTAATGGCGATCGCAATTCTCGAACCAGATTATTTAAAAATTCGTTACCAAAGGTTTTGTTTTCTCGAAAGTGAACTATCTTAGTTTCTAAATTCTCTAATCGATCGGCTGCTTGTATTTTTTCAATCTGTTGAATTTGGGCGATCGCTAGACTGACTAGAAATTGAGTTTCTGTAGGTGTATTTACAGGAGATGGAAGTTTAGCTTCCGAACAAATACTTTTAGATTCAATTGAATCTTGAATAGCTGTTAATGTATTTAAGATCGTTTCTGAATCGAAAGTAAAAAGCGTCTTTAAATAGGGCTGTTGTAATCTTTTACTAGAAGCTTCTATTTGCACTTTGCCTGTTTGCCATTGTGCTACCAGTAAAAAACAAAAATCTGCGGCAACTACTAGCAAAAAAGATTCTTTTTTCAGAATACTACTAGTTTTTAATTCGACTGGAATAATTTTAGTTTGAAATTTTTTCTTGGCTAGAGGCGTTCTTTCTTGTAAGGATAAAGTTTGACGCTCTTTTTTAAAATCGCACCAATAAATTTTTTCAGCATTACCTTCATCAATATATCTTTCTAGTTGATTGAGCCAACTTTTTGTCTGTGGTAATTTGACCCAAATATCAGCTTTAATTTGTTGTTGTGTTAGTATATCCAGCAACGAACCAGCTAAAAACTTGAGAATTGGGGTGCTGACAATAATCGGTTGTAAAGAAGGTTGAATTCGTTGAACAATTTGGTAGAGAGAAAAGTCAGATTCTCGTAATAAGTTCATTATTGTAATAATTTGTTATATTTTTTTATAACAATAAATATTCTGGATTTAGATAATTTATATAATGCCTGGATGTTACCAAATTATCTATTTACCTATTTTTAGAAAAATTCTAGAAAATTCTTCAACTCTACTAATTTAACAATAATTTTCAGAGCTTGCATAGGCAAACATGATGAAAAAAATTGGCAATTTCTAGGATGTAATTAAAACTAACTCAAGCTAGTGCAAGAAGACAGAAGATTTTTGGATTTTTTTGGTAATCAAAACTACAGTTACGAATTACAAATTACGAATTGTGAGCTATTTATACTGTTTCCCTTATAAAGAGAAAAACAATGAACTATGAACTATGAACTATGAACTATGAACAAAAAAATAGAGGGAATTTCACCCTCATCAAGTAACTCTACTGAATCGATCTAATTGTTGTTGTATATTTTTTGGCGTTGCATCCCTGCGGGATGATCTGATAATAGTAAAGAATGAAATG
>CAZJTL010000073.1:0-21039 GCA_964548905.1 uncultured bacterium | reverse complement strand
GGATGCTTTATTCCGAAGTCTTACTGTTAGCAAAACTACTGGTTGTTTTGCAGTGATAGTAGATGCGATCGATGATGAGGCGGTGAGATTTTACCAAAGATTTGAATTTCAAACTTTTTCAGATCGACCGTATAAGCTGTTCCGTACCATGAAAAATATTGCTCAAACTTTTGGTTTGCCTTCCAAAAATTAGTTTTATGGTTTCATCAAAATTAAGAGTAAACATAGATCTAAAATTAGATTGTTTCATCAATTTGTACCACTGAGCTAGTTACAACAACCGTCGGAGAATGAATTCTCCGCCTGATACATTAAGTCCATTAAAATGGACTAAAATCCTTGTCTAGCCGTCTTTAGACGACTTCTTGTATTAGGCAGCGATTAAAATCGCTGACTGACTTTGAATCAACTATCTAAATAAAGGTTTTCTCTCTTCTCTAACTGAAAATGCCATGCAAGCAGACAAAAAAGCTCAAGCCATTTCTGCTTTTGAGAAGTTTCTCAATACTCCTCTTGAGGTTCAATTACACCAAGGCGATCGAGCCGATCTGGAAAAAGGTATTTTAAATTTATTTCGATCGCTTAGCACCAACGTACCAGCCTATCGAGCTTTTCTTCGAGAACACCAAATCGAGCCAGATTCGATTCAAACTCTAGCTGATTTTCAATCCTTACCTCTAACTACTAAAGCTAACTATATTCAACGCTATCCCTTAAATCAGTTGTGTCGCCACGGTAAGCTAGAATCCTGTGATATGGTGGCTGTTTCTTCTGGTTCGACAGGGAAACCTACTTTTTGGACTCGTTTTATCAGCGACGAATTTCAAATTGCTACTCGCTTTGAGCAAATTTTTCACGACAGTTTTCAAGCCGATCGCCATTCTACCCTAGCTGTTGTCTGTTTTAGTTTGGGAACTTGGATCGGGGGAATGTATAGCGCTAGCTGCTGTCGTCATTTAGCGGCTAAAGGCTATCCCATTACTGTGGTTACTCCTGGTAACAATCAAACCGAAATTTTTCGAGTCGTTCGAGAATTAGCACCCTATTTTGAGCAAACTGTATTGTTAGGTTATCCGCCTTTTCTCAAAGATATTATCGATCGCGGGATCGGTGAAGGAATTAACTGGCAACAATATAAAATTAAATTGGTGATGGCAGGAGAAGTTTTTAGCGAAGAATGGCGCAATTTAGTCGCCGAAAGAATTGGTTCGACTAATCCTTGTTTTGATTTTGCTTCTCTTTACGGTACAGCAGATGCAGGAGTTTTAGCCAATGAAACCCCTTTGAGTATCTGTATTCGTCGTTTCTTCGCCGATCGCCCCGAAGCAGCAAGAGAATTATTTGGTGAATCGCGTTTACCTACTCTCGTACAGTACGATCCTTTCAGTCGTTTTTTTGAAACCGATCAAGGTACTTTATTGTTTTCTGGCGACAATGGTATTCCTTTAATTCGCTATCACATCGCCGATACGGGAGGTTTACTGAGTTACGATCGCCTGTTGCAATTTTTACAAGATTGGGGTTTTAATCCTCTAGAAAAGTTAAATTATTCAGAAAATAAAATTATTCGCGCTCTTCCTTTTGTCTATGTATTCGGACGCTCTCAATTTACCGTTTCCTATTTTGGAGCCAATATCTATCCAGAAAATATCGCCGTAGGTTTAGAACAACTAGAAATTAGAGATTGGGTGACAGGGAAATTTGTGATGGAAGTCAAAGAAGATGAAGATAAAAATCGATTTTTGGCGATCGCAGTAGAATTAGCAGCAAATATAGAAACTAGCCAACAAAAACAACAGGCGATCGCTAATTCAATTCTGCAACAATTACTACGTCTCAATAGTGAGTTTGCCAACTACGTTCCTCAACAATACCAACAACCTCAAATAACCTTACTTCCCCTAGGCGATCCAAATTATTTCCCGATCGGAGTCAAACATCGGTACGTTCGTAGTTCCATCTAGGGAAGAAGGCAGAAAGCTGAAGGCAGAAGGAAAAAAAGTAGGAAGTAGGGGCAATCCCTTGTGGTTGCCCTAAGTAGGAAGTAGGAAGTAAAAAAAAACTTCAGACTTCAGACTTCAGACTTTAGACTTTCCCTACACCCTACACCCCACACCCTTTCTAACCCCTAATCCCTAACCCATTGGGCATAAAACAATAACAAAGCTAATAAAATATAACTAATCGCCCAAGGCATACCTACTCCCCAACCCAATTCGAGGGCGGTATCTCCCATTGTCCAGCGATAGCTGTGCAGTAAGCCAAAGAAGGCGAGTACAGCAGCAGATAACGACCATAAAGCAGCTTTACCAAATTGGCGATCGATAATGTAAACAACGATCGCAGACAAAATCATCGCTGAAAAAATCAATCCCTGTTCTAGGGCAAAAGCACCGCTAATAAAAGTATCGCTGAGTTCAAATAAGGGAATCAAATCGGGGGTAAAAGGGGTTTCTAGTGTACCTAAACCTGCCGCACGTAAGGCATTTTTGGCTATCAGTGCGCCCCAAGCAGCAATTCCAGGTAAAATTCCGATAACAACTGCGGGTGCATGATGAGAAGGAGTAGCTGTAAAACTCTGGCTGACGATGACAATCCCAATCCACAAGACGATCGCCATACCGCTATCAATGGGAACAAAGAAAGTCAACAAACCAATCGTTCCACTCAAACAAAAAATCCCCATGACAATCCCATTGAGCCAAGAATAGCCAACTCTTGCCCCCATTGCTTTCCAACCTGGATGACCAATATAAATAGTAGTGGGAAAGCAAGAACCAAACAAAGCAGCCGCGATCGTACCAATGCCATTTACAGCCAAACAGGGTGCGGCGGGGTATTTGTCTCCAGCAACTTCAGCACTTTCTAGGTTTTGGAGACTGCCAATTAAATTAAACAATCCCATCGGTAAGATAATGCTAAAGTAACTCAGCATAATCTCTCGTTGTTGCCAAAGTTCGCCAATCCATAATTTGGGTAGATAAAAACCGATCGGCGCGATCGCACTGGAAAATTTGGCTGTGTCCCAACTTGCTAGTCCAGTAATCCAAGCTAAGATTGTACCCAAAACAACTGCTAGCAAACCACCAGGAATAACTATTTTTGTACCTGGGATTAAAAATTTGACTCCACCAAAATAAGTTAACAGAATTACACCTAAAGGCACAATGCCAACTAGAGGATGGGCATAGGTACGCAACAAAAAACCGATCGAAATAAAAGTGAGGGCAATACCCGCTAAAGTAGATAGTAAGGCAGCACGGGGAGTTAAACGACGCAGGCGATCGGCTACCCAAGCACCACCAAATTCAATTAAGCCCGAACCAAGACAAGCTATCAATCCTGCACCCCAAGCTAATTCTGAAGCTTGCTCTCCATCAATACCTCTGGATAGAGCTTCGAGACGAACTGGTAACATGACCAGAAAGACATAGGCAAACAAACTAACCGTATTGATACCATAAGGAAGAGCAGTAAGATCGGAACGCCCTTGTTTTTTGCCTTGTTGGTAAGCTAACCAACTATAGTAAAAGTTCCCCACAATTAAGCTTAAGGCAATACTGGGAAGAATTCTGCCGTAGACTAAGCTAGCAGGAAATTGCAAAACTCCTTGAGTTAAACTGACAATAACTAAAATTTGAATTAAGTTATCTAAGGCTAAACCAAAGAAACCATCTAAATCTCGACGTACAAACCAGCTAGGAAAATTGGAAGATTCGGTATTTGGCATCATAGGCGATCGCAGTTGGGAAAGTAATCTTAAATACTGAATTATTATCGATATTTCTTTCTTGCACAACAGTAACAGAACTTACTCACCCTAATTTCTAGCCTTTAGACGATTTTTTACAATCGTCGAGCAAATTCTTTGAGTCGATCGAAAGAATCTATGACCGTTAGAGATTGTTGAGAGATATTTTGGGCAAGACTGGCAACCTCTTCTACCGATTGACTGACAAAATTAGAAGTTTGTACCTGATTGTCAATCGCCTGATAGATTTTTTCTGTCAGCACTTTTATTCTGTTGGTAGAAGTTTCAATATGCTTAAATTTTTGTTGGGTTTGCTGGACTAATTCAACTCCAGTCTCAACGGTTTTCGCTCCAGAACCCATCAGTTCGCTGACCTCATCAACATCTATTTCAAGAGTTGCGAACACTTTTTTCATGTATGCTGCCGCTCCAGATAATTCTTTCATCAAAGAAATTACTGACTCGCTAAATTCGATTGCCTCTTCGCGTTCTACACTTTCTGTTTGAGATGCCAAGATATTGAGAGACTGCTGAGTAAGCTGTTTGGCGATATTCTCGATTTGCTCTACTTTCTCAGACATCTGTTGGGATGAGTAAGAAAGATGACTGACTTTGATGACAGCTTGTACGATCGCTTTTTGAGTGTCGGTTATAGTATCCGTAGCCTTCTCTAAAGTCTGTCCTCCAGATTGAAGTGTTCGATCGGTTAGCTGAACCTGAATTTTGACTTTTTGGGTACGATCGACTACTTCTCTGGCAAAATTAGCAATGCCTTGAATTTGACTGAGAGTTTTGGCAATTGCAGATGATTGACTGACAGCCCCCGAAGAAAGATTTTCGAAGGCAATTCTACTGTTTGTTAACAGAGTTGAAACTTGAGTTTGAATTTGTTCTTGTTGTTTCTCTAAATCGCGAACAATTTTTTCATTATCTCGATAATGTTCCAATCGTTTGAGCAATCCAGCATTATCGAGAGCGAAGCCTACTTGTGTGGAAAGTTGCGCCATCCATCTGATTTCCAATTGTTGCCACACACGAGGTGCGTCGCACTGATGGGCGACTAGTAAGCCAAATAATTTGCCCTCACCAATGATGGGCGCGACTAAATTGGCTTTAACTTCCAATACTTCCAACTGCTCGATATAGCAGGGAGTCATACCAGCTCGATAGATGTCATCTAGGGCTTTAACCCTGCCATTACGATATTTATCCAGATATCTGGCTTCAAAACAAGGGTCTTGAATGACTTTTCCCGATCCCCTCGTCCAGCCTGGGGCGACCGATTCGGCGACAATTTTTCCATAAGCTTGCCGATCGAGACTGTAAACTACGACGCGATCGCAGTTTAGGACTCGACGTACTTCTTCTGTCGTAACATCTAAAATGTCATCTCGATCTAAAGAGGCGCGAATGTTTTGAATTGCGTCGGTGAAATATTGCGTCCACTGACTTTCTTTGTCTGCTTGTTGTTGTATTTGTTTGGAATTGGCTAATAAACTGGCATTATCGAGGGCAAAGCCTACCTGAGTAGCAATCTGAGTTACCCACATAATTTCAGCTTCTTGCCAAGCACGGGGGGCGCTACATTGATGGGCAACCAACAAGCCAAATAATTTTCCTTCGCTAACTATTGGCGTGACTAGATTTGCCTTTACTTGTAAGGTTTCTAATTGCTCGATATAGCAAGAAGTCATACCCGATTCGTAGATATTCTCTAGCGCTCTAACCCTCCCGTCGCGGTATCGCTCGATATATTTAGCTTCGAAGCAGGGGTCTTTTATAGTTGTGCCTAACGCTCGCGTCCAACCTGGAGCGACCGATTCGGCGACAATTACGCCGTGGGATTGTGGATTCATACTATAAACGACGACGCGATCACATTTGAGTATGTTACGCACTTGTTCTGTGGTGACTTCGAGTATGTCTTCACAATCCAAAGAGGCACGAATATTTTGAATGGCATCGGTGAAATAGCGACTCAACTGAGTTTCGTTTTGTGACTTTTCTCTGACGCGATCGTTTTGGGCAAGAACGGCAGCATTATCGAGGGCAAAGCCTACTTGTGTCGCCAATTGAGCTACCCAGCGCACTTCGTAATGTTGCCAGACGCGGGGTGTATCGCATTGATGGGCGACTAGTAAGCCAAATAACTTGCCTTCGTTAATAATCGGTGCGACTAAATTTGCTTTTACTTCTAAGTTTTCTAGCTGTTCGATGTAACAGGGAGTCATTCCCGATGCGTAGATATTTTCTAGCGCTCTCACTCTCCCGTTGCGGTATTTCTCGATATATTTAGCTTCAAAACAAGGGTCGTTAATTACTTTACCCAATGCTTTCGTCCAGCCTGGAGCGACCGATTCGGCGACGATTACACCTCGTTTTTGTCCGTCCATGCTGTAAACGACGACGCGATCGCAGTTGAGAACGCGGCGTACTTCTCTAACTGTGGCTTTGAGAATATCATCTCGGTCGATCGAGGCACGGATATATTGAATGGCATCGGTAAAATAATTCGTCCATTGCTTTTCTCGTTCCGCCTGTTGTTGCAGGTTATGGTAGTTGGCAAGCAATTGAATTTGGTCGAGTCGATCGCCGATTTGTGTGGCGATCTGGGTGATCGATCTGGTTTCTAATTGCTGCCAGGCGCGAGGTTCGTGACATTGATGGGCTACCAATAAGCCAAACAAGTTACCCTCTTTGAGAATTGGTGCGACCAAATTCGCTTTTACTTCTAAACTTTCGAGTTGCTCGATATAGCACGATGTCATTCCTGCTTCATAGATATTATCTATTGCTTTGACTCTGCCGTTGCGATATTTTTCTAGATATTTTGCCTCAAAGCAAGGATCGTGAATGACTTTTCCTCGTGCTTGCGTCCACCCAGGCGCTACCGATTCAGCTATTACTACCCCATAAGCTCGTTCGTTGACACTGTAAACGACGACGCGATCGCTCTTTAGTAATTTTCTCGTCTCTTTGACTGTAAATTCTAGAGCATCCAATTCATGAGAACATTGACGCAAGCATTGACTGAAATCCGTCAATAAATACGACCAATGCATTTCCAGATCTGCTGGCTGTTGCGACTGGGGATTATTATTTACGGTAATTATCTGCGATCGCTCTGCCCTCAACTGCCAATCATCATCGTTGTCGTTAGAAAAATAGTTAGATCCCTTTCTGTTGTCTGGGTTGGGGGGGAAAGTCTGACTCATGATAATTTTTTACAATAGCCAAGGTTAAATATCAACATTTATCGCTCTGGGCAGTGTGAACCGCTTGGGTTGTCGCTCTAGTATTCGATCGCCGAATTAAATTTAGATGTTAAATTCCTTACAACTCAAAACTATTTGATACTTCTCAGTGTAAATACTTAGATATTCTTGCTTAGTATATCCAAAGACAAAAATTAAATCAATCCGAAATAGTTCTTGTTTTCCTCTAAAATATTACGCTAGAGAGGTATTTTGAATGAACGAGCAAAACTATAAAAGTGCCAGGCGATGGACTAAACTGAGTATAGCTACAGCGCTTCTATTAGCTATAGGTTGGTCGCTCGGATCGATCGGTAGGGGCATTTGGCAGTTATCCGATAAATCCGTAATTTCACCCAGTCAAACCGATCTCGATCGGGTCGATAGTTTCGATCGCGTGGCAAATGTCGCTACGGGAGTTTTTAATTACGGTGGAAGTCCCGCTTGGTCGCTAATTAGATTGGTCGTAGACTCGGAGATTCAAGCAGAACGGTCTGAGTTTCGATTGCGCTACATTCAATCAGACTTAGAAGCACCTGGTTCTGGTACGGGAGTAAGAATGTTAATCGATGGTCAATTGGCTTTTGCTCAGTCTTCTCGTCCTTTACTGGTAGAAGAATACCAACTCGCCGCAGCTAAAGGCATTCAACTCAAGCAAATTCCTGTTGCTGTTGATGGAATTGCCGTAGCTGTCAATCCTAGTTTGAATGTTCCTGGCCTGACTCTAGAACAGTTAGCGGGAATTTATAGCGGTAAGATTGTTAACTGGAGTGAAGTTGGTGGTCCGAATTTGGCAATTATTCCCTATTCTTTACCAATTAGTTCGGGGGAATTATTCTCAGAAAACGTGCTTAAAGGTGAAAATTTTGGTGCTAATGTGCGGTTTTCTCCGACAACTACTCAAGTATTACGTGAGTTAGCCGAAATTCCTGGAGCAATTTATTATGCTTCCGCGCCAGTTATCGCCTCTCAATGCAAAATAAAGCTTTTGCCGATCGCCGATCGATCTGGAGAATATATTTCTCCATATCAAACAGATTATATTCCGCCAGAACAATGTCCCAAACGACGAAATCAACTTAATTTTAGTGCTTTTCAAACAGCACGATATCCTTTGACGCGCTATCTTTACGTTATGATCGCGCAAAATGGAGGTTTGGAAGAACAAGCAGGTCGAACCTACGCTAATTTTCTACTGACCGATCGAGGTCAAAAACTGATCGTTCAAGCAGGATTTATACCAGTTCCTTAAAAGTCTATTCTCTATTTTCCAAATCTTGAGTAAACTCGGTGAGTTTGTTAAAAGATTCAGTAATCGTCATCGATTGTTCGGAGATTTTGCTGGCAATTTCTGCCATTTCCCGCACGAATCGATCGCTAAAGGTGGAATTTTGTATCTGTTCGCCAGACTGAAAAATTAAATTATCTAGATCTAGATTATTGATTTGAGAATCGATTGTGGCACTCTCGATTAAATGTACTGGGTCTGTTGGCGTTAAATCTACTTCTTCGAAAGTCGATCGTATTGGCGTATCGGTATCGATCGCTTCGGCTACTTGATTGGCTGCCATTACCAATTCGGCGATCGAAGCTTCGATTTGAGATGTTTCTGCTGCCAAACTATTAATTAAAGGAGTGGCTGCTTTTGCCATAGAAATTAAAGATGCGCGATCGAATGCTCCCGTTTGTTCGCTTTCTAAATCTGTTTGATGGCTGACACGTTCTCTAAGACTTTCGATCGTGCTTACCATTTGAAAGATGGTTTGGTAAGACTGGTTGAGATGCTTAAGTTTGGCTGTTGTTGTTGAAATTGCTTCTTGAATACTTATCGAGTTATGGTTAATTTGACTGCTTTGTTGTTGTTTGGCTGATACTTCCCTTTGGGCTGGCAAAGCTTTTTGTTGGTTAAATTTAGTTAACTCTTTGCTAGGAGGGTTAAGTGTTTGCAGGTGAGTTAAGAATTTGACGATCGCTTCTGATTGACGGGTAACTTCTTTAGAGAGATTTTCGTAAGCAGTTTTACTTTCTTTAAGTATCTCAGAAACTTGTTGCTCTAAACGAGCTTGTTGTTGAATTTGCCTGTCTGATGGATCTTCGCTCTGATGAGATGCCCGATCTAATACTTGGATGAGTTTGACGCGATCGAGTGCATATCCCAGTTGCAGGGAAAACTGAGACAATAAATCTAGCTCCGATCTCTGCCAGTGATAGGGGGCGCTACATTGATGGGCTATTAATAAACCAAATAACTGCTTGTTTTGCAGAATTGGGACGATCGCGCTGGCTTTAACTGCAAAAGGTTCTAATTGTTCTAGATGACAATCGGTGAGTTGGGCTTCATAGATATTGTCGATCGCCTGGATGCGACCATTTTGATATTTAGCAACGTAGTTTTGTGCGAAACAGGGGTCTTTAATTCTTGCCCGTAAAGCTTTAGGAACGGAGCGGATTGCCGATTCGGCGACAACAGTACCAGTCCAATCGCGATCGAATGCATAGATGATAACTCGATCGCAGTTGATCGCCGTGCGTGCTTCCTCGACGGATACTTCGAGTAGATCTTCTTCTCGATCTATCTGTCCGACACGAACAGCAAAGTTCTTCAGTAGTTGAATTTGTTTTTCTTCATTCTCCAATCTTCTCAATAATTTGGCGTTATCGAGGGCAAAACCGACCTGAGTGGCAATCTGTGTTACCCATCTAATTTCATGTTCCTGCCAATGACGCGGCGCGCTACACTGATGGGCGACTAACAATCCAAATAATTTGCCCTCATTTATAACTGGTGTAACTAAATTGGCTTTTACTTGCAAAACTTCTAATTGTTCGATGTAACAGGCAGTTAAGCCAGCTTCGCGAATGTTATCTAATGCCCTGACTCTGCCATCGCGGTATTTTTCGATATATCTCGCTTCAAAACAGGGATCTTCGATTCTAATGCCTTTGGCTCTCGTCCAACCTGGAGCGACCGATTCGGCGATAATTACTCCATAGGACTGCCGATCCATACTGTAGATGACCACGCGATCGCAGTTTAGGACTCGACGTACTTCTTCTGTTGTGACTTCGAGGATATCTTCTTGAATTAAAGAATCGCGAATATAGCGGACGGCATTGGTGAAGTATTGAGTTAGTTGCCGTTCGGTTTGCGATCTATTTTCTAGGCGATCGGCATTGACTAGAAGAGAAGCATTATCGAGGGCAAAACCTACTTGCGCTGCTAACTGAGCCATCCAGCGTATTTCATAATTCTGCCAGTTGCGTGTTGAATCGCACTGATGGGCGACTAATAAACCCAATAATTTGCCTTCGTTAATTACTGGGGTGACTAAGTTAGCTTTAACTTCTAAAACTTCTAGCTGCTCGATATAACATGGTGTCAAACCAGCTTCACGGATATTTTCTAACGCTCTGACTCGCCCATTACGGTATTTGTCCATATACCTCGCTTCAAAGCAGGGGTCTTTAATAGTCATGCCTAACGCTCTCGTCCATCCTGGGGCAACAGACTCAGCTACTACTACACCATGAGATTGGGGATCCATACTGTAGATGACTACGCGATCGCAGTTTAATATTCGGCGTACTTCTTTAACTGTGGCTTGAAAAATATCTTCTCGATTGAGGGAAGTGCGAATGTATTGGATCGCATCGGTTAGATAGTGCGTCCATTGAGCTTCAACTTCTGCTTGCTGTTGCAAATGCTGGTAGTCGGCAATTAATTCGCTATGTTCGAGGACAAAACCGAGTTGTGTGGAGATTTGAGCTACCCATCTAATTTCGTGTTGTTGCCAAGCACGGGGGGCGCTACATTGATGGGCGACTAATAAACCTTCTAATTTCCCTTCGCTGACGATCGGTGCGACTAAATTGGCTTTGACTTCTAAGTTTTCTAACTGCTCGATGTAACATGGTGTCATGCCTGATTCATAGATATTATCGAGCGCTCTAACTCGCCCATCGCGATATTTTTCGATATATCTAGCTTCAAAACAGGGGTCGTCGATAACTTTTCCTAAAGCTCTCGTCCATCCCGCCGTAACTGTTTCGGCGATAACGACTCCTTGCGATTGTGCGTTGGTGCTGTAGACGACTACGCGATCGCAATTTAGAACTTTTTGCACTTCTTCAACGGTAATGTTGAGAATATCCTGGCGCGTCAAAGAGGAACGAAGATGTTTGACGGTGTTAGTAAAGTACTGCGTCCATCGATTTTCTGTTGTTGCTTGCTGTTGTAGTTGGAGTTGTAAGTTATCGCGTTCGGTCGCCAGATTGGCGTAATCGAGGACAAATGCCACTCGTTTTGCCAGTTGAGTTAGATAATCGATTTCTTTTTGTTCCCAGTTGCGCGGTGCATCGCACTGATGGGCGACCAATAAACCAAATAATTTGCCTTCGTTGAGAATCGGCACGACTAAATTTGCTTTTACTTGCAAACTTGTTAATTGTTCTAAATAGCAAGGTGTTAAGTCGGCGTTGTAGATATCATCTATGGCTTGAGTGCGTCCATTGCGGTACTTTTCGATATATCTTGCTTCAAAGCAAGGATCTTCAATGGTTTCACCCAAAGCTTTTGGAAAACCTGGGTTGACAGCTTCAGCGACTACTACCCCTTGAGATTCTCTGTCTAAGCTGTAGACGACGACGCGATCGCAATCGAGTACTTCTTGCGCTTCTGAGACTGCCGTTTGGAAAATATCTTGGCGATCGAGCGATCGCTGGAGGTTGTAGATAAATTCTTTGACTAGTTGCGATCGTTTTTTAGTGTTAGTTTTCTTCGCCGCCGATTCCGCCGCCACTGTTGCCAGTCTCATTGCCGAATTATTGGCAAAGCCAGCCCAAGCCGCCGCAAGCAAACCAGCGAATAGAGCTGAAACACCCGTAACGATCGATAATTCTGCTAGTAATTGTTTTTGTCGCTCTAATTCTGTTTCCGCCAAGCCAGTAGAATCTACTCGTCTGGCTATAGGTATCTGTTTGTCGATTGTAGAATTCCCGAGAAAATAGGTTGCCGTTCCCACTGCCAAAATCGGTAGCATGACGATCGCACTTGCTGTTGCTGCTGCTTTGGTTTTTAGATAGTTTTTTGAGTTATCAAAAAAGTTAAATCGATCGCGCTTTGTTTTTTTTCTCTTCTCTAGTTTTGGTTTTGGCGCTTTTCCCGACCTTATCCTCTGTTCACTCTCTTCTAAGGAGTTGGGTGTATTGGCAGTATTTGTTTTTGAAGATTCAGAGCTGTTTTTGTCGTTGTCTGGATCGGGAAAGATGCTTTTAGTCATGATTACGTCTCTGATTAGAGGAGATGTTTAGAGCTAATTTTTAAGCGCGATCGAGACAGTATATCTAACTAATAAGAAAATATTAATAACTGTCTCAATATGTGTATTTAAGTATTTGCATTTAATTTAAATATAGTTGAATCTCTTGTCAACACAACCACTTTTAAAGGCATAGAGCCGAGATACATGTAAAATCCTGCAAATGAAAGGAATTAAGAGTGCTTCCCATTCGGTATCGTGGTCATCAGCAACTTTTGGTTCTAGGCTTAATAGCACAAGCTCTCTATTGGCGAGAAAAACTGATTCTCAAAGAAGTTCAATAATTGCTAAGAGGGAGGCGAATCCTCGCACCATTTTTCTTACTAACACCAATATAAGTATTTGGTAGGTCGCCACCACAAATATTAATCCAAAAACCTTTCGTTTCAGCCGCCACAAACATGCTTTCGTTTTGGCGACAAAAATTACGAAAATTACTGGCGATCGCCATGCTACTAGTCTTAGTTTCTGGTGTAGCGATCGCCGAGAAAGTTAACAACAAATAAACGCTCACACCCAGAAAAATCTTATTCGAGACAATTTTCATCTTGTTCGCAGCGACCAAATTTCGAGTTTAGTCAATTTTAATTTGTACTTACATCAGTTTATCTGTCCAAATGCTCTTTCCTTCATCTTCATAGAAACGATAAAAAATATTTTCGTCTTTAAAAGGATGTTCATCGCAGACGTGGTGGATAATCTTTCGAGCGATCATCTTTTGTCCCAGAGCAATAGCCTCTTCTTTAGAAAGACTCAAATTTTTCATCATCCACTCTACTGCTTCACTACCAATAAAGCAGCGATGATATAGCTTGAGTTTGTAAGGACGAGCTTTAATTTCTAATCCTTCTTTGCTCCGCATTTTAGCTACGATCGATTCCAATGCTAACGGATTTTGCTGTTGAGTTGACTGTCCTGTTTGAGAGTTTCTGGCTCTTACTAATTTGAGTTTTTCATCATGTCGCCAAAGACTAATTTCATTCTCTTCTTGGAGAACTAGAGATTGAATTTGCCTTCTTTCTTCATTATCTAAAAACTTTTCTCGATAGTATTTAATCGCAGTATCTAGCTCATTTTTCTCAAAAACTTTGACCTTGACAAATAATTTATCTCCATAAATTACGCCAGGTAAAACTTTTTTATCATCTGCTACTGCATAAACTACATGACAGTATTTTACATCTTGTGCATTAAGAACTAGCATATATAGCTTTACTCCTAATGATTGTTTTTAAGAACATAGTCTAGAGTTAGCTTGAAAAAACAATAGATTTTTTTATCAACATTACTGCGTTAGTAATAAATTTAAGTATCTTTGATAACTGTCTATAAATCTATAACATTTAGCCAAGTAAATTTTATCAGCATTTTATGTAAGTTAATCGAGCTAGTGTTTAGCTCCTATTAACAGGTTAATCCTTCTCAATCCAACTGCCAAGGATAGTTACATTTCTAAAGCAAAAATTTAAGTTAATCAAAGGAGTTAGGGGATTAGGGGTTAGGGATTAGGGTGTAGGGGAAGCAATTCGCAATTCGCAATTAAAAAAACTTATAGCGTTTCTCAAATAGATGAGGTACAAAGCAAAATTCTTATTATCTGCTGCCTGCTGCCTGCTGCCTGCTCCCTATCTACTACAAGGTGCATCTCACTCAACCGAGAATTGCTATATGACTTAAGACTTAAGACTTAAGACTTAATACCTAAAGAAGTCTTCTGCCTTCTGCGTACCTGCTGCCTGCTGCCTGCTGCCTGCTCCCTGTTTTTCAATGAACCATCACCTATTATTGACTCTTTTCTTTCTTTTTGGGTTTTTCTAGTGTGATGGCTGGCATTGGGGTCGATTTTTCTGCTGAGATTCTAGGCGCACTCGATTGTCTTGCTTCTCTTAGCAAACGTTGCTGTTGGCGACGAGAAATTCTTGAAGATGATGATTCTTCCACATAGTTTCTATATCTTTTTCTTCTGCTCATTCTCGATCTTTCTCTGGTTTCATTTTTCATCGAAGTATCCTCTAAATTAGACTCTGATTCTGATTTTGCTGTTGGTTTATAGTCGTAGTAGCTTCGCCTGGGTTTAATGGGTACAGCTTTAATTAAGTCTTGACGATGGTTTAAAGAAGGTCTGGGAGGAAAAGTTTCGATCCCCATGTCTTTAACTGCTTCTAACATAAACTTTCGCCAAGTTACGGCTGCCATAGCGCTTGTACCATTGGTAGGGCGATTGTCATCGTTACCAAGCCAAACGCCAGTAACTAATTGAGGAATATAGCCAATAAACCAAAGATCTCTAGCTTTGTCGGAAGTTCCAGTTTTACCAGCTACAGGTCGTCCGATCTGGGCAGGAACACCTGTCCCACCATTGACAACTCCTTGTAACATCCAGGTCATAATGGCTGAAGTCTCTTCATTTAAAGCTTTTTGAGACTTTAATTTGGGTTGATAAAGAACTTTGCCGTGGCGATCGAGGACGCGAACAAGACCAGAAGAGGGTTGATGTACTCCTTTATTTGCTAGTGTGCCATAGGCACTAGTAAGCTCTAGTAAATTGACTTCAGATGCTCCTAAAGCTAGAGAATAGGTAGGCTTTAATTCCGATTCGATGCCCATTTTTTTGGCGATGTCGATAGTTGGCTGCCAACCTACATCAAGCAAGGTTCTTAAGGCAACAATATTGATTGAAGAACTAAGGGCATCGTAGAGAGAAACTTGTTTGTGACGATATTTATCTTCATAGTTTTCTGGTTTATAGCCATCGACGACAAATTCAGCATCGAGATAACTTTTGTAGGGAGAGAAACCAGCAGCGATCGCCGTCGAATAAACAAAAGGTTTAAAAGTAGAACCTGGTTGACGTTGCGCCTGGGTAACTCGATTGAACTGATGTTTGCCAAAGTCTTTACCTCCTACCATTGCTTTAATTTCGCCAGTGCGAGGATCGATCGCGACTAGGGCAGCTTGTTGAAAACCCTGCCATTTTCCATAGCGAGTAATAGCCCGATTAACTGCTATTTCTGCCGCTTTTTGCCACTCGGCATTGAGGGTAGTTTCAACTACAACACCTCCTGCTTCTAATTGTTGGGGAGAAATATGTTTGGACAGTTCTTTGAGAACGTAATCGGTAAAGTAAGGTGCAAATCGATCGAAGCGTTTTAGAGGACTTGTTTTGATACTTAGTTGGTCGGCGATCGCTGCATCTGCCTCTGCTTGAGAAATTAAGCCCTGTTGCTGCATTTTTTGCAAAACAACGTTACGACGCTCTTTGGCGGCTTCTTGGTTAATTATGGGCGAATAGAAGCTTGGGCCTGGGACAATTCCTGCTAAGGTAGCTGCTTCGGCAAGTGTCAATTGCTCAACAGACTTACTAAAGTAAAGCCAAGCAGCATCAGCTACACCATAAGCACCCGAACCTAAATAGACATGATTCAGATAATGCTCTAAAATTTGCTTTTTAGAAAACTTTTCTTCAATTTCATGAGCTAAGATCATTTCCTTGAATTTTCGCCCAAAACTTCGCTCTTGATTGAGAAAAGCAATCCGCGCTAATTGTTGAGTAATAGTACTGCCTCCCTGTACTACTCCTCCAGCTCGAAAATTAGTAAAAATTGCTCTGGCAATACCTTGAAAATCTACACCTGTATGTTCGTAAAAACGACGGTCTTCGCTAGCAATGAAAGCTTGTTTTAAGACTTTGGGAATGCGCTCTATTTGGGTTTTTTCGTGGCTGAGGTTTCCAATTTCTTGCAATACTGTTTTATCATCCGCTTGAATAGTTAAAGTTTCTGGGCGGGCAAAAGTACGGATATCTTCTACCGATTTTGGCAATTCGCTACTGATTTTCAAACTCATCATCCCGATCGCGATCGCGCTACCGCTAATACCCAAGCCAATTCCCCGAATCAACCAAAAATTCTTACTTTTACGATCTAAAAAATCTATTGTCCAAGAGCTAAAAAATGTCCCCGAAAGCTTTTTTAATAAATTAGATGCGGGTTGTCCTTCCATGCAAAGTCCTTTCAGCAGGCGTGAGTAAGCGCGATTGTAAATATTGTTCGATCGAAAATGCGCTACAAAAAGTATTTAGGGAATTGTCATGCCCTAATCGATCCTTAAATTTTGCCTACGTTATACTCTGAAAATTGAGAAACCGCCTCTGGCTTGTCTACAATTCTTAATCAATTAAACTGACTTATTCAACAGATAATCCAAAACTATCTATAAAATGCATAGATAAAAAACTATTGTAAATTCAAAAAAAATAGTAAAAAAACTATATTTGGGTTATGATCTTAATCAAGAGGTAAGGCGCATCCGAAATATATAACTCCAACAAGACCCCTGTCTTTGCTTAGTGGTTGCTAACTTTGTCCTCGTTAAATGACAGCTTAATATATCTGTCAATTTCTTTCCTCCATAATAAGCCGCTTGGTTATCTGCTACCTACGCAGGTAACTTTTTTGTTGACCAGCCCTTCGGGCAAGGCAGAAGGCAGAGGGCAGAGGGCAGAAGGTTTAGTTATTGGTTAGACTTATGAAGTAAGCTAGAGATCGTCTCTCAAGTCCAAATAATCAATAAACATGAGCGATACTATCTTTGGCAAAATTATTCGTCGTGAAATCAAAGCTGATATTGTCTACGAAGACGATCTAACTTTAGCTTTCAGAGATGTTGCACCACAAGCACCCATACATATACTAGTTATTCCTAAAAAGCCAATTTCCCAACTATCCCTTGCAGAAGATAGCGATCGCGATCTTTTAGGTCATTTATTACTAACTGCTAAAAAAGTAGCCGAACAAGTGGGATTAAAAAACGGCTATCGCCTAGTCATTAATGATGGCAATGATGGCGGTCAAACCGTTTATCATTTGCATTTACATATATTAGGCGATCGCCAGATGAAATGGCCCCCAGGGTAATTGGAGGGGTTAGGGGTTGGGGTGTAGGGTGTAGGGAGCAGGGGAGAGGGGGAGCAGGGGAGAGGGGGGAACAATTCGCAATTCGCAATTAAAAACTTTAGACTTTAGACTGTCTTACTTTAGACTTTAAATTCCGTCACGCCGCTCTGCCTTCCCTGTTTCCTGTTCCCTGTTCTCTGTTCCCTTTTTTTTCAATGAACCATGAACCATGAACCATGAACCATTACTGTGATTCTCCTCACAAAACGTTAATATATAAGACTTTTAGGGAATTTTGTAAATAGAACCCTAAAAGTTTTTTGTTTGCCAGGAGTATCTCTAATGAAGCGCATAGTCTTTGTGTTGCTTTGCTTGGCAGGAGTTACCGCACTCCCCTCTTTCACACAAGCTCAAGAAGTAGATGGTTGCTTTGCTCTAGATAGTAAAGGACGAGCAGTTCGTCTCAGTAATATTTGCCCCGAATCACCCAAACAAGAAAAAAAGAAAAAGTCCTTCAGACATAAAGTTCGAGAAGAAGAAGAAGGGGTTTTTTATCTACCGATCGAGTATCGTCTCGGTGGGACACCTGTGGTTAAAGTCTTATTTAACGGAGAGCAAGAATTTGAAATGTTGTTTGACACAGGAGCAAATAGCACAGTAATTACCGAACAAATACAACAAAAGCTTGGGATCGAAGCAATGGGAGATCGCAGGTTCAGTACTACAAGCGACAGGACTGTTTCAATGGCTATCACTCGAATTAATCAGGTTGAGGCTGGAGGAGTTGTAAAAAAAAATATAATAGCAGGTGTTTCTAAGGTACTCGAACTAGGACTGTTGGGACAAGACTTTTACCGTCACTACGATATTTCAATCAAAAGAGATGTAATTGAATTGCGATCTCGTTAAAAAAGATGTACTAGTTGAAGCATAGGTTGAAATATTTTTTTGCCTCTTGCCTCTTGCCTCTTGCCTCTTGCCTTCCTTCGACAAAGTGTATCTCACTCAACCAAGAATTGTAATAGCTGCGATCGCCAACAACTTTTAGTTGTGATTTGTGTCACAAAATGTAACGTTCGATCGACTTTTGGGGAATCTTCTAAATATAAGTCCTTAAAATTTATTTTCGATCGGGAGCAATGTTATGAAGCGCATTGTTAGTGCGTTACTTGGTTTGACAGGAGTTACCGCGATCGCCTCCTTCACACAAGCTCAAGAAGTAGATGGTTGCTTTTTTCTCGACAATTTAGGTCAACAAGTTAATGTTAGACATCTTTGTCCCGAACTCAAACAGGCAAAGACAAATAATTATGTCCAACAACAAAGTTTAGACGAAGATATTTTTGCGCTTCCGATTACAAGACGTGAGTCTGGTATTCCAATCATTGAAGTCGTTTTCAATGGCAACCATAAATATGAAATGATGTTGGATACTGGTGCTAGCTTAACCATGATTACGCCACAAATGGCAAAAGCGGTCAGTCTTAAGCAAGAAGGGGTTTTTATTATGACTACTCCTAGTGATACTAGCGTTCACGTACCCAAAGGAAGGATTAGTTCTGTCGAAGCAGGAGGAGCAGTCTATTACCATTTACTAGTAGCAGTATCTAAGTCTCTTAAAGTGGGACTTTTGGGGCAAAACTTTTTTGGCAATTACGACATTACTATTAAAAAAGATCTAGTCGAATTTCGACGCAGATCGACAGATGGATAAGTAGTCGAACTATTTAATTACCCAGTTCTTGAGAACGCCGATAAGCAGCGCGTACTGCTTCAATCAAAGCCGATCGCAAACCTGCTTTTTCTAGTTCAGCTACTCCTGCAATAGTAGTTCCACCTGGACTAGTAACGCGATCTTTTAGTTCTGCTGGGTGCAATCCCGATTCTTTGACTAACTGCGCTGTACCTAAGACAGTTTGCAGTGCTAATTGATTGGCAATAGGACGAGGTAAACCTGCTGCGACTCCACCATCTGCTAAAGCTTCGATCGCGATCGCGACAAAAGCAGGACCAGATCCAGACAATCCTGTCACTGCATCCATCATAGCTTCTGGAACTTCTACTACTTGCCCTACAGCAGTAAAAATCGATTTGGCTAATTCTAATTGTTCTGGTTTGACTTTATTACCTGTGGCGATCGCTGTCATTCCTGCACCAACTGTAGCTGGAGTATTAGGCATGGCACGAATAATCGGTAATTGAGGAAAAGCTGATTCTAATTTGCTTAAAGGAACGCCTGCCAAAATGGAGATTAACAAAGGTTGATGAGCAAAACTCTCTTGTTTCGCTAAGTCTGCCGCAACCAGAGCGAAAACTTGTGGTTTAATTGCCAGTAAAACCACCTCAGTCGCCGCCGCCGCTACTTGATTGTCTGCTGTAACTCCAACGCCATATTTTTCTTGTAAAAAATTACGCCGTGATAATTGAGGATCGCTCACTACCACGGCATCTTTAGTATATTTATTTTCCATAATGAGGCGAGATAAAATGGCTTCTCCCATCACCCCGCCTCCGATCGCACCTAATTTAATCGCGCTTGGTTGAGTATTATCCATAGACTGACAATGTACAATGCTTGCTCTGAGATAGCAATCTGCTTACAGATCGCAGTTAACCTGGAGTTTAACATTGTTCATCTTACTCAAAAACGAACACTAAATTACTGCGCCATGCGAATTGGTTCAGAATCTCTCATATCTGGGAAGGGTACTTGACGAACGTTGTTATGAGCTGCTTCTTGTACGTCATGTAGGATACCCGAAAGAGTGCTTACTTTGACACAGCTAGGAGTGAACAGAAAAATACTTTCTCCTACTCTTTCTTGATGCCCATCCATAGCATAAGTGCCACCAGCAATAAAGTCTACTGCTCTTTGAGCTTCCTCTGGATCCATAATATTTAAATTCAAGACTACGGATTTTCTTTCGCGCAATGCTTGAATCGCTTGAGGCATTTCTTCAAAAGAATGGGGTTCAATAACGATGACTTCAGTAAGTCCACCAGCAATAGGCATACCAATCACGTTATTTTTGCTGTGAGATTCCATTTTTGGTTCTGATTTGGGGGTTGACTGGACACGATCGCGACGGTAATTATTGATTCTCTCTTGAGCGATCGGAGCTTGTTCTTCTTGATAATAATTTTCTTCGCTAACAGTTTCGTTAAGCGGAAGTTCCATGTACTCGTTTTCGTCTTCAGCGTCGTTGAGGCTTACTACAAAGCTTTTTAATTTTGTCCACATAACTTTCACGGTTCACGATTCTTTTACAATTGCCTTCTTCCGAGTATTTGCTACTCTGAAGAAGATTTGAGCATTTTGTTTCTAGAAAGGTTGAAAATAGTAAAAATAATAATTACTAATAGTTAATTAAGGTTATTCAAATTATTAGCTTGACTAGAGATCGAGCCAATCTTTGATTTACTTTATACCTCTCTAGATCTTTGCTTTCGCAACGATACTACAGTCATATTTGGAAAACAGCAACTATATTTACACTAGCCTTTAACAATACTTTTTAATATGGTTAATACTTGGGATAAATATGTGCGTCTAAAAACATATTACTTCGCGATGATAAGTAAACGTAGACTGCTATTTATTGCTTTTTCAATAAATTTAATCTATTTTGGTTTTTGCTTACATTACTTTACTTAGTTCATGGCTGATAGCTGATAGCTGATAGCTGATAGCTGATAAAGTATAATTTTCAACATTATGGCTAAAGAGCAATTAATTTTACAGCTTTTAGATTTGTTTCGGCGTTATCCCTCTTTTGTCACTCTCCGAGTTTAAGTAGTAACAAATAAGAGAGATTATCCAG
>CAZJTL010000072.1:0-21089 GCA_964548905.1 uncultured bacterium | reverse complement strand
GCAAGAGGCAAGAGGCAATAGATATTTTTTATGAATCATTTAGGATTGCTATATAAGCAGTCGCATTTAGGAGTTAAAAATTGGACTATTATATACCACTCAAGTATTCCGAACAATTAACAAGCCTAAAAAATAAAAATTTAGACGCTCTAGCAGAAAAAGCGCCTCGCAGCGATGTGTGGATGTTAGGTCAACAGTTAAACGCTACTTTTAAAACTCCAAGCTCCGATTCGGTATTATCACTAGATCGACTTCGTAGTTACTTGATCGGTGTACCAGAATTTTGGCAATTCGCTCGCACTTTATCTTCGCAATTAGGAAAGGATGATTGTATTTTTTGTGAAGGTGAAGATTTGGGCATTCCTTTGGCTAATATTTTTGGCAGTAAACCAAATCGACCCAAGATAGCTGTACATATTCATAACAGCGATCGCCCTCGTGCCAAATTAGCCATGAAGCTATTTAAATCGGCACATCTTATCGATCTCTTCATGGTTCACAGTCGCGCCCAGTCTGATTTTTTAGAGAATTATCTTAATTTGCCCAAATCTAAACTGTGTCTTTTTCAGTATCCAGTAGACTGTAATTTTTTTAAGCCAGGATTAGCTTCTGGTAATAAAGTTCGTCCGATAATTGCCAGTGTTGGTTTAGAGATGCGAGACTACCGCCTTCTCGCCCAAGCTACTGAAAACTTAGATCTAGATGTCAAGATTGCTGGTTTTTCTCAGTTTAGATCGGGTTTGCCGCAAAACTTTCCCAAAACGATGCCTGCTAATATGTCCAATCAATTTTACGATCCACTGGAATTGCTGCAACTTTATCGAGATGCCGATCTAGTGGCAGTTTGCCTTCAACCAAGTAATTGGTCTGCGGGAGTCACAGCTTTACTAGAAGCGATGGCTTGTGGGCGACCAATTGTTGTGACTCGAACAGAAGGAATGGCTGAGTATATTCAAGATCCAGATGCGCTCAAGGTGGTCGAACCTGGAGATGCTGAGGGTTTACAGCAGGCGATCATTCACTTGTTGAATCATCCTCACGAAGCTGAAGCAATGGGTCAGAAAGCTCATCAAATTGCCAATCAGCGCTACTCAATCGATCGACAAATGGAAGTGGTGGCAAATTTGCTTAAAAACAAACTAAATTAACTTTAAGGGATTTCCAGAAAATAAAACATCCAATTTTATTCAGAAGTTGGAAAAATATCAACAAACCAATTAGGAAGATTAGTGTTCAAAAATATTTTCATATTGCATTAGATCGAGAGCAACTATTGTAGGCAAACACTGAAAACATTGCTGTGCTATTTGCCATCGCTCCTCGCGCTTGAGCATATTAATTAATTTATCTTTTAGTCCGATTAAATAGCGAACATCATTAGCTGCATAACTCAATTGAACATTCGACAGATTAGCAGCATTGCCCCAGTCAGAACTTTGAGCAGATTTATCCAATTCTACCTTTTCTAACTCCATCACCAGATTTTTTAAGCCGTGATTGGATGTATAGGTACGGGCTAATTTACTGGCGATTTTAGTGCAGAAGATCGGTTGCGTTTGAATACTAAAAGTATGAAGCAGTTGAGCTACATCAAAACGTGCAAAATGGAAGATTTTAACAATATCAGTAGCTTCCATCAGCTTTTTTAGTAGTGGTGCTTCTGTTTGTCCAATAGCCACCCGAATCGCTGTGACATAACCAGAAGGATCGCACAATTGCACTAAACACAGGCGATCGCGCCCGATAACTAATCCCATTGTCTCTGAATCTACAGCGATCGCATCTGCATTAAGATAGCGAGACAAAGTAGTCTCATCAAGATCGCGATCGCAAACTTGAAAATTCTCCAAACTCATAGTGTTTAACTAACGTGTAAATTAATATTAGTGGGTTTTATGCTCTTCGAGATATTTCGCTACAGTTTGCACGTCCTTGTCACCCCTTCCAGAACAGTTAATAACAATTCTAGGACTTCCTTCTAATTGAGGACAAAGAGTTTCTAAATAAGCAAAAGCGTGGGAAGTTTCTAGCGCGGGAATGATCCCTTCTAACTGAGAGACACGACAGTAAGCATCTACAGCTTCGCGATCGGTAACACTGTAATATTCAGCTCGTTTTGTATCCTTAAGATAGCTATGTTCGGGTCCGACACCAGGATAATCTAATCCAGCGCTAATTGAATGCGCCTCAATAACTTGACCATCGGTATCTTGCAATAAATAACTCATCGCACCGTGCAGAACGCCTGGACTTCCCTTAGTCAGAGTAGCAGCGTGTTTCCCCGACTCTACACTTTCACCAGCAGCTTCTATGCCAATAATCCGAATCGATGACTCGCCGACAAACTCATGAAATAGTCCCATTGCATTAGAACCACCACCAACACAAGCAAGAAGAAGATCTGGCAATCCGCCCCATTTCTCCAAACATTGAGCGCGAGTCTCTTTACCGATGATAGTATGAAAATCTCTCACCATCATTGGGTAGGGATGGGGACCAGCAACAGAACCTAAAATATAGTGAGTAGTTTCGACGTTAGTAACCCAGTCTCGAATTGCTTCTGAAGTAGCATCTTTGAGTGTACCCGTTCCCGCCGCTACTGGTTGTACAGTTGCACCTAATAAGCGCATTCTAAAGACATTTAAGGCTTGGCGTTCCATATCATGAACGCCCATGTAAATAACACATTCTAAGCCAAAACGAGCGCAGACAGTAGCTGTTGCTACTCCATGCTGTCCAGCACCAGTCTCAGCGATAATCCGCTTTTTACCCATTCGTTTTGCTAGCAAAACTTGAGCCAGGGCATTATTAATTTTATGAGCGCCAGTATGATTTAAGTCTTCTCTTTTGAGGTAAATTTGCGCTCCAGTCCCATCGGGTTTGGCATAATGATCTGTAAGACGTTCGGCAAAATAGAGAGGGCTAGGTCTGCCTACATAGTCTTTTAGTAATGCTGCCAATTCCTGTTGAAATTCGGGATCGTTTTGATACTTAGCGTAAGCTGTTTCTAATTCGCTCAAAGCTGGCATTAAAGTCTCAGGCACATATTTACCGCCATAGCGACCAAAACGACCGAGAGAATCGGGTTGTTGAGCATTATCTGCTGAAAGTGATGGAGAAATAGGAGTACTAGTCACGATCGAAAACAATCAAATACACAGAGCTTATTGTAGTTTAAATAAAGCACGATAAACCGCCCCACCCCTTTGTGTCACGGATAATTCTCTTTCGGTAGGAACTGATAAAGGATTACTAGCTAACCAAGGTTCTTGATGTTGTCTGTGAAAATTGGGATGAACAGATAAGCGATCGCTCATTTCTTTAGCTACTAATTCAATATCAGATTGGAGGAACACAGTACCTCCTTCAACTAAGTAATTGGCGATCGCGTTGACTAATTCTGGTTGTACTACCCTTCTTTTAGCATGTCTGTTTTTAAACCAGGGATCGGGGAATTGAATCGTGATGTAATCTAATACTCCTGCTGGTAGAGATGCGAGTAAGTTGGATAGGGCAATATTGGCATTAGTGTATAGGTAATGAAGATTGGTGAGATTTAGGCGATCGCGTTCCCAATTAGCTGCTGTTACTAGAGGTTCTCTAATTTCTAAACCAAGAAAATTGCGATTCGGATAAAGCTGTGCCATTTGCAAGACAAATTTACCTCTAGCGCAACCAATATCTAAATGCAGCGATCGAGTGGGTTGAGAGTAAATTTTTTCCCACTTAGGCGGGGTTGAGGGGTGTTGATACTTATCACAAAGGGGATTGACGTGTTGACGAACTCTAACTCTGACCAAATGAATTAACCTCCTCCACCTATAAATTTAATTTTGTTCAACTACTTAAATTTTGCTTCGCCCAAAGTGCTGCTTGAGTGCGATCGCGAACTCCAAGTTGGCAAAAAATATTAGTGATATAATTTTTGATTGTTCCTTCAGTTAAATGAAGTTTGTGTGCGATCTCTCGATTATTTTGTCCTCTTCCTAGTAGTTTGAGAATTTCTAGTTCCCGTTCGCTAAAAAGATTTTGATAATCTTTCTGTTTTGATAAAGCTGGTGGATTTAATTGAGCGAATACTTTGGCAGCAATAGTAGAATCGAGTTGGCAGTGTCCTTGATAAAGCGTGCGAATTGCAGCAGCTATTTGCTGTGAGGGAGTATTTTTGAGTAAATAACCTAACGCACCAGATTGCAGCGATCGCCAGATATATTCATCTTCATCAAAGGTTGTTAGTACCATAATTTTGATGAGAGGAAAGCTTTTGTGAATTTCACCAGTGGCTTTCACTCCATCACAAATCGGCATCCTTACGTCCATGAGAATGACATCTGGCTGAAGTTGTCGCGTCAGCGCGATCGCCTCTTTGCCATCATAAGCTTGTCCGACGATTTCTAAATCTTCTTCGAGGGCAAGTAAATTGGCTAAACCTTCGAGAAATAAAGTTTGGTCGTCTACAAGTAAAACTTGAATCATAAAGGAATTGCAACTTGAATACAAGTACCTCGATCGATCGCACTATTAATTTTAAAGTGTCCTCCCAAGTTATCAACTCGCTCTTTCATTCCCAATAATCCATAACCAGAATCAACAAAATTGGAATTAAATCCTCGTCCGTTATCTTCAATTTCTAGAATAATTCCTTCAGGTGTCGGCTGTCCGCGAATTTTAACGAATGAAGCGTAGCTGTGTTTTTGAATATTAGTTAAGCCTTCTTGCAGGATCAAGTAAAGCTGATAACTTGTTGGCAATGGTAATTTTGGTAGATTAATATCTAGCTCGATCGCCAGATTTTGATTTTGTTCGATCTGTTCGATTAAAGTAAGAATTGCTTCATCGAGATTAAAAGTTGGCGATCGCATTGTTTGTACCGATCGACGTACATCAGAGAGGGATTGATGTGCCAAGTTTTTAGCATTGTCTAGTGCAGATCTGGCTTTATCTCGATTGCGATCGTAGAGTCTTTGAGCTAGTTCTAATTGAATATCGAGAGTAGTTAAAGTATGTCCTAGAGAATCGTGGATATTCCGCGCAATCCGAGATCTTTCTAAAGCTGCTGCTAAAAAATCTATTTCTTGTGCCAGTTCGATCGCTTTTTGTCTGCTGCGCCTTTCTGAGACGATCGCAAAGCTCAAGAGCAGAACAAAAGTACTTGCTGCCAAGTAAGAACCCAAACGTTCGATTAGATTTGCCAACATAAGACTATTGGGATCGATCGGAGAAGTTCGTTGTGAATTAATAAACTCAATTACTTCAGGAAATGTTAATAGCCATGCAGGGATAAATGACCAAACAATTCCTGCCAAAACAACAATAGTAATGACATCTTTGCGTCTTAGTAACAAACAAGCTTTGGCATAAAAATGATAGTACTCTCTTACTTCCCTATCTAGATAATTTGGATTCATTTGATAGTGTTCAAAAGGTTGCAGATACGCCAGAGGAGAATCCAACACTAAGAGGTAATGGCGAAAAAGACCAACTAATCGGTAGTAATAGCAATGACAAACTGTATGGACTAGCTGGTGATGATTTCCTCATAGGCGATCGAGGTGATGACATCTTAACAGGTGGTACAGGCAAAGATATTTTACTCGGCGGTCAAGGTAGCGATCTTTTGGTTGATGATTATGATGGTGGCGACTTGATGACTGGTAATGAGGATGCCGATGTCTTTTCAGTTGGCAACTGGGGTAAGACCGAAAACCCCAATCTGATTACTGACTTTACTGTAGGTAGCGATCGCATCAAAGTGGGTCGATTGGGTGCGACATTTGAAAATCTGACCATTCAAGATAGCGATGAGGGAGCGATCGTCAGTGATGGCGATCGTCAGATAGCTATCCTACAAGGAGTAAAAGCTGAAAGCTTGCAGCCAGATAGTTTTATCTTTGGCGATCCAGCCTTAGCCGATCGACTCCAAAATGCCTTGAATCAAGGTCAAGTCGAGAGTACCACACCAGGAGTTACCCAAGCACTCATAACTTCTGATGGTTTCACTTGGGAAGGCGCAGCAGGGTTATCTAACGTAGGCGATGGCACTCCTACTAAGCCAGACGATATCTTTGCAATTAATAGCACTACCAAGGCATTTACTGCTGCAACCGTGCTGAAACTAACTGAATCTGGAGAACTCAGCCTGGACGATACCTTAGATAAATGGCTGCCAGATATTGCTGCTAATATTCCAGATGGTAAAGACATCACAATCAGACAGCTTCTGAATGGCTCTAGCGGTATACCTGATTATATTGCTGATGAAAAATTTCAAGCAGATGTCCAAGCTAGCATTGCCAGTGGTACGAACAAGCAGTTTAAGCCAGAAGAGTTAGTCGAATATATTTATGGTAAGCCAAGCTTCTCGGGAGAAAGATCTTCTCCAACGTGGGTATATCCTAACACTGGATACGTTATTGCTGGTCTAATTATCGAAAAAGCCACAGGGATGTCTTATGACCAAGTAGTGCGCGAGCAAATTCTCAACCCATTAGGACTAAATCATACTTTCGTGAGTGGTAAAGAGGAGGTTGTAGGTAATCAAGCACTTGGTTACGATGATTATCTGAAAACGGACGGTAGTTTTGGTCGAGATGGCTCATTAGATGATACCACCAACTTAAGATCGTCAATATTTGGGGCTGAGGGCGCAATACTTTCTAATGCTCAAGATGTAGCGCGATTCTATAATTCTTTATCGGGAGGCGAATTATTGCAACCAAATAGCCAGAAAGAGTTATTCACTACTTGAAAATTACTACCGATCTAAGCAGAAAGACGCTGACTAAATTCTTGATGTTGGTTGGAATTCAATCCCTGCTGCAATACCCCTAATACTTCATTCATCTTTCCTGATAATAATTGAGGGATGGCTAACCACAAACCAGGAAATACTTGAGAACGAATAATTCCCTCGGAATCTGGTGCAAGTAAATTGTATTCCCCTGTTTCTAAACTAAACCAATCTAATTCTCGATCGTATACTCGCCAGACTAAATATTCTTGTACCTTATTGCGTCTATATGCTCGTTTCTTATCATACAGATCGTAGGCAGCACTACTAGCAGCCACTTCTACTACTAACTCTGGTGCGCCTTCAATGTAGTCATCTTCAGTGATTCTAGCTTGTCCGCCTTCAATGAATAACACTGCATCTGGTTGAGGTTCGTTATCTAAATCGAGGCGAACTGTAGGATTGTCACCTATTTTCACTCCACGAGTGAATGCTTGGTAAACTCCTAACCATGTCATTAAACGACTATGAGGTTCTGCATGACTTCCAAAACGTAATGCTGCTGGCACGTAAACAACTCCTTCAATTAATTCCGCTTTCTTTAGATGAGGCATTGCAGCGTAACGCCGTTCAAATTCATGGCGCGTCAGGCGATCGCCATTTTCTAAAGGCAGAATAATGTCAGTAGTAATGTCGGAAGGATTAGCTACCATCTCGATCGTTTTCTTGAGCTGTATTCCCATGCTAACTTTTTTTAGCTCGATCGCTCGTCGTTTCTAGTAATTCCTGAAATAAGCGATCGCCAATCTTATTTTTTTCTGTAGTCGAGTTTGCTAAAAATTTAACCCTGTAAATCTTCAAAATATTATCTGAAGGCTAATTTTTTACTTTGACAATTGCCCCCTCATTCGTTGTATTCTAATTTTTCCGAGCCGCAAATGCATATAAAAAAACTAATATAAATGAACTATTTAAACGAATGGCAAGCCAGTGGCGTAGACGAACAACTCACACAACTCAATGTAATTCCTTTAGAAGGTTCTTGTCCGTCTGAGTATTTGCTCTATTCTGAGGCTATTCCCAGGCGCAACGATGGCAGAGTCAGCGAGCAATTTCTGAAACGCTATGCCCATATTGAAGATGGTGGCTGGTGGTGTTCGGGAATCGATTTACTGACTGGAGAAGATGATTTGTGGGGCTGTTTTAAACCAGATCGTCCCCGCAGTAGCGATAAAAAAGGGAAACCGATCAAATACGAACATCCTCCCAAAGTACCAACGGGAATTTTTGCTCTCCGTTTACCTCTACACATTTGGCAGCGTATCGCCGATCGCTATGGGGTAGAAATTCTGACTACAGATATCGATCCTAAGCAATCGGATTTTGGTTTTTGGCAGTGGTTAATCAAACATCCTGCTATTCCTCTTTGTCTGACTGAAGGGGCAAAAAAAGCAGGCGCATTATTAAGTATTGGCTATGCGGCGATCGCCTTACCAGGCGTTAACAGTGGTTATCGCACGCCTAAAGATGAATATGGCAACCGTATTGGTAAATCTCGTTTGATTCCCCAACTGCAAAAATTAGCTGATTCTCGACGCGAAATTTATATTGTTTTCGATCGAGACTCGAAACCAAATACCCTGAAAGCCGTCAATGCTGCGGTTCGCAAGATGGGATATTTACTCAGAGAGTCTGGTGCTTTAGTCAAAATCGTCACCTGGGAATCTCAGCTAGGCAAAGGTGTTGATGACTTGATCGCCAATTGGGGACAGACAAGTTTTGAAGCAGTCTATGCTAAAGCTTTGCCTTTAGAAACTTGGAAGGCAAAGACATGGACACAATTAACCTATACTCCGCAAATTCCCCTTAATCAACGTTATTTACCAGAAATAGAAATTTCCGAGACAGCGAAATTAGTTGGAATTAAATCTCCTAAAGGTACGGGAAAAACTAAGTTATTGGAGAAAATTGTCTCTACCGCTTTAGCTAAAGGGCAAAGAGTGTTAGTAATTGGACATCGCATTCAGTTAGTTCAGGCATTGTGTCAGCGTTTTGGACTGAAGTACGTGACTGAACTTAAAAATAATCCTGATGCGATCGCCAAAGGATATGGCTTATGTATCGACTCCCTTCATCCAGACTCTAGCGCTCATTTTCAGGCGATCGATTGGTCGAATGCAGTGGTAATTATTGATGAAGTCGAACAGGTTTTATGGCACGGTTTGAATTCTCTTACTTGCAAAGACAATCGTGTTGCTATTCTTAAATCTCTCAAAATTTTGATGCAAAATATTTTGGGTGGTGAGGGGCAAGTATACGTCGCAGATGCCGATCTTAGTGATACTTCTTTAGATTATTTAATGTCTTTATCGGGTATTAATTTAGAACCATTTATTATTGAAAACGATTGGAAACCAAATTCAGAAAATTGCTGGCAAGTTTATAACTATTCAGAAAATACACCGAAACTATTAGTAAAAGATTTAGAAAAACATATCGAACAGGGAGGTAAGCCGTTTGTCTGTTTATCGGCACAAAAACTCAAGAGTCAATGGGGTACTCGTACTTTAGAAGCCTACTTAGAGAAAAAATTTCCTCAGAAAAAAATCTTACGGATCGATTCCGAATCTCTAGCAGATCCCCAACATCCTGCTTATGGTTGTATGAGCAATCTAGATCGGATTTTAGGTGACTATGAGATTGTACTAGTAAGTCCTTCGATCGAAACAGGAGTAAGTATAGAACTCAAGCATCACTTTACTGCGGTTTGGTGTATTGCACAAGGCATCCAAGCAGAAAATACTGTCAGACAAACATTAGGTCGTATCCGCGCCAACATTCCCAGATATATCTGGTGCGCTACCTATGGTTTTAACAAAATAGGTAATGGTTCTACTTCTATTCCTGCACTCCTAACTTCTGGACAACGATTAACCCAATTAAATATTCGTCTGCTGCAACAATCAGACTTTGAAACCATCGACGAGGTAGATACAGAATTTCAAGCAGAATCTTTGTTATGTTGGGCAAAGATGGCAGTCCGTTTTAACGCAGCGATGATTAGTTATCGTGATTCCGTTTTAGCAGGATTGCGAGAAGAAGGACATCAGGTACAAGAAGTTGCGAATCTTCCCAGTAAAGTTGAAAAAAATGTAGACTCTGAAAGCAAAATCGAAACTAAATCTCTAGTAGAAGCGATCGCAGAAGTTAGAGAACAAAACTATCAAGCAGAGTGCGAGGCGATCGCCACAGCCAAAAATCTCACTGATGAAGAGTATTTGAGTCTCAACAGACGCATGGTTAAGACTAACACACAAAGAAAACAGTTGAGAAAATTTGAATTGCATAAACGCTACTGTCTTCCTGTCACCCCTGAATTAGTTACTTTAGATGACGATGGTTGGTATCAACAACTGAAATTACATTATTTTCTGACAGTTGGTAATGCTTTCCTGGCGGAACGAGATGCAACTGTAGCCCGAAAAATGCTCGAACAAGGCGAAGGAAGCCTATTTTTACCTGATTTTAATAGTTCTCAATTAGGAGCAACCATAGGTATTATGGAAATTTTGGGAATTCCTCGGTTGCTTGCCGATCTGAACAGGGAATTGAGCAATTACGACGAAGACTTAAAAGCAATGGCAGCGATCGCCATTCAAAACCGCCTAGAAATTAAAACTGCTACCAAAATTGGCATTGCTAAAAATGCTAGTCCTGTCACCATTGTCAGATATTTTATCGATCGCATGGGATTTGGGTTGCAATGTATCCGTTGTGGTGGCGATCGACGCAAGCGCATCCGCTACTATCAAATTGTTTCACCTCAAGACGATCGAGAACTAGTGTTTCAACAATGGTTAAGCGCCGATCGGCAACGTCCTGGTAGTTCCTTGCTTTGGCAAAGCTATTTACTCGCAGATGCCAAAAAGATCCATCTGAAACCACAAGATAGCAAGTCATACGTCCAACTCAGTTTAGAATTTGGACAATCTCCAAAATCTCATTTATCATAACCTGATTCAGCAGCGCCCAAAAAAAAGATGCAGATAGTTTTTAAACAATAAAATGCTATCTGCATTGTCCAGATTGGCAAGCTCACCATTAACTATTAACCAAAGTCTGCTTTTGCTCACCTACAATTGGTAGTTGACGTAGTAGTGCGGCTATAAGTACCACCAGAACCACTAGTACGAGTAGATTGAGAACTATAGGTTCCTCCTCTGCAACTAATAGTTTTCTTATTCAGAGGAAAAGAGAGAATCCTGGGATTCCACCATCCAGAATCACTGCTGTTGTCTCTAACATCGATTCTCTGTCCAGGTTGACGGACTTTGATATCTCCGTTATCACCAATAGTAACTCTCGTACCTCCATTTCTAACATCGATGTCTCCAGCTTGAGCGATACCAGCAACAGCAGAAACAGCAAGTACAACGGGCAATACCAGTAAAGAAACTGAGCGCTTAATCATCATTTTTAAATCACTCCTCTTGGAGAAATAAGGGAAAAATTTGTTAATTTTGGTAATCTGTGTTTAATACCGTCAGAGCGAGTTAATGATTGTGCATCTACATATTTAATTCTAGACCTCACCAGATAGATTGGTTGTGTAAGTTAATGGTTTGTTGTCAATCTGTGAAACAATTATTTATGGCAAGCCGATCTTGTACTCTAAAGTTAATCGTATATTAATTACGTCTGCTTATTTTTTCTATGCAATTTGCCAAGCTCACTTAACAACTTTTGTAATTAGATTACGTTTGCCCCAATTTTTTTATGCAGAGTTTCTGGAAATCAATTGCCAAACAATTCATCCGTTTTGTAGCTGTGGGTTTAATTGTTACGATAATGGTACATTTTTGGTTTAAACCAGTTCAAGCTCAATCACCACTAAATCGCGCTCAGTTATATAAATTAAAAAACCAAGTTGAACTCAATCGTCAAAATCAAGGGGGTTGGCAGACAGCTAAAAAAGGAGAGGCGATCGTTCCTCAAGATGTCCTCAGAACAGGTGCTAGCTCAAGAGCAGAATTATTATTTAACGAAGGCACATTAGTAAGAACGGGAGCAAACACAGTATTTCGTTTTCCTCGGGGCAAAAGACGGTTTGAATTAACTAGTGGTTCTGCTCTAGTCATGATTCGTCCAGGGATGGGACAAAGCAACATCATTACACCACAAGCCAACATTATTTCACAAGGAACAGCCTTATTTATTCAGCACGACTCCACTCGCAGCGCTTCATTGGTAGGCGTTTTAACCAATAGTTTAGCAGGACCAGTTACCGTATTAAATCAGAATGGTCAAGTAGAGATCGAATTGAGAGCGGGTCAATTTGTCTCGATTATTAATGGTGTGATTGGATTGGTGGATAATTTTATTCTGCCAATTTTTTACGATACGATCGAATTGGCTTATGGCTTAGGAACTGGTCAAGAAAATTTAGTATTACAAGAATCTCTTGAAGTTCAAACCACCCTCAACGCTATTCGCAATGAAGCTGTTGTTTCACTGCAAAGTCAACTAGCTTGGATGAATGGCTTATGTGGCTTAAATATTGGTGTTCAAGAACTTTCTCCCTTGATGCAGTGGATTTGGCCTGGAACTGTACCACCAGAACAGATTAACATCCAACTACCACAAAGCGATTTGTTTGTAATGCCAGCTCGTTCTTTAACAGGATTAACTTGGTTGAGTAACTATTGCCAGAACAACAACCGTCCAGCCCCCAGCCCACAAGTTCCTCCAGGTCAACAACCAATTCCTTCCCCACAAGTTCCTCCAGGTCAGACTAAGTAGGGGCAACTTCGCAGCAGAGATGTAGGGGAGGCGCGATTTTCGGAGGTTCTCGACCAAATGTTCACCCGCCGTGCAATCCCTTGTGGTTGTCCTGGTGTAAAGAAGCAGAGGAAGCAGGAAAGAAATAATAACTTTTCCCTACACCCTACACCCTACACCCTATCTAATCCCTACACCCTAGCCCCTAAACCCTAACCCCTAAACCCTAACCCCTATTCCGCCTCGCCGCCTTGGATTTTGAGAAGTAAAAAGCCCCAAGCTAGACCGCCTAGAACTAAAACAATAGATAGAATTGCTCCATTAAAAAGCATACTTTCAGCAGTCATTTGTTATTCTCCTTTTCAAAAATTTAATCTTTTAGCTCTTGCTTATAGTATCTTTTTTTCGCTCAAGTTTTAACCTAACGAGGATAACGTTGCATTAATTCTCTAACCTGTTCTGCATGATAAGAACTGCGGGTGAGAGGAGATGAGACAACTTGCAGAAAGCCGATTTCCTCACCAAATTCTCGCCAAGCATCAAAATGAGCAGGAGTAACAAATTCTTGTACTCCTAAATGTTTTTGAGAAGGTTGTAAATATTGTCCAATCGTCAAAATATCGCAATCAACAAAACGTAGATCTTGCATCGTTTGCCGAATTTCTGCATCTGTTTCGCCCAAACCCACCATAATGCCTGATTTGGTGTAAATTTTAGGTGCTAGTTGACGAGTATGTTGCAGAAGTTCGAGCGATCGCTCGTAATTTCCTTGTGGACGCACTTTTCGATACAGACGAGGAATAGTTTCTGTATTGTGATTGAGTACTTCTGGTTCTGCTTGCAGAATAATTTCTAAAGCTTTCCAGTTTCCACATAAATCTGGAATTAATACTTCAATGGTTGTCTGGGGAGAAATTTTACGAATTTCTTCAATGCAGCATTGAAATTGAATAGCACCACCATCAGGCAAATCGTCTCGATTGACTGAAGTAATAACTACATGATTGAGGTGCAAACGCCTGACTGCTTCAGCTAATCGTAGCGGTTCGGTTTTATCTAGGGGTTGAGGCTTTTTCTCAAAATCAATATCGCAATAAGGGCAAGCGCGAGTACAAGCAGGGCCCATAATTAAAAAAGTTGCTGTACCTGCATTAAAGCATTCGCCAATATTAGGACAAGAGGCTTCTTCGCAAACAGTATTAAGGTTTAAGTCGCGCAGAATTTCCTTAACGCTACCAACCCGTTGCCATTGAGGTGCCTTGACTCTGAGCCAATCTGGTTTAACCGTCAATTTTTGTTTGCTCCTTTTTGCGATCGCTCGTTTGTCTATTCAAATATTAGTTTATCAATTGTTGGTTGGTTTCTCTCTCAAGATTACCAGGGCTATTTCATCAGAAAAATTGGGTAGAAATCCCTTGTACACTTTTGATAGCAACTTGGTATGAATCGAATTAGTAATTTGGCTTGAAGTAAGTCAAAATAGACTATTAGATTAGACTAAAGAGTCAGAACAATAATCGCCTGCTCTTTCCAGGTAGTCCTTATTCTATTTGGTGTAACTCCTTCATGTCTCATCCTCTATACGTCGCGTTTATTTGGCATCAGCATCAACCCCTCTATAAATCTCGCGATCCTAACTCAAGCCTAGCGGGAAAGTATCGTTTACCTTGGGTGCGCCTACACGGTACGAAAGATTATTTGGATTTAGTTTTAATCCTCGAAAAATATCCCAAATTGCATCAGACAGTCAATCTAGTTCCTTCACTAATTTTGCAGTTAGAGGATTATGTGGCTGGAGTTGCACTCGATCCTTACCTGGAACTAGCTTTAACTCCTGAAGCACAACTAACGCCAGCACAAAAACAATACATCATTCACCATTTCTTTGATGGTAATCACCATACTCTTGTCGATCCCCACCCTCGATACAGGGAACTCTATCAACAAAGACAGAAAAAAGGACAACCTTGGTGTTTAGAATACTGGAGTTTGCAAGATTATAGCGACTTGCTGGCTTGGCATAATCTAGCTTGGATCGATCCCTTATTTTGGGACGATCCAGATATTGCTGCTTGGTTAGAAAAAGGAAAAGACTTTACTTTAGCCGATCGCCAGCGTATTTACTCCAAACAAAGAGAAATAATTGCTCGCATCGTTCCTCAACACAAAAAAATGCAAGATGCAGGGCAATTAGAAGTAATTACCAGTCCCTACACCCATCCCATCTTACCTTTATTAGCTGATACTGATGCTGGTCGTGTTGCCGTACCAGAAATGACACTACCAGAAAAACGTTTCCAGTGGGCGGAAGATATCCCCCGTCATCTGCGGAAAGCGACACAAATGTATGCAGATAGATTTGGAACAATACCCCGTGGTTTATGGCCATCGGAACAGTCGGTTAGTCCTGCTATATTACCTTACATTGCTAAGGAAGGATTTAACTGGATTTGCTCTGATGAAGCAGTATTGGGGTGGAGTCTCAAACATTTCTTCCACCGTGATGAAGTGGGTAACATTCGCGAACCAGAATTGATGTATCGTCCCTATCGCTTAGAAACTGATTATGGAGACTTGGCGATCGTCTTCCGCGATCACCGTCTTTCCGATTTAATCGGTTTTACTTATGGTGCCATGGAATCGCAAAAAGCAGCCGCCGATTTAGTCGGACATTTGGAAGCAATTCAACGCATGGCAGATGAAAGCGACAGCGAACAACCTTGGTTGGTTACTATTGCCCTCGATGGCGAAAATTGTTGGGAATACTATCAAAAAGATGGCTTACCCTTCCTAGACGCGCTTTACTCACGGCTGAGTAAGGAAGATGATATTAAATTAGTTACAGTTTCCGAATTCATTGAAAAATATCCTCCCACTACCACTATTTCTAACCCAAAATTACACAGTGGTTCTTGGGTAGACGGTAGCTTTACTACTTGGATTGGCGATCCCGTGAAAAATCGCGCTTGGGATTATTTAACGGAAGCTAGAGAAACTCTCGCCAAGCATCCAGAAGCAACAGAAGAAAATAACCCAGAAGTTTGGGAAGCTTTGTATGCTGCTGAAGGTTCAGACTGGTTTTGGTGGTTTGGTGAAGGGCATTCTTCCAATCAAGATGCCATGTTCGACCAATTATTCCGAGAACATCTCTATGCTATTTATAGCTCTCTCAACGAAAAAATTCCGCCTTACCTACTACAACCGCTAGAAGTACATGAAGCTAAAGGCGATCGCTTGCCCATGAGTTTTATCCATCCTGAAATTAATGGTGTAGGTGACGAGCAAGATTGGGATAAAGCAGGAAGAATCGAAATTGGTGGTGCGAGAGGAACAATGCATCGTAGTAGTTTAGTACAGCGACTTTTCTACGGACTCGATCACCTCAATTTTTATTTGAGAGTTGATTTCAAAGCAGGTTCACAAGTAGATAAAGATATTCCTAACGAATTACACCTACTCTGGTTTTATCCAGGCGTTCATGGTGACAATAGCCCCGCACCGATCGCAGGATTACCAGATGAAGCACCTCTAAATTATCACTTCCGCCATCATTTAGGCGTGAATCTCTTGACGGAATCAATTTGGATGCAAGAAGCAGGAGAGAATTTTTTCTGGCATCCTAAATCTAGTCGAGCATATATGGCTTTTAACGAATGTGTAGAAATTGCTGTTCCTTGGGCAGATTTACACATCGAGCCAGATTATCCTCTAAGGATTCTAGCAATACTCGCCCATCACGGTGAATTTCGCGGCTACTTACCAGAAAATAACTTGGTAGCTTTGCAAGCACCGTAAAAAGAGTAGGGAAGCAGAGAAGCAGAGGTGCAGGGGAAGCAGGGGAAGCGGAGGAAGCGGGGGAGAAAATTATAACTTTTGACTTCTAACTTCTGACTTCTGACTTCTGACTTCTGCCTTCTGACTTCTTTTCCCTAATCCCTAACCCCTAATCCCTAATCCCTTTATTTGATCGACATGACATTTGCTTCGATTATTCGCGCGATCGGAAAATCTCCTCTTACTAGCGAGTTAATCCAAAAACTAAACAAGAATAAGTCGCTACACCTCAACGGTATACCTCGTTTACCTAAAGGATTAGTAGCGTCTAGTTTGGCGCAGGTGCAGGAACAGAATATCTGTGTTATTTGTGCGACGATCGAAGAAGCTGGGCGATGGGCAGCCCAATTAGAGGCGATGGGTTGGTTGACAGTAAATTTCTATCCTACCTCAGAAGCATCGCCCTACGAGCCATTTGACCCAGAATCAGAGATGATTTGGGGACAGATGCAGGTATTATCGACGATTTGTGGAGGCGAATCGCCATTCGCAAGGCGCGGGTTCGGAACCTGCGTCCGAACAAGAAGCGCCGCCCCTACCATGAAAAATTTTGCTATTGTTAGTACAGAGCGATCGCTACAACCTCACTTACCACCACCAGCAGCTTTTCAAAAGTATTGCCTGACTCTGCAACAGGGAACGATCCAGGATTCTAAAAGTTTGGATCGAACCTTAGCTAAATTGGGTTACGATCGCGTTCCCTTGGTGGAAATAGAGGGACAATGGAGTAGACGGGGTGATATTGTTGATATTTTTCCTGTTTCGGCAGAATTACCAGTACGCTTGGAATGGTTTGGGGATGAATTAGAACAACTCAAAGAATTCGATCCCTCCACCCAACGATCGCTCGATCGCATCGAACAATTAACTCTCACTCCTACTTCTTTCTCGCCGATTATTGCTAATTCTCTAGTAGAAGAAAAACAGGCGATCGCTAATTATCTCTCTCCAGAAGAACAAGAATCATTAACAGCAGGTAACATTCCCGAAGGAATGCGTCGTTTTTTAGGTGTTGCCTTTGAGAAACCTGCATCTCTGTTAGATTATTTGCCAGAGAATACTTTAGTTGTCTTTGATGAAGTCGAACAATGTCAGGCACATAGCAATCGTTGGATCGAACATGCTGAAGAACAGTGGCAGGAATTTGTAGGGGCGAATGGCGATTCGCCCTTACCAAAAAGTCATTGTGCTTGGGAGGATTGTCGATCGGAAGCGATTAGATTTCCTAATTTGCTTTTATCGGAATTGGTAGATGAAACCGATCGCGGTGCAGTTAATTTATCTAGTCGTCCTATTCCCACTACTCCCCATCAATTTGCCAAGTTAGCGGAAATATTGCGGGGAAAACGGGAAATTTACACGGGTATTACCTTAAATAAATATTCTACCTGGTTGATTTCTGCTCAACCCTCGCGATCGGTATCTCTATTACAAGAACACGATTGTGCGGTGCAATTTGTGCCTAATCCTCGCGATTATCCAGCGATCGAACGATTAGTCATTCAAGATACGGCGGTAGCCTTAAAATATTCTGGTTTGGCAGAAGTAGAAGGATTCATTTTACCTACCTACAGAATTGTTGTTGTCACCGACAGGGAATTTTTCGGACAACGTACCCTCGCTACTGCTACCTATATTCGCAAACGTCGTCGCGCTGCTTCCAAACAGGTAGATTTAGATAAACTACGTCCAGGGGATTTCATCGTCCACAAACATCATGGTATCGGTAAGTTTTTACAACTTGAAAATTTATCCGATCGCGAATATTTGGTAATTAAATATGCCGATGGTTTATTAAGAGTACCAGCAGACGCATTGGATTTAGTTTCTCGCTTCCGACAAATGGGCGATCGTCCGCCGAGATTGGACAAAATGACTAGCCAAGCTTGGAAGCAGACTAAAACTAAAGTACGCAAAGCGATTAAAAAGCTGGCAGTCGATCTACTCAATTTATATGCCAAACGAGCGCAATTTACGGGTTTTGCCTATCCACCCGATACACCCTGGCAAGTAGAATTAGAGGATTCTTTTCCCTACCAACCTACTCCCGATCAACTGAAGGCGATTCAAGATGTCAAAATCGATCTAGAAAGCGATCGCCCGATGGATCGTCTGGTTTGTGGTGATGTTGGTTTTGGTAAAACAGAAGTTGCGATTCGTTCAATTTTCAAAGTTATCACTAGCGGACACAAACAAGTTGCCTTCTTAGCACCAACAACAATTCTGTCTCAACAACACTATCACACTCTCAAGGAGCGTTTTGCTCCTTATCCGATCAATATTGGTTTACTCAATCGTTTTCGGACTACATCTGAGAAGAAAGAAATCGTTCATCGTCTTTCTACAGGTGAATTAGATATTGTCGTCGGTACGCACCAATTATTGAGCAAAGACTTGAAATTTAAAGACTTGGGGATGCTGGTAATTGACGAGGAACAAAGATTTGGAGTCAATCAAAAAGAGAAAATCAAAAGCATGAAAATGCAGGTGGATGTATTGACTCTCTCTGCTACTCCCATTCCCCGCACTCTCTATATGTCCCTATCTGGAATTAGAGAGATGAGTATTATTGCCACTCCTCCACCTTCTCGTCGTCCGATTAAAACCCATTTATCAGGCTATAATCACGAAGTAATTAGAACAGCGATTCGTAACGAATTAGATCGGGGTGGACAGATTTTCTATGTCGTACCCAGAGTAGAGGGAATTGAAGAAGTGGCAGGGAAAATCCGAGAAATGGTTCCCAATGCCAGAATCGCGATCGCCCACGGACAGATGCACGAAGGCGAGTTAGAATCCACTATGCTGGCTTTTAACAATGCCGACGCGGACATTCTAGTCTGTACGACTATTGTTGAATCTGGTTTGGATATTCCCAGAGTGAATACGATTATTATTGAAGATTCACAAAGATTCGGTTTATCCCAACTCTATCAATTGCGGGGAAGAGTCGGGCGATCGGGAATTCAGGCACACGCTTGGCTACTATACCCCAATAAACAGAGTTTAACAGAAGAAGCCAGACAGCGATTAAGGGCTTTACAAGAGTTCACCCAACTTGGTTCTGGCTATCAACTAGCCACCAGAGACATGGAAATTCGCGGCGTGGGTAATCTCCTCGGTGCCGAACAGTCGGGACAGGTGGCAGCGATCGGTTTCGATCTGTATATGGAAATGTTGCAGGAAGCAATTAAAGAGGTTCAAGGACAAGAAATTCCTCAAGTCGAAGATGCTCAGGTAGATTTGCCTCTAACAGCCTTTATTCCTGCCGATTACATTACCGATCTCGAACAGAAAATGGATGCCTATCGTGCGGTAGCAGCAGCAGCTTCCAAACGAGAATTAACTCAAATAGCAGGAGAATGGAGCGATCGCTATGGAACTGTACCCCCACCGGCACAGCAACTCTTACAAGTGATGGAATTGAAGCAAATCGCCAAATCTTTAGGATTTTCTCGTGTCAAACCAGATGGCAAACAACACGTGATCTTAGAAACCCCGATGGCGGAACCAGCGTGGACATTATTGCAAGAAAAATTACCAACCCACTTGCGATCGCGCTTTGTTTATAGTCCCAAAAAGGTGACAGTTAGAGGCTTGGGAGTACTTAAACCCCAGAGACAATTAGAAGATTTGATCGAGTGGTTGGGAGGTATTCAAAACGCTTTGGCTGCGGAGGAAATGAGCAAAGTTTAAATCGATTGCCAAGCCTGTTAAATATTTATACAAAGGTATAGGAGATATCGCGGTTCACCGAGATATAATTTTATCATGTTCGATTAAAGGAGGTGATGCGATGACACAATCGAACGGTAACGGTCAAGGCGACTACAAGCCTTCTGCTGAATATCGGTACTTAGGTGCTGATGTTTGGGGAAAAAGAGAAGGCGATTCTCTAGATGAGGATGTTGCCTATACCGAAGAGTTGCTTGAGGAGTTAGAAGACGAGGAGCAATCTGACTCTAACTCCGACAACAACTAAACCCAATGCCCCTAGCAATTGCTAGGGGTTTCTACCCCAAGTATAGCCGATGCAACAAACTATAATCTATCCTCTTTATTTTCGTATTCTTAGAAGAAAGCCTGACGGTTGGTGTATTACCAAACCTAGTGTTTTTTACAATCCTAGCGATCGACCATACGATCCAGAATTGGACTGGGAAGCCTACGGTATTACCAAGCAAAAGCTTGTAGTCGAACTATTTCGTCAATATGGTGGCAAGATTGGATATTACCTCGCTAACATTAGAGACAAAAAATATTACTACTGTGGTTTGACTGACAAAGATATTCAGGAAAAACTGTATTCATTGGGAATTGGGAGGAAAGAAAATGCCTAACCCTAACCCTATTCAAACAGAAGCACTTAAAGCTAAGCAGTACAAAGCTTATGGGAATGTTGATGTTCCGTTGTCTAAGAAAAACCTTGCTTTGAAGCTGCCTGTAGATGTTCAAGAAATTTTAGACAATTTACCGCCAGAAGTTAAAATTCCTTTCTTGAGAAATTTGATTTCTAATGCTGTTAGAGAAAAATTTGGCAACAGAGAGTAGCGATCTCTATATACTGATTTCGCAATTAGTTAATCGGAAATCCACCATATTTCTCAATTGTTTTATCGATCTTGTTCATCAAGTCTATAGTTTCTGAAATGGCAGAAATTATATTTTTATATAGAATTGCCTGTCTGCAAATTCTCTGTACAGGACAAAAAATAGACTCAGAACTTGCAAAGCAATACAGAAAAAG
>CAZJTL010000071.1:0-21422 GCA_964548905.1 uncultured bacterium | reverse complement strand
TTAGTGGCTGCCTTTAGTCTGGGTTCAATCTTGGGTGCTTATGGACTGGGAAAATCTTTGTTAGGTAATCGTGGCGGTTTACTCTTAGCTGCTTTATTGGGTTTAAATCCTTTTTATTTGTATCATTCTCTCAATCTGCGGATGTATAGTCCTCTGGTTTTTTGGGCGATTTTAAGCGCTTGGGCAATGGTGGAATTAATTGAGACATTTCAGTCACAATCTACTGCTGATTCTTCCCTAACCCCTAATCCCTATCCCCTAACCCCTAAAATTCTTTGGAGTATAGTCCTGATTCTAGCCATAACCGCAGGAATGCTGACTCAATATCTATTTGCTTACTGGGTGATGACTCTTGGCATTTTTGTACTTGTCTTCGACAGGCGTAGATGGTGGTTGCATGGGTTGCGTTTGGGAATGGGAGTAATACTATTTCTACCTTGGTTTTTTTGGGGAACTAGGCAGCAATTCAATAACCGCAGTGATGTTTTTCGTCAGTTATCTAGCAGTGAAACCATCTCACTTTTAGATCATCTTCAGGACGTTGCTAATATGCTAGGAACTCATTTATTACTAGGAGATATGGCAACTAGTATTCCTCCCTGTCTCGTTACAGAAGCAGGTAGTATTGTCATAATTTTGCTGGTTATTTTGACGATCGCGCTTTGGCAAACAAAAGATTATCGTAATTTAGGCATCGCCTTGGTCTTGGGTATAGTTCCCCTCTTACTAGCGCTAGCAGTAGATATAGCTGGTAAAAAACTGACTGTTGGTTTTGGTGGGGGGCGATCGCTAATTTTTATTCTGCCTGGATGTTTGCTATTGGTGACAGTCTGGATTGAAAAACAAAAGCACAAATGGCAGCAGTTAATAGCGGGATGTTTGCTGGTATTGTATTTAAGCATTAATGTTGTTGACCTGTCGATGCGACCTCGGTGGATGTTTCACCAACTTGCAGACATAATTGAGCAGAAATCGACCACGCCAACTCTAATTGCCATGAATTCTAGTGCTTGGGGACATGTCTTGCGTTTGGCTTATTATTTATCTCCTAATCTACCAGTCAGTTTACTGGCAGCCAAAACAGCCGATTTGGGAACTAGTTTAGAACAAACTTTGAGCAAAAAGGCGATCGCCTATCCTCGTTTAATTTGGCTGGATTTAGAAAATCCCGTTTGGTCTAAACCAAAAACAGACATTGAGAAACTAAAATTGGTTACGCAAATTAAACAGGCGATCGAATCTCGCTATCAATTGGTTTCACAAAGCCATTTTTCAGGAACGATCGACTTAGATAACTTTACCGCTAATGTATATCAGTTAAAAGCTTCCAGCCAATAAATTAAATCTTATTACTTATGAATTATCAAACAAATTCTTTATTAACAGTTCCTACAGGTTCTCTGCAAATTCCTGCACTAGATCTAGACAATCCAGAAGCCAGTAAGCTGAAATTCTCTTTAATTATTCCCACGTTTAACGAAAGTCAAAATATCCCCGAAATAATTAGCATTTTAAGCGAATTACTCGATCGATCGATTCCAGGGCAATACGAACTAATTGTCGTCGATGATAACAGTCCCGATGGCACTTGGAAAGTTGCTAGTGAATTACTTCCTCAATATCCGCAACTACGAGTAATGCGCCGTGAAAAGGAAAAAGGACTTTCTACAGCAGTAATTAGAGGCTGGCAAGCTGCCAGAGGCGAAATTTTGGGTGTAATTGATGCCGACCTACAACATCCACCTGAAATCTTGCTGGAACTATGGCAGGAGATGGAAAGAGGTGCTGAGTTAGCACTTGCTAGCCGTCATGTCGAAGGAGGTGGTGTTAGTGAATGGAGTATGATTCGTCGCTTTCTCTCTCGCGGCGCTCAAATGTTGGGTCTAATTATCTTACCAGAGGTAATTAGTCGTCTGTCCGACCCGATGAGCGGTTATTTCATGGTAAGGCGGAGTACCATTGTCAATAAGCCTCTAAGTCCAGTTGGCTATAAAATTTTAATTGAAGTAGCTGCCAGAGGAAAAATTCGTTGGATTGCTGAGGTTGGTTATGTTTTCCGCGAACGGGTAGCTGGTGCTTCTAAGGTGACATGGAAGCAGTATGTCGAGTATATCCAGCATTTAATCAGATTGAGATTTTCACTTTGGCCGATTACTCGTTTTCTACGCTTCGGAGTAGTGGGTTTTAGCGGCGTTTTTGTCGATATGGGCGTATTTTATCTGTTGCGGACAATGCTAGGACTAGGTTTGACGCGCAGTGCGATTATTTCTTCGGAAGTGGCAATTATTAATAATTTTTTGTGGAATGATGTTTGGACATTTGGCGATATTTCACGACATCAACCAGGAAAGCGGAAGCGTTTGCGGAGACTTTTAAAGTTTAATATTGTTTGTCTGTCGGGATTAATTTTAAATGTCTTAATCGTGAATTTTCTGTTTAATATTGTTCATATTAATGAATATTTAGCCAAATTAATGGCGATCGCGATGGTTACATTTTGGAATTTCTGGTTTAATTTAAAACTTAGTTGGCGAGTTACAGATACAGCTAAGGAAGAGTCTGGTAAACACTAATTTTTTGGTGGAGAAGAGAGGGGCTATTTCATTCTAAATGGTTAGGATAACCTCGCCATTGTTGGTTAATCCTAATACTATATTGCTGCTTGCGATCGCCTTTTAAAACTTCTAGACGATTAGCTGGAGGATTACGCAAATCATTCAGATTACTTGATGCATCTTGAATCGTTTGTTAAATCGATCAAAATATTTGTTACACTTCAAACATAAGATTTTAAAATTAGCTATGCGATCGCTCGATAAACTAACAGAAGAGCTTTTATCTCTCCCCAACGCAGAAAGGGCATTATTAGCAGAAAAATTAGTAGAAAGCCTCGAATTTGATATCGAGCCAACAATTGAGGAAGCTTGGACTACTGAAGCAAAAAAACGGCTAGATGCAGTTCGCGATGATTCTGTTACTACTATCCCAGGAGATGAAGCTTTAGATCGAGTTAGGCAATTACTTCAGTAATGAAATACGTATTTCATCCCGAAGCTCTTACTGAATATTCCGAAGCTGTTGGATATTACAAAAAACAAAAAACTGAATTAGCGCAGGCTTTTATTAACGCTATAGAGAGTACGATCGACAATTAATATGCAAATAAACCTACAGATCGGTTAGTAATCTTACCTTTCTTAGCAAAAATGTTAATATCGTTTCTTCTTTAGCGATCATATCTGCTGTAACTTCCATGCCAGATTGGAGAGGATATTTTTGTCCAGCATTTACTAGATAAGGCTTTTCAGGTTCTAGCGTAACTTCGTAGTAGGGGTCAGTTGTCTTAGTCTTATTGCTTTCAGGTTCGAGGGTATCTGGTGCAATCTTCCTTACAGCAGCTTTTAGCGTACCGTAATCAGGATAGGGATATGCAGAAATCCGTAGTTGGGCTTTTCCCTCTTGACAATCAGAAATATTGTCTGTTTTACAGAGTTGAATCTTGCCAATATCTTGAGCAGTGACGTGGGCTTTGACAACCAAGGAGGTATTGTTCGGAGCAATTTGGGCAATTGTTTCTCCCAGTCGTACCATTTGACCGAGGTTTCGCAGTTCTAATTTTAAAATAATGCCATCAACTGAAGCACGAATAAGAGTATCTTTTATTTCCGTCTCAACTTGTTGAAGTTCTTGGCGATCGCGATCGAGTTGATTTTGGATTTGCAGTTGAAGTCTGAGCAGGTTATCTCGTTCTTGGTTTAATGTTGCTAAAGTAGATTCTCCTCTAGCTTTTTCTTGAGCAATTCGCTCTTGTGCGATCGTTACTGTTGCATCACTGGGATTGAGCATTGCTTTGGCACGCTCCAATTTGGCTAGAGCAGATTGAAAAGCTTGTTCTTTTTGCTCGATCTGCAAAAATGAAATAGATCCCGTGTTAGCTAACTGCTGATATTGTTGCATTTCTGTTCTTGCTAACTCTAGGGCTGCGTCTAATTCCTTGACTGTTGTAGTGGTACTAACTTGTTTTTCTTGATAGTCTCGTTGGTTAAGTTGGAGAGCTGCAATAGTAGAGCCTAAAGTACGTTCGAGTAATTGAGCTTCAGCAGAATACTTGGTGTTGAGGTTGTTAATTTGAGCAGCGATTTGAAGGATTTGCAACTGCCCTTGCTCGATGTTGCTTTGAAGCTGTTTTTTTTGGGTTTGTAGGCGAGAATCATCAATTAAGGCGATCGCCTCTCCCTGTTTGACCGTCATATTCTCTTCAACCAAGATGCTCTCGATCGCTCCTTCTCTAGACGCTTGCACTAGCCGAACTTCTCCAAGAGGTCGGACGGTGGCGGGGGCTTTGACGGTGACATTGTACTCGATCAGAGCAGCGAGAGTTACGATCGCGCCAATAGTACCGATCAGAAACAAACCGCCTAAACTTATCCAAGGACTCAGAGAAGGAAGAAACTGGTCGCTGCGGACTGGGCGGATCAGATCTGGATGAGGATCGCTGAACATAATTAACCTCAGTTCGAGTTAAGACAGCTTAAAGGGAGGGTAGCTATCAGCTATCAGCTATCAGCTATCAGTTATCAGTTATCAGCAGAAAAAGGGAGCAGGCAGCAGGTTTACTTGAGAAGACGTGACTTTCCTGTTTTCTAAATCCTGCTGAAGGCTGAAGGCTGAAGGCTGAAGGCTGAATTGCTGAAGGCTGAATTGCTGAAGGCTCAAGGCTGAGTGCTGAGAGCTAAGCTTATCCCGAACTCAGGTTAATTACTTGCTAGAGAAGTAGGCTGCTAGCTCATCACTAACCCGAAGAATACCTAGTTTGAGGAAATTAGCACTTGGCTAAGTCAACCCTTTCTCAGTTGCCTAAAATATGGTGGAGGGAAGACCGATCGCTTCACGCTGTCAATCATTCCGAAAGTACCAATCCGCCACCTTTAACAGCAGACATCTCCTTTTCAGTTAGAGTGACCACTGGTAGGTTTGATAAAGACACGGTTCTGATTTCTTTCTTGTCTGATTTGTTAGTTTTCATCTTACGGATCTCTTTTAGTTGAATTATTAATTTAATAATTACCACGAATAGATACAATTTTCTGAAAATTGTTTGAATTTCTCCACAATTTTTGACTTATTTTGCTTTAGAATCTAGCCTGACTAATCTGTTGAGTCCGAATCGAGAATGATGAAATGGGTTAAATATCCTTGTTTTTTGCAGCTCGGCGAGTCAGATTGTGGTGCAGCTTGCTTCGCTTCTATTGCCAAATATTACGGGCGTACCTTAGCGATCGCTCACATTCGGGAAATCGTCGGTACAGCACAGCAGGGAACGACTCTGTTAGGTCTGAAACGGGGAGCGGAGGCTTTAGGGTTTAATGCCCAAGGTGTCAAAGCTTCACCCGAAATCCTCGACCAAATTGATGCTTTACCATTGCCCGCTATTATTCACTGGTTGGGGTATCACTGGGTAGTGATGTACGGGCGACAGGGCAATAAGTATGTGATTGCCGATCCTGCTGTTGGTATCCGCTATTTGTCGCGAAAGGAATTAATCGAAGGCTGGCAAAACTACATTATGCTCTTACTGGAGGTAAATCCAGTTCGCTTCGCCGAACAGCCAGACGAGCGGGTTAGTGGTCTGGAACGCTTTCTCAGACGCATCTATCCTTACCGAGTAATTTTGACGGAGGCATTGCTACTCAACCTCTTTCTGGGTTTGCTCACCCTCGCTTATCCTTTCATACTGCAAATTCTCACTGATGATGTGCTGATTCGGGGAGATACCAAACTGCTCAACGGTGTGGTGATTGCTGTTGGGGTTATGAGTGCGATCGGTAGCGGACTGAAACTAGTACAATCGCACTTGATTGCCCATTTTGCTCAACGGCTGGAGTTGGGGCTAATTCTGGAATTTGCGCGACAAATTCTACGCCTACCTTTGAGCTATTACGAAACCCACCGCAGTGGCGAAATTATTAGCCGCATCCGCGATATTCAAAGGATTAGAAATGTCATTTCTCAGCTTTTAGTCAATCTACCTAGTGAGTTTTTTATTGCTGTTGCTTCTTTGGGTTTATTGTTGCTTTATAGCTGGAAGCTGATGCTGAGTGCCACCTCGATTGTGGCAATGATGGCGCTATCGACAGTTGTTTTGCTGCCAACTTTTCGGCAAAAAACGAGAACAGTTCTCGCCCAAGAAGGAGAAAACCAGGCGATTCTAGTGGAAACTTTTAAAGGAGGATTGACGCTCAAAACCACCTCTGCTGAACTTCAGTTGTGGGAAGATCTCCAGAGTCGCTATGGAAGGGTAGCCAATCTGACGTTTGGCGCGATTCAGATTGCCATTACCAACCGCACCTTTTCTGATGTGGTTTCTAATCTCGGTAGCGTCGGTTTGCTATGGTTTGGCAGTAATCTAGTACTTGCCAAAGAGATCAGCATTGGTCAATTGATTGCCACCTATACCTTGGCTCAGAATGGGATTCGGTTAATGACGGATGCGATCGTCATCATCAACGAATTAATTTGGCTCAAAACCGCCGCCGAACGCATTACAGAAGTCACTGATGCCAAACCAGAAATGCAGCCAGATGATGTAAACAAGTCCTTGGTCAAAATTGCTGAGAATGATGAGATCGTTTGTACTCGTCTCAACTTTAACTATTTCGGTCAAGTTCAGTTATTAGAGGATTTCTCCGTTACTATTCCTGGGGGTCAAGTAGTGGCTTTGATTGGAGAATCGGGCTGTGGCAAGAGTACTTTGGTCAAACTCATTGCGGGGCTTTATCCCCTGCAATCTGGCAATATTCGTTTCGGCATCTATAATTTACAAGATCTCTCCCTAGATTGCTTGCGCCAACAGGTCGTCCTCATTCCCCAAGAACCTCATTTTTGGAGTCGCTCAATTATTGCCAATTTTCGCTTAGGTACTCCTCACGTTATCCTTTCGGAAATTGTTAAAGCTTGTCAGCTAGCTAAAGCAGATGAATTTATCAGTGAATTACCCGACAAATATCAAACTGTTCTGGGGGAATTTGGAGCTAATCTTTCTGGTGGACAAAGGCAGCGACTAGCCATAGCCAGAGCCATTGTCAGCGATCCACCCGTTCTTATTTTAGATGAATCAACCGCTAATCTCGATCCCGTGAGTGAAGCCCAAGTTCTAGACGGGCTTTTGTCTGAGCGAATGGGAAAAACTACGATTTTGATCAGTCACCGTTCTAGCGTAATTAATCGAGCAAATTGGCTCATTTTTTTAGAGAAAGGAAAGCTAAAAATTCAGGGTTCCCAAGCAGAATTACGTTCTCAAACAGGAAATCATCTCAGTTTTTTGACGGAATGAGTGTTCACAGATAAACGCAGATAAACACAGATAACATGCAGAATTAGCTGTCTAAAACCCTAAATCTGCTTTAGCAATCTCTGCTGCGGCAAAAACTTCTGCGTCTGTTACTTCCGACCAACTAGTATCACCAATTTCTGCATAGAATTTTTGATCGTAGGCGCGTGTTCTAATTACTACAGGCATAGGCACAGCATGACCCAATACTAATGCTTGTTGCTTAGAATCTAGTTTAGCCAAAACCGATCGCAATGCCTGTCCACCAGAAACTCCTGTAAAAATTGCTTCGATATCTTTCTCATCGTTGAGCAAACAGGTGACGCGAGTACCGATTTGAGACATCACCTCGTTATCAATTCCAGAGGGACGCTGATCGACTACTAGCAAGGTTACGAAGTATTTCCGCATTTCTCTGGCGATCGTCCCGAAAATAGTCTGATGGACGATGCTGGAGTCGAGAAAACGGTGTGCTTCTTCAATGGTAATTACTAACTGACGCGGGCGATCGCTAGGATTTTTGGACTGTAAAAATTTATCGGCTTTTTTAACATAACTGGCATGAATGCGTCTGGTAATCATATTCGTCGCCAGCATATAAGAAAGCATATTCGATTGCGAACCAAACTCAATGACTATATGTCTGCCAGCATCGAGAGATTGTAAGAGTTGGTCGATGTAGTTGTGTGGGCAAGTGGAACGTATATACTTTAAACTTTCTAAGCGGTGTAGCTTGCGCTGTAATGCCATGATTGAACCTTGATGTCCCTGTCTTTCCTCACAGAACATCTTGATATCCTCATTAGTCATATTTAACAGTTGGATAATCCAAGATTTGCCAAATTCATTCATGAGGATATTGGCATTGTCGATCGCCGCTTCGGAAAGTCCCAATTCAAAAGCAATCAATCTTAAATCTTCAATTTCAATTTGATCGTAGCTAAGAAAAAGTTCTTGAGCATTTTTGATTCCCCGACGTTTCGTAGATTCAGGATCGAGGGTGTAAATTTCAACTTGTCCTGGGAATAGTTGACACAAACCCTTTACCGTACTTACCTGTTTTCCCTCTTGCATCGCCTCCCAACCGTATTCTGAGTGCATATCAAACATCAGATTGACTGCTGCTTGCTTGCGAATAATCCCAGAAATCAACAAACGAGTGAGAAAAGATTTTCCTGTCCCTGACTTGCCAAAAACACCGTTACTGCGTTCGACAAAGCGATCGAGATCGATACAAATCGGCACATCCATATCTAAGGGTTGTCCAACAGAAAAGTTTTTGCGGTGCGGATCGTCTTCCCAACCGAAAACAGCACGGAAATCCCGTTCGTTAGCTTCGTAAACCTGGCTAAAGTGAGCGGGAATGGTTTTAACTGGTAATAATTCTAAATTGGTACTAGTTTGTGCTTCAAAGGAAGCGAGATTAGTATTTTTAGCTTTTTCCTGTTTAGCTGGTTGTGCTTCTGTTATTTCTGTAGGGGTAAACATCAGCATTGGCGCTAATTCGATCGTCCCATAGGTACTACTACCTGCGAGTACTTCCCGCAGAAAATCATCTTCGGCGCTAGGAGGATCGGCGGTAATTCTTTGACTGGAAGTACCTAGAGAAACATCAGTGAGGAGACAAAAAAAGCGCGATCGCACCCCTTGCACGACCAAAAATTTCCCCACGCGCATATCTTCTACAGAAACATCGGGATGCAATCTGATCTCTAATCCCTTAGTAAGAGAACCTTGAATAACCGAACCTAATGGGTTTTCTATATTCATTCCTGTTTTTTCTCTACATGCAGCTACGGTAGCAATTTTTTAGGCATTTGCAAACAATAGGATTAAGATTATGCATTAGTTGTTCACCGCAGCTATTCCTTTTGGGATAGCTACACTCCACGCGAATAGAGTTCGACAAGTTCCAACTAGAAGCATAGAATCTAGAAGCAGGTTATCTATATTGAAGTCGTTATGACTTTAACAAAGTATGTAATGTCAACGCAATAGTTTTTTGAGCGCAGCGATCGCAAGTGGAAATAAAGGATAATGACTCTAAACTTTGATGGCGGCAGAAAATTAATTTAGAGATGATGTGTTTTGCTTGTAACCTTTGTTGTTGGCTCTAATTCCAGCCAAACTGTTGCACCACATTTCTTTTGTTCTTGAGGCTTGTATACAATTCGACAACTACCTTCAATAGTTGCTTCATGACAATAGGTTGTGCGATCGCTCCTACGAATAATAATTACAGGATCGTTAGTATCGTATTTTCGATTGTGGTGAAGTCGATCTTGCCTAACATGAATAAATGTTGCTCTCTTGGAAAAACGTTTTCTCCAAGTACCTTCAAGTCCACGAGTAGCAGGAATAACTTGAGGAACGCACGGGGCTTATGAACTGGCGAATTCGATTCGCCAGACAGCCCCTCCCCAATAAAGAGGAATCTGCCAATATCCTCGTTTATCTTTAAATGCTCCACGAATTCTTCCTTGAGCAAGGAGTTGTCTAACTCTTTGAGGACAAATACCTAGTAAAGACGATGCTTTTGTCGTTTGTACGAAGATAAGAGACATGGGATCGAAATCTAGCGCTAGAGAACAAATATATTACTATACGCGATTTTTTTGCTCAATATTTATACAGATTGAGGGCGATTGCAGCAATATTATCGATAGAATCTTTTAAGATTGGTAAATGCGAGAAAGTAATGGGTAGAAGAAAAAAGCACAAGAAAAAATCTCAAAATACTTTTCCCAATCATCTCAATATCGCTTTTAATCGATCAAGCTTTACAAATTTTATTGTTACTGATGCTGGTTTTGACAAAATCGATTCCGAGCTGGCTGCTGAATATTTTTCTTTAGATGAAATTTTTAGCCATTGGGAATATTTTATGTATGCTGATGAGATTGACGAAGAAGAATTAGAAGCGTTCGATCGAATCATCTCTTCTAGCTATTCCTGTTACGAGCCTCAAAAAAGTCGAGAAATTCTCAAAGGTTTAGTTTCTCAGTTTGACTGGCTTCCCCGTCAATTGGATGTTGTTACCGCTAGGGCTGTATTTGACTTAGAGCATCGGTGGGTTCAAGTGATTACTCTAATCGATCGCTGGGAAGGAGAAATTTGTTTTGATAGTTATGAAGCAGAGGCGATTAGATTAGGACTGAGATTGAAACAAGAATTAGGAGATGAAAATCTAGCGATCGTCAATGATAATCAACATGCAGTTGCCGAACTTAACCAGATAAACTCATCTTTTTGGCGATTTATGCCAGATTTTTTCGATCTAGAAGCTGAACAAATAACGCCTCAAGTATTTTGGACTCCAAGAAAGTTCGTCAAATCTGCCGATCGCCTAACTATTGAACATGCTACTAAAGTATTTCATCCCGAACATCTTTGGGAAGACGATTTTTAAAACCATGTCTAGATCTACACAATTGCTGTTCTATACTGAATTTTGTTTTAAATAATCTTTTACTCAAACATCCAAACAAGAATGAACAAGTTCTTATTAGTAGCGATCGGTTCGATTTCGCTCTGGGGTGGTAGCTTATTGTTACCTGTTAATGATTCTGGAATTTCCCTAGCTTCGGATTTAGTAGCTGTTAGTGTGAAACAGTCCACTAGTATCAGTCGAGGTAACGTAGGTGGAATTAGATACGAAGTTCGCGGAACGGGTAGCACTAGGGTTCAGTCAGTTAATGGTGCTACCCAAATAGTTAGCGGTCGTAACACGGTTAGAATTAGAAGCGGCAGAGTTTATTTGAATGGCAAAGATAAAGGAGCAATTAAAGCAGGAGATTCTGTTCTTTTAGATGCCAGTGGCAGACTTTATGTGAATGGAAAGAAAAAGTAGTCATCTGATGAGGGCGTATGGCATACGCCCCTACTTCAAAATGCTAGATGTCTTGTCTATTCTGACCTCTGATTTGTTGAGCGCACCAGAACTTTCTCGATCGCTGGAATTTTCTGCTTCTCGATCGACTTTTCCTAATTCTTCTTCTAGAATTTGAATTGCGCCACTAATTCTGAGCAAAGTATCTCGCAAATTAGCTTGTTTTGTTTCTAATTCTGCCATTACTCTTTGCCCTGATTCAAACTCGGCTTTTAGTTGAGCTAAACGCTTCTCTAGTTGTTTTTTCACGTTCCTTGGACTTTTAGGTTCATGGAAATAAATGTACCAGTACCAGAGTATTGAAGGGTAGTATCGGGAATGGGATTGGGTGTTGAAGGTTGTTGTGCGGGAACTGTTACTGTAAATTTTGCTTTAAATTCTCCTCCTTTGAGTAATACTAGTTTACCTTTAGATTTAGTTTTTTGAGCTTTTTGGCTGCTATCTAGAGATTGAATAAATAACATTCCCATACCTGGGATACTACATTTTTGGGTTATATAAGGACAAGTAGGAACGGTAACTTTTCTTTCGTCCCCATCAATACAAACAAGTTTATTGTTAATTTTAATTTTACCCGTACCAATTAACTTTGCTGGACGCACCGTAACAATTGCCTGTCCGAAGTTGGGATTAAAAATAACCTCATCACCTGCGATCAGAATTAAATCGGTCATAAATAGCGATCCTAAAAATCCAAGAGGTAAAGTTTTTCTATTGTCTATTGCCTATTTGCCTATTGCCTTCCTCAGATTAAGTAGGAGAACCAATACATCTCGCCTTAGCAACGATATCAGCACCTCCACTTCCCTGATCTCCACCAAGATACCAATAATCGCCATCTATATAAGTACGAACTCGTTCGCCGCTACCATAAAATTTACCTTGTACGTAAGTAATAAAAGCGACGCATTTATTTTTGTGTCCCATTTTTACAGGAGATTGACCGTTTTTCCACTCATATTCCTGTGAATACCAGACTTTTCCTTGTATTTCTCCAGATACATACTGACTTCCTTGAACGTTTAATTTGTAGTCACCTGGATTATTTGTACCTATTCCTACACCGCCAGAAGGCATCAAGGCAATATGATCGGTAGGATCGTTTGATGTGCCAATTTCTAAAGTCAACTGTTCTTTTGGTCCCGCCTCAGTAGAGTCAGGGGTGCGCGAGTAATAGCGTATCCATGCAGCATCCCCACCGCCACCACCAGGATCTTTGGGAAACATAATGCCTTTGTTTTCACTGTTTCCCGCACTTGGTTGTATTGCACCAGCAAAAGAAGAAATTCCCGTTCCTTTTACTGTTAAACCACCATTTGCACTTGTAGTTAGCAACATTCTTTCATTGTTTTGATTATCCCGCCAAGAGTGATTACCATCTGCTGCTTAGAATAGGGTAGAAGAGTTAATACCGAGTCCGTATCCTGTCCAGAGTTGTAATTTGAGGTTGTTTGTTGTGTCCGTATCGGCAAATATAATAGAGCTGTTGCGAAATAAGAACCTAAATCAGTCAAAACGTTTACTGTGCAATTATTTTAGCTGATTTACTGTTACAAAAGCTGAAGTAGTTGGTACAAGGGCTTTTCGGCATTTTTTTGCGTTATTTCGCAACAAGTCTAATCTGTCGATCACCATCGAGATTAACTTTACCTTGCCCAATAGTTAAATTACCTTTAATACTAAGGTTTCCAGTCATTGAACCAGAGCTAATTTTATTAGCTGATAAGCTAGGAATGCGATCAACTGCTAATACTCCAGAATTGATTTTGTCTGCTGATAAGTTAGGAATGCGATCGATAGCTAATACCCCAGAGGTAATTTTGGCGTTGCATCCCTGCGGGATGATCTGATAATAGTAAAGAATGAAATGTCTAGGGGGAATTGCGATTACAATAGAGCAAATTCAAACGATTACTGAAGCTCGTAAGCGTCATCAACTGAAAACAATAACTCAAAAGTTGAGATCACGCCCCCAAAAATAATTTATAAGCAGGATTTTGGCATTCATCCCAATAACTGTAACCAAGATTGTCTAAAAACTCTTGCCACTGTCCTCTTTCTCCTGGAGGCACTTGTATACCCAAAACAATTCTGCCGTAATCTGCGCCGTGATTGCGATAGTGAAACAGACTAATATTCCAATTGGGATTCATACAGGCAAGAAACTTGGTTAACGCACCAGGACGTTCTGGAAATTCAAAGCGATAGAGAACCTCATCCTTAGCAAGGCGCGATCGCCCGCCTACCATATGACGCAAATGCAATTTAGTAAATTCATCATCGGTTAGATCTAGAGTTTTAAACCCATTTTCCTCAAAAGTTGCAGCAATTTGCCGCGCATCCGCACGATTTTGAATTTGAATGCCAACAAAAATATGGGCTTCTTTTTCCTCTGCAATTCGGTAGTTGAACTCAGTTAAATTATGCCTGCCAATACATTCACAAAATTTTCGCAAACTACCCCTTTGTTCGGGAATAGTGACAGCAAAAATAGCTTCTCTCTGTTCCCCTAATTCTGCACGTTCGGCGACAAAACGCAGGCGATCGAAATTCATATTGGCACCACAAGCAACAGCTACCAATGTTTTATCTTGTATGCCTTCTCTCTCTACATAAGCTTTCGCAGCAGCGATCGCCAATGCACCAGCAGGTTCTAGGATCGATCGCGTATCTTCAAACACATCTTTAATCGCCGCACAAGTGGCATCGGTATCCACCAAAATAATTTCATCGATGTATTGCTGACACAGGCGAAAAGTTTCTGTACCTACTTCTCTGACTGCTACACCATCAGCAAACAATCCTACCTGAGATAATCTTACTCTTTCTCCTGCTTGGAGCGATCGCGACATAGCATCGGCATCGACAGGTTCTACACCAATAATTTTAATTTCAGGACGCAATCTTTTTATATAGGCAGCAATTCCCGCAATTAAACCACCACCTCCGATCGCCACAAAAATAGCATGAATTGGCTGCTGATACTGCCGTAAAATCTCCATGCCGATCGTGCCTTGTCCAGCAATCACGTCGGGATCGTCAAAAGGATGAATAAAAGTTAATCCCTTTTCTGTCTCTAATTGTCGCGCATAAGCGTAGGCATCATCGTAAGTATCACCATGCAATACAACTATGCCCCCTCTTGCTGCTACCGCATCTACTTTTACCTGGGGAGTAGTTACAGGCATTACTATAATTGCCGTCGTTCCCATGCGACTAGCAGATAGCGCCACACCTTGAGCGTGATTTCCTGCTGAAGCGGCAATTACTCCCTTAGCTAGTACTTCTGGAGGAAGTTTTGCCATTTTATTGTACGCACCCCGCAATTTAAAAGAAAATACCGACTGCATATCCTCTCGTTTCAGCAGTAGCTTGTTTTGCAACCTGGTGGAAAGATTGGGGGCAAATTCTAGAGGTGTTTCTTGAGCGACATCATAAACCCTGGCAGTAAGGATTCTTTCTAAATAATCAGCGTGCATCGATAGGGGAATTTTAGCGATCGGAGATAGAGGAATTATATCGTTACATTGCTGCCTCTGTAATAATAAAATGATAGATTGCCAACAAGATTCAGGAGAAGTTAGCTTGCTTACCCTCGGAGTCAATATCGACCACGTAGCTACTATCAGACAAGCAAGAAGGACAGTAGAGCCAGATCCAGTTGCAGCCGCAGTACTGGCAGAATTAGGTGGTGCTGATGGCATTACCGTGCATTTGAGAGAAGATCGCCGTCACATTCAAGATCGAGATGTGAGAGTACTCAGACAGACGGTTAGAACCCATCTCAACTTAGAGATGGCACCAACTGAAGAAATGGTAGCGATCGCCCTCGCCATCAAACCAGATTATGTCACCTTAGTTCCTGAAAAACGCGAAGAAGTAACTACCGAAGGTGGTATCGATGTTGTTGGCAATTTCGATCGCTTTGCCAAAGTAGTAGGACAATTACAGGGTGCTGACATTCCTGTAAGCTGGTTTATTGACGCAGAAGAAGCTCAAATAACTGCCGCAGCTAAAACTGGAGCAAAATTCATCGAAATTCATACAGGCAAGTACGCAGAAGCAGAAGACGAAGCCACCCGAAACCAAGAACTAGCAATAATCAGCAAAGGATGCGAACAGGCGATCGCCTCTGGTTTACGAGTCAATGCAGGACATGGTTTAACTTATTGGAATGTCTATGCGATCGCTTGTATTCCAGGTATGGAAGAATTAAATATAGGTCATACGATCGTCAGTCGTGCCGTGCTAGTTGGCATGGAACGAGCCGTTAAAGAAATGAAACTGGCTATGCGCGGTCAATTTTAAAAGTCAAAAGTCAAAAGTAATTAACTATTAGCAATTAGCAATGAACAATGAACCATGAACAACCAATAACAAACAACCAATAACAAACAACCAATAACAAACAACCAATAACAAACAACAATGACAACTTACTATTACGTTTTAGCAAGCCAACGCTTTTTACTCGAAGAAGAACCTTTTGAAGAGGTTATAAAAGAACGAATTCGTAACTATCAAGAACAAAATAAGGAAATTGATTTCTGGCTGGTAAAACAACCTGCTTTTTTAGAATCTCCAGAATTTGCTGAAATTAAAGCTAAATGTCCTCAACCAGCAGCAGCAGTAATTTCTACCAATTCTCAATTTGTTACCTGGCTAAAGCTGCGTTTAGAATATGTAATCACAGGAGAATTTCAAGCACCATCAGAAACTATTGCCGATCCTCTAGCTTCTTTGGAAACAGTCTCTTAAATTTAGTAAACCTTGGTTTTTAGTAATAATGTCAACTCGATCGGTAACATTTACTCATCTGTTTACGGTAGAGTTTAAAGTAAAGACATTATTAAATTTTAGGAACTCAGATCTATGGCTTTAACAGTTGGTACGGTTGCACCATCCTTTACTACCATAGACGATGAAGGCAACACCGTCTCATTGTCAGATTTCAAAGGGAAAGTAGTTGTCTTGTATTTTTATCCTAAAGATGACACTCCTGGTTGCACCAAAGAAGCACAAAGCTTCCGCGATAACTACGCAGAATATCAAAACAAAGATATGGTTGTCTTCGGTGTTAGTATGGACGATCAAGCTTCTCACCAAATGTTCAAAGAGAAGTATGGTTTGCCATTTAAACTCTTAGTAGACACCGATGGCGCAATTACCAAAGCCTACGATGTTGAAGGTGGCGGTTACTCTAAGCGCGTTACCTACATTATCGATAGCGAAGGAAAAATCTCTCACGTTGATGCTCAAGTAAATACTAGCACTCATGCCCAAGACATCTTGGCAGTTGTTGGTTAAGCATCAGAAATTATCTTAAAATGTTCGACCTAGATTTGAATAATTACTAGAGCGATCGAAACAAACTAAACAAATTGGGAGGGATGGGGAATAGTACCAACATCCCTCTTTTCCGCTATCGCGGAAAAATCAAGCCTGTCCTCTCCCCTCCGTAGGTAAGCTTCTCCGCTTGCACTCAATATACCCGAACTCCCCCCATACAAATATACTAATATCCGCTCTCACTCTTATTAATCAATAGATTGAGAATAAAACCAGTTTTCGTACTTGATTAGAGGACTTAGGGACAATTTGTTTGAATAAAATTAAGTATTCTAACTCAAATGGAGAATACGTTTTTTCTAAGATAACTCAACCGACTACCCTTCAACAATCATGCTTAGATTTATTGGGTATTTCTCTACTTTGTACCCAGTAAAGCGACCAGATTAATTGAGCTATTCTCTTACACCGCATACTTTGTAGCTTTTTGTCAAAGGGGAAGTTCGGATTTAAATAGTTCTTGCGACAGATTGTGGATAGGGGCAAATGGCTATTCGCCCCTACTGCTTTCTTTAATTCATCCCCTCAGCAGAAGATAATTCAGTAGGCATATCTTCAGCTTTAATGCAAGACTGGATCGCATTTTCAGGAGTCATTCCATCAACGTTATTATTGACAGCAATAACACATTGAGAGAAACGCACTGGTAGAAGACTGCGGCGACAAGTATCGAGGGCGAGAAGATTACTACCTTCGGAAGGGGTAGAAGTTTCCTCTGTGGGTTGAGGAGTTTCTGTGGGTGCAGCTTCGGGTTGTGCTGGTGCAGCTTCAGGTTGTTCGGGTTGGGGAGGATTTTGGGAGAATACTTTTTCAGTATCCTTAGAATTTTCTTTATTCTGCTCACCCGCAGGTGGTTCTGTTGGGGTTTGTCCCTCCGCAGGTGGTTCTGCGGGAGTCTGTACGTCCGCAGGTGGTTCTGCTGGTTTAGCAGCATAGGTTTTGGCTGCTTTTTCTTTAATGTCTACCACGCAGGTAGCTAAATCTGCTGGTCGTCTAACTCTAAAACAAGCCTTGAGAGCATCTTCAGCAGGAGTGCTTGCCTTTTCGCTAATTTTTTGGGTACAGGAAGATAAGGCTTCGGGTTCTAATGCTTCTCCACAAGCAACACTTGCTGCTTCGCCTGAAATATTTTTTGCCAGAAGTCCTGTAACACAACTGTCAAATTCACTAGCTACAGCAGGGCGGTCGGGAATGGAAACAGAGAATAAGGCTGCTGGTAAAGAAGCTAGTGCAACGATCCGAAGAGTACGATTGAGTAAATTTTGCATGACTTTTAAGAAAAAAAATACTAGTGACAAAGTTATAGAAATCAACCAATCTTAAACTTAAATAGCAAAAAGATCGAGTTCTATTGCTTAACCTCAAGTAGTTATCAGCTATCAGCTATCAGCTATCAGTTTTTTGAATCTTTGGTTTAGAGGGATCGATATGTTGCAAACATTTTTAAATTTGGTATTAATTTTGTTCATCTATTTAGCAGAGTTTTGTTAAAAAAGGGGAACTATATATCTGTATTTAGGTTCTAAGTGGATTGAATGATAGACCGCAACGCCAAAAGTTTCTCCTATCTAGAAGGGCTGTATGGTGAAGTTGCCTCGATCGAAGCTTTTCGCTCATTGAAAACAACTCATCTTTCTGCCTCAATCTTTATTATTTAACTATGTTTTCCAATACAGAACATCACTCTCAAGATCGTCGAGAAATTTGGCAAGCAACTCTAGCTTTAAGTCTTGGGGTCGGGCTAATTTATCTTGCCTTCCTCAAGCCAGGAATTTGGGGTTTTGATGGAACGGATATGTTTGAGGTAGCCAATTCTTTGGTTACTAAGGGTAATTTTACCGTATCTCCTGGTGCTGGTCAGCTTGGTAGAGATGGTCAGTATTATTCGATTAGATATCCCCTCTTACCAATTATTTCCACTCCTTTTGTGGCGATCGGCTTGTTTGTCGGACAGCTATTGCATCTTCCCGAACGTTATGTCGCATCTGTCTGTGCTTTATTAGTACCAATTATTCTCACTGCAATTACTACGTCTTTAGTGGTTCTGATTGCCTTAAGATTGGGAAGTAACAAGCAAAGCGCATATCTAGCAGCATTAAGTTATGCTTTTGGTAGTGCGGCTTTTGTTTATGCCCATCAGTTTTTTGCTGAACCTTTGCTATCTTTGTTGACTAGTTTAAGCGTCTATTTAGCACTAGGGAAAACCGAAAAAGAACGAGTGATCGCTAGTGGTTTAGCAGGATTGGCAATTACCGCCAAACCAGCAGGAATAGTGATTGGCCCTGTGTTAGCAGCCTATTTCTTCTGTAAAAAATATTCTTGGCGGACTGTGATTAGTCCGATCGCAGGTACAGCAACGGGAATGTTGCTTTATTTTGGCTACAATTATCTTCGTTTTGAAAGCTTTACCAAATCTGGACAGAATTCTTCTCGCTTTGAATTCGGTGGTTTTATCGAACGCTTTGTTGGTTTAATTTTTAGTCCTGGTGCTGGTGGTGGTTTGTTATGGTATTGCACGCCTGTAATTTTGGCAGCGATCGCCATTTATAAACTCTGGAAAAAGAAACCGATCGAAGCTTTACTAGTATTCGGTATTTTTAGCGGCTACTGGGTGCTGCACTCGTTTTGGAAATTTGGCGGCTGGAGTTGGGGACCAAGATTTCTTATTCCTACCCTACCAGTACTATTTGCAGTGATCGCCCTGCTAGAAAAAAGATGGTGGAAATTATTAATTATTTTATCGATCGTCGGTTTCCTTGGCAATGCTCCTACTCTCTTTTCCTTCTACCAACGCTATTATGCAGAAGCTAATGATGGCGGTTATTTAAAAAAAGCTCTATCTTTATGGGGTCATCCCACCTATGCGCCTATATTTAACGCTTGGGGTGCAGGTTTGCGACAGTTAGCTGATGCTTTTGCTAATGATGTCAGCGAGGTCTTAAAAAATGCAGGTACTCCACCTGATGGAAATAAATTGGCAAGCTCAGACCTATTAAGAATTGTAGCAGTATGGTGGTGGGTATTACCTGCGGCTGGCATATCTGTATGGGTAGGAGCAATTTTCGCCTTATTCTTGATTTTAGGTGGGATCTGGATGATTAGAAGAGGTTGGATGTTAATGAGTACGTAGTGAATCCTTTAGGATTCGCAGACAGGCAAATCTGTAAACACCCTAAAGGGCTGGCGACAAACAAATATTTAAGGTTGACAGAGTGCTAGTTGGAGATCGATCGAGGTTCTAAGATCTGATATGAAAAAACTGATTATTCAAATTCCTTGCTATAACGAGGAAGCAACTTTAGGATTGACACTTTCGGAGTTACCTCGTCAGGTTCCTGGGGTGGATGTGGTGGAATGGTTAATTATTAATGATGGCAGTATCGATCGCACGTTAGATGTTGCTAGGGCTGCTGGTGTAGACCATTTTGTCAACTTTGAGCGCAATCAGGGCTTGGCGAAGGTATTTATGGCAGGGATTGAAGCTAGTTTAAAAGCTGGTGCGGATATTATTGTTAATACTGACGCTGACAATCAATATTGTGCTGAAGATATTCCCAAATTAATACAGCCAATTGTAGATGGAAGAGCAGAAATTGTAATTGGTGCCAGACCTATTAAAGATATCAAACATTTTTCTCCCATCAAAAAGTGCTTACAAAAATTAGGTAGTTGGGCTGTTCGCATTGCTAGCAAAACTGATATTCCCGATGCACCTAGCGGTTTTCGGGCTTTTAGTCGAGAAGCGGCATTGAGAGTTAATGTTTTTAACGAATATACCTACACTTTAGAAACTATCATTCAAGCAGGACAAAGGGGCATGGCGATCGCTCACGTTCCCATTAGGACTAATGGCTATCTCCGTCCTTCTCGATTGGTCAAAAGTATCCCTAGCTATGTCAAGCGATCGCTGATCACGATTGTACGGATTTTTGTCACTTATCAGCCTCTCCAGTTTTTTATGATGTTGGGGAGTATTCCGTTTGGTTTAGGCACTCTCCTGTGTTTGCGCTGGCTAGTTCTGTTTTTGATGGGGACTTCTAGGGCGCACGTTCCTAGCTTGGTTGCGGCTGCTGTCTTAATTCTAATTGGTTTCCAATTATGGATGTTTGGTTTGGTGGCAGATTTAATGTCAGTTAATCGAAAAATGCTTGAAGATATACAGCTAAGGATGCGTCGTTCCGAACTGAATAGAAAATAGAGAAGGCGAGGCTTTAGGGAAAAGGGGAGGTTCTAGAGAAAAGTCAAGAATTATAAAGACTTCAGAGAAACGACAATAATCCGCGCCTCCTCTAGAAACTCTAAGATTTAAGCAAGAAATAATTAGAAAAAAATGATTCGATCTTGTATCTCATAAATTTGAGAAACGCTGTCAAAATTTATTACTATTAATTAAACGGATTTGATATGATTGCTCAACATTGAACGCTAATCACACTCAATTACTCAATTACTCAATTACTTCTAGCTCGTTAAGGCGGAAATGAGCTTTAAATTTTTTATCAAATTTAACTAAGATGGGAAGATTGGGACTAATTGGTCTACCTTGCCAATCATTAATGATATCTACGATTTCTCCTTCACTTCCTTTAATGTCGAAAGCTTCTTTCTTATGTTCTGGATGGTGGTAAACCACAACAGACTCAATGACACGGACGCGATCGCCAATCTTCATACTTTGTTCTCTCTCGGATGCTAACAGCACTAGCTACTCTCTGTTATTTTTTAGACAACTTTATTATTTTTGCATAAGAGATGCGACTTAGATTCTAAATTTAAGTGATATAGCAATCCTAAATCATTTGGGTGCGACTCTTTTGGAGAGACGGAGAATAGGGTTTAGACTGGTATTGCCAG
>CAZJTL010000070.1:0-21597 GCA_964548905.1 uncultured bacterium | reverse complement strand
CTTATCAAACAATTTATTTTTTTACTTCGATCGCTCTAACCTTCCAAGTCGTGTACCAGAGATAATCGCAGTGTTGAAGATTTGGATACTGCCGTCCGTCAGATTGTTTCTAAAGCCGTCGCTTCTGAGGAAGTAATCGATATTTTCGCGGCGGCAGGCTTGAAGAATCCCGATATTTCCATCCTTTCTAATGAATTTCTCGAAGAAGTGCGGGGTTTGCCCCAGAAAAACCTGGCACTGGAAGTTTTACGGAAACTTCTCAACGATGAAATTAAAACGCGATCGCGCAAGAATCTGGTTCAATCCCGTACTTTTAGCGAGATGCTGGAAAATACCATCAAACGCTACCAAAACTGCTCGATCGAAGCTGCCCAGGTGATTGCCGAACTGATCGAACTTGTCAAGGAAATCCGCCAAGCGCAAAGCCGTGGGGAAGATTTGGGGCTGACAGAAGATGAGGTGGCGTTCTACGATGCCCTGGAAGTGAACGACAGCGCGGTTTTGGAATTGGGAGATGCAACCCTTAAGGCGATCGCCCGTGACCTTGTGCAGGCAATCAGGAACAACGGCATCTCATTATCAAGGAAATACTTATGATTTAAAGTTAACTGATAGTTCAGCAGTTTTAGCTTATTTTTCCGATAATCTAGGCTTTTATTCTTCGCCAGAAGTTAATTCAACAAAAATTTTAAACAAAATAAGATATCATCTAGGGTCAATACATAACTATAGAAATGCCGACATTAAGAAAACGATGCAAGCCGTCACACTTAATCTTGGCTCTTACGATTGGGTATTTGATATTGTTCCAGCCCTCCCTGTTGGAGATAGATATGGCAATATAGAATACTATCTAATCCCAGATGGAAAAGGAAAATGGATTCGGACTAATCCGAAGATTGATTCTGAAAATGTCACCAGAGTTAATTTAAAACATGACGGCAATTTTTTACCGATAATTCGGTTGTTAAAATACTGGAACAACCGAACGCACAAACCGCGTTTACCTTCATACTATTTTGAATATCTAGCCATCAAAGTTTTTGAAAATTCTCCAAAAATCGCAAGCACACCTCAAGCCATAAAATACTTTTTCGATAACTGTCCGTCTTACATTCAATTGCCCTGCCCCGACCCGAAGCAACTAGGGGCAAATTTGGATTCGAGTATTGATTACAATACAAAGCAAAAGGTCATATCCGCGATGTCGCAAGCGTCTCAATTAGCGGGAAATGCCATATGGTATGAAACAAAATCGTCATCAAGTGAGGCACTTAACGCTTGGCGCACCATTTTTGGCTCGAAGTTTCCCACTTATGGCTAACAAAATTCATAGAGATAATCCACGCGCCCATTGCCAAGCCTATTTTGAGCTTTCTAAAAAATACTTTGGTGCTGCTTTTATTTTTAAATTTCTGGTGTTTGCTCTAGGTATTTGGGCTGTCTTATCCGCACAAATCCCAGTCTACGCACCAGTTTTGGTGTTTTTTATTCAAATTATTTCAGAATTATTTTCTTGGCGATCGGATATGAACAAAGGAATCGCTGAATCCTTGCTGAGAAAACTTGATGCTTGGGATTCCTTTGGATGGGAAATTTCACAATCTGAAATTTCCGATCTGCTCGTGAGATGTCCTGCTTCTTTAAATAAACTTGTTTACTCAAAAGCTCTTGAAGAGGATTATTTTGCAAGTAAAGAAAGCGCAGGAGCAAAAAGAGCCTTGGAAAACCTCATGGAGTCTGCTTGGTGGAGTAAGCATCTAGCTAGCTCGATCGGAAATTACTACTGTGTAGCAACTTGTGTTCTGGTAATATCCTCTATCGGTATCCTAATTTTCAGCATTCAAACCATCAAAGACGTAGATACTATAACCAGTTTGGGAAAAATCGTCACCTCAACACTGATGTTAATTTTTTCTCTCGGTTTGTTTCGGGCTGTTTTGGGATACCATAATTTCAGCAGCAATGCCGATCGAGTAGAAAAAAAGGCAGAAAATCTTCTTGCTTCCTCCGCTCTTAAGGAATTGGACGCTATCAAAGTTATGAACGAATATCATATCGCTCGTAATGCAGCACCATTGATTCCATCGTGGTTTTGGAAACTAAAACGCGACGACCTCAATCAGGTATGGAGACAGTATCGTCAAAAGTAGCACAAGCAAGTTTTCGCTGTAATTTTAGTACCCTCTGTTCGGCAGCTTGAATCCCATAAGCTCGGCTCAGAATAACCATGAGCATAATCACCATCCAATGCCGCTTGGTTGCTCCCGAAGATACTCTACGCCATCTCTGGGAACTGATGGCACTCAAAAACACGCCATTGGTGAACGAACTGCTCTCGGCGATCGCGCAACACCCCGATCTCGAAACATGGGTACAACAAGGAAAACTCCCTGCTGGCTTCATTAAAAACCTATGTAATGCCCTCAAACCCGACTGTCGCTTTGCAGGGCAACCAGGACGCTTCTACAGTTCCGCCGTCTCCTTGGTGGATTATATCTACAGGGGTTGGTTTGCATTGAGACAAAGACGACTGCACCAGATACAAGGAAAAGAACGCTGGCTGTCGATGCTCAAAAGCGATCGCGAACTGGAACGTGAATGCAACTGCAATCTGGACGTAATTCGTACCAAGGCTGGGAAAATTTTAGCCAATTTCCCTGTTCAATCTGGAGAGAGCAACAAAGCCAAACGGACAATAGGGAATGCACTGTTTGATGCTTACAAACTGACCGAAGATTCCCTGACACAAAGCGCCCTAATCTACCTTCTCAAAAATAACTGCCAGATCGTTGCCACAGAAGAAGATACCGAGGAATTTTCCCAGCGTCGGCGCAAAAAAGAGATAGAAATCGAACGTTTAAAAGACCAACTTAAAAGCAAAGCCCCTAAAGGGCGCGATTTAACAGGGGAAAGGTGGCAACAAACGCTACAAAACGTTGCTCAAAAACATCCTAAAGACGCAGAAGAGGCAAAATCATGGCAAGCAGCCCTTCTGAGAAAACCCAAATCTATATCGTTTCCCGTCGCTTATGAAACCAGTGAGGATCTGAGGTGGTTCAAAGATGAATCAGGGCGCGTTTTTGTTAGATTCGATGGTATAAGCAACCATACCTTTGAAGTGTATTGCGATCGACGGCAATTTCACTGGTTCGAGCGTTTTGTGGAAGACCAAGAAACGAAACGTAACAGCCAAGATCGCCATTCTAGCGGCTTATTCACTCTCCGTTCGGGGCAACTTGTTTGGCACGAACATCAGGGAAAAGGCAAACCGTGGAATGTGCATCGCCTTATCCTTCATTGCTCTGTTGATACAAGTCTCTGGACGGCAGAGGGAACAAAACAGATAGCTCAAACCAAAACGGATATTTGCGATCGCATCTTAGCAACGATGAGAGTGAAAGAGCAGGTAAGCGACAGCCAGAAGGCTTTTATCAAGAGGAAGCAAGCCACACGCGATCGCCTTCAAAACCCTTTTACTCGACCCAGCAAGCCTGTTTACCAAGGGCAACCTCATCTCCTCGTAGGGGTTAGCCTTGGGCTGGAGAAACCAGCAATAGTAGCGGTAGTAGATGCTGTCAAAGGCGAGGCGATAACCTATCGCAGCATCAAGCAGTTACTCGGCTATCGCTACAAACTTCTGAACCGTCAGCGTCAGCAACAACAAAGTCTGGCTCACGAACGCCACAAGGCACAAAAATATGACAAATCCAATGAATTTGGAGAATCTGAGTTAGGGGAATATGTTGACAGGCTCATTGCTGCTTCGGTGGTCGAAATAGCCAAAACCCATGCAGTAGGTAGCATAGTTCTTCCTCAATTGGGAGAAATGGCACAAATCGTCCAAAGCGAGGTTCTAGCAAAAGCAGAAAGGAAATTCCCTGGTTACAAGGAAGGACAACAAAAATATGCTAAGGAATATCGGGTGAACATCCATAACTGGAGTTACAGGCGATTGTTGCAAAATATAGAAAACCAAGCAGCCAAAGCTGGTATTGCGATCGAGATCGCCCAACAATCCCCATTTGGGACACCGCAAGAAAAAGCACGAGAGTTAGCCTTGTTCGCGTATCAAAGCCGAATGGTTCATAAAATTTAAGCAAAAAATTTAGGGTTAAAAAATACAATGAAAGTATAATAGCCCCGCAGTTCATGCTCACTGGAGTCTCTGTACTGTGTCAAATCTGGGTTAGTTTGGCTGTTTGTAAGGCAGTTCTGCTTTCTGTCCCTGGTATGCTGCCCGCTCCTGATGTTGCCGCTTATAGAGTGTATCTTTAAGCGGGATTCGGTGCGCTCCCTGCAATAAGGAGTAATGCTTTTGGCACATCCGTTTTTATTCAACGGTGCGGACTACCGCAGTGGTGGCTACTGAACCACTTCCTTCGTCGGAAGAACCCCTTTTACATTGTTTTGGCAATCTCAGGTGGTCGTAAAAACGCCAGTAGGTTTGTCAAAATTGCAAATCCGATGTCCAGTTTAAATTTCTGTCATTTCATATAAGGCTGCGTCCTCTATAATGACAAAATTAGAGCAAGTTTCAAAAGAAGTTTGCCAAAAATCCATTTTGAAAGTTTTCCCTAAGAAGTTTTCAACTGACGGAGTTGCAATAATTGTTTCAACTAAATTGGGTTGAAAGGCAGGGGAGGAAAAACGTCTTATTCTCGCCCAGCCATTGTTACAAGAAATTTCTTAATTAAAATAGTTTTTAAAAATACAATGGTTTGGCATTTAAAAACATTTCAGATCGAGGGGTTGAAAGGAGTGCTGCAATGGCATACTATTTTAACGCTGTCCATTACATCTAGTCCGACGACATTAATTTGTTAACGATTAACTCAGTCGGTTCGACGACAGCAGTTTGTTAAAAGCGACAATATTTTGTTAATAATGACATTAATTTGTTAACGACGACAAATAATGTGTTGTTCGACAGCGGAATATGGAGCTAAGCGGACTCGAACCGCTGGCTTTCACAATGCCATTGTGACACTCTACCAACTGAGTTATAGCCCCGAATAATGCATTTTTTATGATGCCCCAATAGTTCTTGATTAGTCAAGTAAGCAAGCATGAGAAGACGGAGTCAGAAAACTGTAAAGCCTTTTAAGAGAAAGGATTTAAGCTCTATTAAATTTTTCTGCCTCGACCGATTAACCCTTCAAAAACATCTTGGTTTTGTAAAGAAATGTTAATGGCATAAGAAAGCCTAGAGCAGATCTATCGACGAATACCAATTATAGTGCGATGGCGGGGGCTGTTAACAGTAATTGTTGGTGACTGGAAGCCAGCTTTGAGTAATTCTTGCTCGAAATCTAAGCTAAAGTATTGATTCAAATAAGGTTCCGTACTCTTGAGTAAAGTGAGAATATAGGGAGGCATTTTCAGGAATGCTTGCGAACGGGGGTTCATATCCATAATGCTAAAATAACCACCAGGTTTGAGAAGACGATGCGCTTCGGCGATAATTTTTCTGGCTGCTTGTTGCGGTAATTCGTGAAAGACTAAACAAGCGGAAACTAAATCAAAAGAGCGATCGGGTAAACCCGTCGCCTCCGCAGGTGCATGAACCCACTTAAGATTGGTATTGCGTTCGCGATCGCGATATCGAGCAACAGACAAAAAATAAGGCGATAAATCTAAACCTGTAACCTGTGCTTGCGGATATATTTCTTTGAGAGTGAAAGAACTTAAGCCGACACCACAGCCAAGATCGAGAATGTGTTGGGGGAAAGCGCTCATCCGAGATGATTCTGGCTGTTCGGTTACGCTTTGAATGTGTTTGCTTAAAACATCGTGATAACTCTGTCTGAGTTTACTATCTCCTTTGACTCCTGCATCTTGCCAAATTTTGGCATGGACGGCAAGGGCGGCTGATTCTAATTCAAAGGCTGCATCCCAGTTTAAATTTCCCTCACTATAAGCATGAAAGGAAGATAGATAATATTCTGGATAGTCAATTTGAGGATTTTTGATTTGAGCCAGTTCGCTTTGCCAATCATGTAGCTGTAATTGTTTGACATTATTGCGCCAAGGTACGCCGATCGATTCCGCTCTTTTAATCATCATGCCACGGGCTTGCTGTTTGGCAAAATCGGCGAGAGGTTTAATATCGAGAATACTATCGACTAGACGTGATGCTAATCCTGTTTTTGTCTGAGATTTGCTAACTGTCATTAACGTAGTTGGATAATATTAAATTCTTTGGTGGAGAAAGGCAACAGGCAACAGAAATATAAATCGTGTAATCAATTGTGCAGTTGTGATCGCCTGCAATTATACTAGAAATCAGGTCAATCCCAGCATGGCTTGCAAGGTAAAATAGAAAAAAGCAAACACACCAAAAATAGCACCAATAAGGGCGATCGCTGTTACAGGATTTTTCAACAAAGGTAATAAGTTTTCAAAGAAAGCCCAAAAAATTCCCACGATTAAACTAATAAAATAGCGCGGGTAACGGGAAAGGTTTTGAAAGAATTCTTGCATTGTATCGATCTTAAATAAATTTGTAAAAAAATACTTGTAGCTCGATCCCCTAAAATTTGGTGACGACCGTACATTACAAACCATTAGTAATTAAGTCGATCGTACCATATAGCAAGTTTATTCCCTACCTTTAATAAAGTATCAAAGTTGAATTGAGCGTTAAAAAATCTCTAGCCCCTAATCCCTAATCCCTGTTCCCTATGAAATCGGCAACAATTTGAGCTATTTTTTGCGCCGCCCCTAATTGCCCACGAACAGCAAGTAAGCGCTGATGCATGTTTTCAAGCTTATCTGGATGTTGCAAATAATCTAGAACAATTTCTGCAACATCTTTTGCTTGCAGTTCACCAATTAATTCTGGCATTATTTCCTCACTAGCCCATTTATTCGGCCAAGCAAACAAACGTCTTTGTTTGAGTACAATCCAATTAATTAACTTAGCAAATAGAGAACCAACACCAGGTAAGTTAGCTAAAATACCAGGAATGCCATCCCAAGAGCGCATTGCATCTAATTGCTGAGTTGGTAGTAAAACGAGGGCAGGTATAGCTAAAGAACCTAGTTCGGCGGTGTTAGCTCCTACAGTAGTTAGACACAAATGACACTGCTTTAAGCGCTCGTGAGCAGGAAATTTGGTGACAAGTATAATTCTTAATCCACTAGCAGTTTCTAAGTAAGCTTCGGATTCAGAATGATTGACTACTAGTTTGGCAGTAGTACCATTAACTTTAGCAATAATTGGATTGTATCGAGCATCAGCAAAGTTAGCTAAAGTTGTTAAGTCTAGAGTAGGAGCAACAGGTAAGATAAACTCAGTGTGGGGTCTTTGGGATTTTACACATTCAGCGATCGCCAGACATAAAGGAACTCCTTGTGCTAACTTGGCTGGTTTTGAACCTGGCAGGAGTCCAATTAGTTCTGTTTTTTCTGGTTTGTCTTTTTCTTCTTCTACTTCCGTCACATCTGCCATCAGATCGCCTACTACTGTAAATTTGTGGCAATATTGAGGAGGAATTTTGTCAACGATTTGCGATCGCATGAGAGCAAAGCGATCGATCGCTCGATACCAACGAGCTTCCCATTCAGCGTAAACGACGGTACGATAACCAAGTCGCTTCCCGATTACCAAAGTAAAAAATTGATCGCCACCAAGAAAAACAACTACACCTTGCTCTCGCCAATCCCAGCGATCGGCAGTTTTTCCCGAAATTAAAAACTGGAAAAAATTTGCTGCTGACTGCACGCGATCGACTTCAGGATAACTAAGAGCAATCTTTGCTTCTGTACCTGTAGCATGAGGACAAGGAGAGAGAATTACCGAAATTCTAACGCTTGAGCGATCTTCCCCCAATTTTTGCCGTAAAGCTTTAACAACAGGACGTACCCAAGTACTTATCTCTCCAGGACCATTGGATAAAATGACAATATCAACAGGGTTCATGGACTTAAAAGTCTAGACTTTAGCTATCAGCAGGAAGCAGGGGAGAAAGGGGGAAAACAATGAACAATGAACCATCTTATCTAAATAATGAGCTAACCACGCGATCGCGTCCTTGTTTTTTGGCATCATAAAGAGCTTGATCGGTGGTTGTAATTAACGTAGCTGGTGGAAATTCATGACTGGGAATAAAACCAGCTACCCCTAAAGAGAGAGTAACACAGAGGTCTTTTACACGAGAAGCAATGTGACCGATTTTGAGTTGTTTGACAGAAGTACGAATGATTTCTGCAACTTTAACCGCACCTTCAACTTCAGTATTGGGAAGAATGACAGCAAATTCTTCACCTCCATAACGAGCAACCAAATCGGCAGGACGTTTAATTGCTTGAGAAATTGCCTGTGCTACCTGCTGCAAACAGCGATCTCCTGCTTGATGACCATAGGTATCATTGTAGTCTTTAAAATAATCGATATCGCACATAATCAGTGATAGCGGTAATTTTTCTCTAGCTAGTCTGCGCCATTCTGAATCGATGTAGCGATCGAATTTACGTCGATTGGCAATTCCCGTTAAGCTATCAATAACTACTAGTTTTTCCAGTTCATCTTTAGCAGCTTGAAGTTTTTCATACAATTCTGATTGTTGAATGGCAATTCCGATTTGAACGGTAATTTGTTCGAGTAGATCGATTTCTAAAGTTTGCCATTGACGGGGACAGCAGAAATGTTGACAGCAAAGTAATCCCCACAATTGTTTTTCTACTAATATGGGTATTAGAAGTAAGGCAGTATTGTCATCTGCTTGAGCAGTTGATTCATGGTTGTCAACTTCTTGATTGGTGACAAGTTTAACGTCCTTCGGACGAGGCAAAAGGGAAGAGGCAACAGGCAACAGGTTGGGTTGTCGGTGAGAACCAGAATTTGTTGGTTCTCCCTTGCCTCCTCCAATCAAAGGGTCTAATTCTCCTTCCAAAACCTCCCCTTTTGCCTTTTGCCTTTTGCCTTTTGCCTCTTTAATAATATTGCCGTCTGCTTGCAGATCGTTGTGATTAACTGGACTAGAAATAGCAACAATCTTCCCTTGTGCTAGTCTCTCTAAATTATTTCTAATTTCGCGATCGGGGATTTTTTCAAGAGGATTTATTTCTATTTGACAACTAGAAGCAAAGCTTGGTGCTAAGTCTTCCCATAACAGTTGGTAATTGCATTCAGAATCAACTTTAAAGATGAGAATTCTATCTGTTGCCAAAAACTTATTAACTTCTCTGGCTGTTGTTTCCAGAATAGCCGATCCCTCTAAAGATTCGTGAATATGCCGTGTAATTTCCGAAAATAGTTTTTCTCGAACAATTTGTTGGTCTAAAACAATCTCAGCTTGTTTGCGCTTGGTAATATCGACACAAGAGCTAATGTAACCAGCAAAATTGCCATCGTCTATAAATCTAGGAACTACTGTACTCAAAAGCCAACGATACTTGCCATCTTTACGCAATAATCGATATTCTAGTTGAAAGCGATCGCGCCTTGTTAAAGCTTGTTGATGAAGTTTAAGACACCTATCCCGATCCTCTGGATGTATCCTCTCAACCCATCCACTAGCTAATTCTTCTTCTAAGTTGCGACCTGTAAAATTTAGCCAAGATTGATTGACAAAAGTGCATGTACCGTTAGTGTCTGACATCCAGATTAATACTGGTGCAGTATTTGCCATCAAGCGAAAACGTTGTTCGCTTTCGTGAAGTGAGACTATGCTTTGGCGCAATTGTTCGGCAATTTGTTGCCTTTCAATCGCGTAGTTAATAGTACGAGATAGCAAACTTGGATACAGTTCATCTTTGAATAGACAATCTTGCGCCCCTTCTTTTAAAACAGCGCTAGCTATGGTTTCGTCATCACCAGAGGCTAATACTATAATGGGAACTCTGGAGACAGCCGATAGTCGTTGTAGTGTCTCTATTCCGTAGCTATCAGGCAAAAACAAATTTAATAAAATTGCATCAAAATTCTTTTGCTTGAGGCATTCAACTCCATCCTTTAGTCGCTCAACTTCCTCAATCTCAAATTTTTTTCTTTTATCTTTAGCTAAAATTCTTTTAAGTAACAAAACATCTGTTGGGTTATTATCGATTAAGAGAATTTTTGTCGCATCCATTGTGAAGTTGTTAGTAACAACTCGCTTACTTATATTTATTCTCGGAAGATGTCTGAGCATTTAACTAAAGATAACTGAGTAGAAATACCAATCCTTGATTTATAATTGCTGCTATTGGCAGACAAATGATTTTTAACTGGGCTGTTATTGATAATTTACCCAATCGTCAAAATTTAATTGACATGTAAAGTTATTTGCTCAAATTTAATTAAAAATCTTTAAATATTTTGACAAAGTAGCAATACAAATCACAAAATCTGTCTTCCTGTCAGCAATTTTCTAATTTCTAACATAGCTGAATAAGTAGGAATAATATGCAAAGTTTCATCTGCTGGAGTAATTTGTAAAGCTTTGGCGATCGCTTTGTCTAAATTCTCTTCAACAATTAACTGCAAATCGTCAGAGGTTTCGTTGCTATACTGTAAGCGCAATGCCATGTCGTAGGTGCGATCGCCGCTCACAATTAAATTACCACCAGCACTAACTAATTTTTCGGTATCAACATCCCAAATCCAAGAAACGTCAGTACCATCAGGAATGCGATCGTTGAGTACTAATAGCGTTGTTGAGGCTTTTCCTGTTGCTTTAACCTGATTGACTGTACGAATCGTTTCGTTCATACCTACAGGATTCTTCGATAGCAAAATCCGAACGTGTTTTCCTTGTATATCTAATTCTTCTGCTCTACCAAAAGCAGCACGGAAGTTTTTAATCGTTTCGTAAATGCGATCGGGTTCAATACCAATAGTACGAGCAGTTAATCCTGCTGCTAGAGTATTATATTTGTTATAAATGCCAATTAAAATTTGCGGCCATTGTGAACTTTTTACTGACAATTCACTCTTGCTAAAACCACAACTAGGACAGTGAAAATCGCCTAAGTGAGAGAGATAAACACCTTGATAATCGAGCAGATGTCCGCAGCTAGGACAATAAATCGAATCGACAGCGTGAGGAATTTCTTCGAGATAAAATTCTGGTTCGCTCAATCCAAAGTAAACTACTTTTTGAGGTAACTGTTGTCCGAGATGAGAAAATGTTGGATCGTCTGCATTGAGAACAACTACCGTATCTTTAGGTAAAGGTTGAATTGCTTTTTGCCATCTTTGCGCGATCGTATCTACTTCTCCATAGCGATCGAGCTGATCGCGAAATAAATTTAAACCAATCAGATAGCGAGGCTGACAATCTTTGAGTACTAAAGGCAAAATATTTTCATCTACTTCTAGAATGGCATAATCAGCATTTAGTTGACCTAATAAACTAGTATTTACCAGTAAGGATGTAATTAATCCGTTGATCAGGTTAGCACCAGTTTCATTGTGGACGACGCGGTAGCCATTATTTTCTAGAATAGTTCTCAGCAAAAGAGAAGTGGTAGTTTTGCCATTAGTACCAGCTACGAGAATTACGCCTTGACTAACCTGTTGAAATAGCAAAGGTAATAGCTGAGGATGCAAACGACTGGCAATTTCTCCAGGTAAGACGCTAGCTGCACCTAGTTTCAGCAAACGCACCAAACCAGTAACACTTTTAGCAACTGCGACTGCTAATCCCAAACGTAACCTGTCCAACATTTGCACGATCGAATTCCTCTTTGGTAGAGCGATACGACTTGAATTTTAACGCTCAATTCCAAGCTTTTATTTTGACTCAGTACTTGAGGATTGTCCAATTAGGTAATGGTTCATAGTTCATTGGTTCTCTCCAAAATCCGATCGGCTAATTCTTGAAACATCCTCTCGACACAATTTCCCTGTTTAGCTGAGGTTAAGTAGGTAGAAATCACTTGAGGGTAATGGTTAAATTGGTAAACTTGAGCAATCTTTAAAGATCTTTCTTCTGGTGCTAAATCTGATTTGTTTAAAGCAATAATGCTCAATCCGTTAGGGTTGATAGAATTATAGAGAGCGATATGTTCGGTAATATTATCTATAGTAAAAGGTCGAGTGAGATCGCCTACTATTATCGATGCTGTTGCTCCTTGTAAATAATTGGGAGCGATCGCTTTAAACCTAGTTTGTCCTTCAATATCCCAAATAATTAACTGTACTTGTCGATCGGGAATATTAGAAGCATTCATCAATTTGCGCGATATTTTTACTCCTACAGTCGATTTATAGACATCACTAAACTGTCCTTCTACAAAACGTCGCACTAGGCTAGTTTTTCCCACATTAAAATCGCCGATCAAACAAATTTTTTTGGAAATCATCAGATTGAATGTGCGCTTCGGATACCCCTGGCTTCAGAGATGTGGGAGTCCAAGCGCACCAATAAATTAAACGGAGCGACAGCGACATCCACTCTTACTGAATTTAGGGCTGTATAATTGGTGCTTTTCGCGGTAAAATAAATTTTGTCGCGAAAAAAATTGATATGTACGCCACTCAAAAAAATCAACTCAGAAGACTTAGCAAGCAGGAATTTGATGCCCTGTCTGCATTGTGTCGTTTGAGCAAAAATCTTTTTAACGTGGCGTTGTATGAGTGCAGACAGTACTTCTTTCAAGAAAGAAAACGCCTGAGTTATGAATCTAACTACCATCTGTGCAAGTTGAATGAAAACTATCGGCTGTTGAATACCGATATTGCTCAACAAACTATGAGAATAGTAGATAGGAGCATGAAATCTTTTCTGGGATTGCTTGAGGCGATTAAGATCGGCAAATGTCATCAAAAACCACAATTGCCACGCTATTTGCCAAAAGAAGGCTACTTCCCTTTGATTATTCCTCGTATCAAACTTAAAGAAGATGGAACTTTTGCCGTTCCAATGTCTCAACAATTTAAACGAGAATATGGAGGGGTAAGAATTCAACTTCCAGAAAGACTTAAAGGGCGAGAGATTAAGGAGGTAAGGATACAACCAAAATACAAGGGAGCTTGGTTCGAGATTGAGTACATATATACAGACGAAAAAGTAGAAACACTTGTTGACCCCAATAAGGCGATTGCAATAGATTTGGGAGTTGATAACTTGTGTGCTTGTATTGATACTGATGGGCATCAATTTTTGATTGATGGCAAACGACTTAAAAGCATTAATCAGTGGTACAACAAACGCAATGCACAACTTCAATCTAAGAAAGATAAGCAAGGAATAAAGTCTTTTACCCATAGACAAGCAAGACTTTATCAATGGCGTAATAACTGTGTAAGAGACTATTTGAATAAAGCAGCAAAGGTAATAATAGACCATTGCCTTAAACATCAAATCGGGAAGCTGATAGTTGGGTATAACCCAGGTATGAAGCAAGACATTAAGATTGGACGCTCGAACAATCAAAACTATGTTCAGATACCGTTTTGGCAGTTGAGACAGAAACTTGAAGCACTCTGTTCTAGGTATGGAATTGAATATTTGGAGCAAGAGGAAAGCTACACCTCTAAAGCCAGTTTTTACGATCGAGATGTAATACCTGTTTACAACGCCGACAATCCCACAGAGCATAATTTCTCTGGAAGAAGAATTAAGCGTGGATTGTATCGGACAAAAGACAAGCATCTAGTTTCGAGCGATATTAATGGTAGTGCCAATATTTTGGTTAAAAGTAAACACAGATTCAGTTTTGAGCGAGTGTCTAGCGGGTTTTTGGCTAACCCTTTAAGGATGAATATCTCTTAAGAATCCCCCGAATTTGAGGACTGGGGGCGGAGGTTGCCTCCGCCCATTGAAGTCCGTCTTGAATCGTCGTTCAGACGATTATTCGTGGGGAGTGTCAAGGACATAAGCCTTGGCAATTTTTATGAGTAATTGCTATTCGGTTTTGATATTTAAGCAAAATTACACGATAAAGAAAGAATATAAATAAATAGATGAGCCTTAATAACCTTAGCGAGATTTTGCAAATGTTTCAAAGCGTACACATCTACTAGCTTGCAAAGGTTGTTCTGGCGTAACGCCTGGAGGAGATTGCCAACTAGCAATAGTACGCAATCTTGAAGGTTCTATTCCTTGAGCAACTAAAGCTGCTTTAACCATGGTGGCACGTTGCCATGCTAGTTCACGCTTTTGTGGTGTCAAACCGATGTAATCGCTATGACCAATTATTTTTAAGTTTAACTCTGGATTGTCGATCAGTAATTTACTAATTCCAATAATGACATCGTTATATTTCAATTCCAAAAGATTCGAGTTTGATGCAAAATAAATACGATCTTTAATAACTGGGGTGCGATCGCTAGTTTTGCTGATAATAGTATCAATGCCTGGAATTTGCTCGAAGGTTTGAATTAGATTTTGTTCGTAAGCTTTATTGCTGACAAATCCTTCGATCGTCAATTGATGATTTCGATAGATGGTAGAAATTTCTATCCCCGATCGCTGGTTGAGTAACTTGGTTAATCTTTGCACTTCCCCTGCGATCGTGTCTGGGTTTAGCGGAACGTTGACAGTAAAAATGCGATTGTGCAATTCTAAATTTTCTCGCGCTGCAATTTTGGTGACAACTTCCTCGGCTAAATTACGGAGATAATAATTGGGGACTCTTCCTGTTAAAGTTATCTTTCCTCGCCGCACTTGGGGAACGATTCGATAAATAGATAATTCTGGTGCAGCATCTAATTCGACTGCTATAGCGTGTTCGATTCGATCGGCTACATAGCTGCGATATTGAATTATTCCCCAAGGAACAAAAATTATACTCAATAAGGCGATCGCCAAAATAATCAGCGTTGTTGGTTTTTTGGCTGTTTTTTCTCTTGCTTTAGTTTCAATTAATTTTTCTAAAACAATGGGGATAGCCTCTGGAATGTTGTTTCGATCGCCATTGTAGTTTTTAATCGCTTCGTCGTATTTAAGAATAATTTGACTGAGTGAGGTGCGAATTTTTTCCAGGAATTGTTTAGATGGTTCGCCTTTGACGATCGCAGCTAGATAGCAATAGCCTGCGACTTCTAAAATAATTTTAGAACTGCCGTATTCAATCTCATTTAATTCTTCTGAATCGCTAGCAATATATTCATTAACAAAGCTACGCATAGCTGTCAGCATTCCTGCTAACATGTCAGCATCTAATTTATGTTCTGTATTTGGTTGAATTGCTCTAATGACTAACCCAGATGCTTTATGAATTAAAAAAACCGCTTGTACTTCATAATTAATAGCTTCTCTGAGGATTAATTCTGCCTCGGAAACTCCTTGAATCTTGGCACGAATTTTACGCTTAATTCCTGCTGGAGATAAAGCAGTTTCTACTTGTTGGTTAATTGATTTTATTGCTTCTGCTAAATATTTAGAAATAGTATTGCCGATCACAGGATAGAGTGCATCGACCATTGCATCTTTTTCTACTTCAATTTGTGCTTTAATAGCTTTACCCATTTCAGGGCCCAAAGTTTGAGAAACTGAATTGGGATCGAGTTTGATTTGTTCGTTAATAGCAACGGCAATTTCTGGAGCGATTGCGCGAGCAATTTGTGCTGGAGAACGTTTAATTTCTTCGCTAATAGCAGCAGGAATAATATCAGCCAAAGCTACAGCCATTTGTTGCAGATCTTGTTGTCCTCTTTGTTGAATAATGCGATCGACCATCGGTACGACTGCTGCAACAATGATTTTTTCTGATATCTCTGTTTTAGCTCTCAGTAGTTCGATAATCAGAGGTATAATTGAGTTAGTTGTATCGACTAGTTCATCAATTTTATTGGCATTTTTTTGAAGTTTTTGCTCAAAACCAGCAATTAATTGATTAATACGAGTTATATCTACTTGAGGAAAGTTTGTTGGTTGACTAGATGCCAATTGATCGACTGGTGAATTTCTTGGAAGATTAAGCTTTCGAGCTTCTTCTTTGAATTGATAGCTTTCGTTGTCTTCTCGATCTGGGAAATCATCATTTAGCTCTCTTGGCTTAGCTGGAAAATCGTCAGTAACCCTTGTATTGCTCTCAACGATATTGAGCAACAGATCGCGCAAATTATTAATCGCGAGAGCTTCTTTTGATTCAGAATTGTTAAATTTAAATTCGCTCAAGGGTCAATTTTCAACAGCTAAACTTGATGGCATTCTTTCCAATTAATAATGCCATAAACTAGTCTCAATTTGCTATAGCTTTATCAAAAAACAATAATTGCCAATTATTTTGTCTAGCAATCCTAGATAAATTATCGGAATTTAGTTCGTAAGCGTTTAGCTATCAGCTATCAGCTATCAGCTATCAGCTATCAGCTATCAGCTATCAGTAAAAAGAATACTATTCTCTGTTCCCTGTTCCCTGTTCCCTTTCTTTTCCAATGAACTATGAACTATAAACAAGATTAGTTAATTGTGTTTTTGCTTATTTTCGGGCAAGATGAAATCAGTTTTTACGTGATTATTTGCTACTTCTTTCAGGCTAGGAAGAAACTCGCTTCCTTTGATTTTTAAGCAGATTTCAAATAAAATTTCTGCTAAGTCGCTGCGCTCTACTTTCGCATCTTGAACTTCGGATAGTTTCTCTTGTAAAGCTTCTAGCAACTGCTTTTTTGTCATGTGTAAGTCTGCGGTTAATATCTCTCTAGCTTGAGATAATTCATTACTAACAAAAGAGATTTGTCTAGCTGTATTACTCTGTATTAACTCTAGTTGTTGAGAACTTTTTTGACTGGCGATAGCTAAATTTTGTTGTAGTTGAGAAGTTTCTTCTTGAGTAGTCAAACTTAAGTACTTTAATTTTTTCTCTAAGGAATTTTTAGTGTTGTCGATTTCTTCTTTAAAATACTTTTGCATTTGCATAAAGCGATTGCCAATTTCTATTTGAAAATTAGCTAATCTAGCTTCCAAATCGGCTAGGCGCTTATCTGTTTGTGCCAAACTGCGATCGTATTCTTCAATTTTATCTCCCAGGAGAAGATCGCGAATTTGCACAATGTTTCCCAGCTTTTCTCTAATTTCTTCTTTGGTAAGTTCTGACATAATTTAAGCTTTTTTAATAGCAACTTAGTTGTTGTAGTTGTTAAGATTGGTCGTTCGCTCTTATTATTGTCAACCTACCATTTCTAACTCCAACAATCAAGCTGAAAAGAATGACTGTTAATTTTCTAATTAATTTTTAATAAAAAATAAAAATGCTTCTGATTTATTTTCGCTCGAATTTTCATGGCGATCGCTATATTTTTCTTTAGTTTTGCCTTGAATAATACGTTTTTACTAATTACGACATCAAACTGAAGTTGATGCTTATCTTCTAGAACGCCAACATCTTACTGAAGAGGTTCGACAGGAAGCTGAAAGACGTTTCAACCCGATGGGAATACGCGATCGCTTATTGGCGAGACGCAACCCACAAGGGTAATTTGGGATGTTACGATTCTTGGCTGATGAGAACTTTTTTTAGCGATCGCATATCTGTCAAAGAATATAGCGATCGCCCTCATCAAAGAATATGTTTTACAGGGCAAAAGTTGGCTAAATCTCAACAAGTTCGAGCGCATACTTCAATCCAGCCAACATTCTCTTCATCTGTTCTCTTCCTTCACCTTGAACCTTGGCTACAGACGATCGAGCTTCCAGTCTTCTGACATAATCAGTTAACCGAGATAAATGCTTGTAATCATAAACCATCCGCAAATAAGCTAAAACTGGTGCGGCGGAGCAATCGGCTAGAGAAAATTCTTCACCAGCTAACCATGTACGTCCTTGAAGTTTTCCGTTAAGTAAAACACAAGCAGTTTCTAACAATCTTTTTGCTTTGATAACTTCCTTACTTCCTCTTTCTTCGATCGCCCGTTGGGTATCGGCAAACAATGCTTCTCTTCCATTATTAATATATATATCGATAATTCTTTCGATCGCTCGAACTTCTAATGCTCGTTCTAAATCTTCAGGAATTAATTGAGGTGGTTTAAGAAAATGTCGATCGAGATATTCGATAATGATGCAAGCTTCAAAAAGGATTTTGCCATCATCGGTGACGAGTGTAGGAATTTTACCAAAAGGATTGATTTGTAGATAGCGCGATCGCGATTCTGGATCGAAAAGATTTACTTCGATCGCCTCAAAATCGATTTGTTTTTCATAAAGAGCGATTAATACTCTTTGAGAATAAGAGGAAGCAGGAGCGTAATAAAGTTTCAATTAATTTTTTACTGTTGTTTTTACGCCTTCATTTTAACAGTGGCAATGTTTTGCAAGTTGATCGATTCATCAGCTCTCTTGGCATTCACCATATTACGTCTCATTGATGAAAAAGCGATCGACCTTTCAAACAACTAACTAATGTTGGCGTTGCTGAATCAGGGTATGATTTGTAGTAATGTGATCGCCCGTTGAGAAAATCAATCGCCTGAAAATTTTATCTCATCACTAAGAGCGATCGCGATCACAATTGTTTGATCGCCTTAAATTTTTCTGGTTATGGATACTCTCGATCGGGAAAGTTTATAATTATTGTCTTGGAAACTTTCCATTTTGATAATTAAAATTATGTTAGAAAGACCCATAGCTGTCGATCTTTTTGCAGGTGCAGATGGAGTTCCTCAAAATAGAGAGCGATTATTCTTAATTGGCGCGAAAAAAGATTTAATTCTGCCTGATTATCCAGAACCATTAACTATTCCAGCAGGTTTTAGGAAAAAAAATAATTTGTCATTGCCGATCGGTCTATCTTGTGAAGATGCGTTAGGGGATTTACCTGAAGTAGAACAATTCAAACAACTACTAACAAGGGATTCAGTAGAAACAGAAAAATGGGGCATTCCAAGTAACTACTGGACTGACACAGCTAAAATAAGGCAATAGACAAGCCCAAGTTGAGGATTTACCCATGGGAAGAGGTCGGCGAGATAAAGTCTATTTGACTCAACAACAAAGAGAAAATCTGGAACAAATCAGCAGTAATGGCGGGAGCATCTGCCAAAAAAATCTTACACGCCAGAATTCTGCTCATGTGTGACGAAGGAGAAACAGCGACGAGAAAATGGACAGATGAAGAAATAGCCTCCGCATTACAGGTTCATAGGAACTCGGTAGGACGGATTCGCTCTCGGTTTCTCAAAAAAGGAGAAAAACCTGCTCTCGATCGCAAAGTGCGAAAACATCCTCCGACTCCTGCGGTGGTAGATGGAGCAACCCAGGCACAAATCATTGCTCTATGTTGTTCTGAACCTCCTGATGGTCATGCAGATTGGACAATTAGACTCCTAACAAAAGAACTGAAAAAACGAATGATTGTCACGGAAATTTCTCGTGAAACTGTACGTCGTACCTTAAAAAAAACGAATTGCGTCCGTGGAAAATCCAACGTTTCTGTATACCCGAGAGAGATCTAGCCAGATTTGTAGCGCAAATGGAAGTCATTTTAGACCTTTACTGTAGTTTTCATGCAGAAGATGAACCCCTAATTAATATGGATGAAGCTTCTGTTCAACTTACTGGACATCTCTATGAGCCTATAGAAATGAAACCCAAACAAGACAAAAAAGAGGAATCGATCGCGATCGAAGTCCAAAACTAATGCACAGTTTTAGCTGTGTCAGTTCACTACGGACGTGAAATGAGATGTTTAGATGATAGTAGCTGGCACTTTGGTCATCGAAGGCTGTGGAATTCTAAACTATTAACATCTAGTATGAGAACTAACCATACTGATATTTCAAGAGCTAGGTTTCAATCGACTGAACAAGGTCAAGTTGAGCCTATCTCGCGCTTTTTTAAACTTCCAGCAAATAGTGTGGCAAACACTTTGAGAGCTGGAACAGACTCAGCAAGAGGAGCTTTTACAAGTCCTCGTCCTATTCATTACAAAACTCCCCGATGTATTACTGTAAGAGAAATGGGACGATTGCGCGGTTTTCCTGATTGGTTTCGTTTTCATCATACTAAGTGGCATGGAGCAAGACAAATCGGAAATGCAGTTCCACCGCCTTTGGCAAGAGCAGTAGCATCAGCAATTATTAAGTCTTTAGGTGTTACTCCCATTATTCCTGATGACACTTTAAAATTAGGCGAGTCTGGACTTCTCTTGATGGATATGACAGAAGCCTCAAATTATTGGGATATTTCAGTACCTATTAAACCCAGAGACAGAAAGAATAACATTATAAAAAGTAAAGAAGAGGAAAAAATTAAATTAGAAAAACATAATTTTTCAAAGTCATCCTAAATATGAGTGAAAAATTGAGCGATAAAAACCAAAATAGATATAAAGCATTAATTGAAAAAATTTTCTTTGATAATTATCAAAATGATAGAACTGAAATTCAGTTTCAAAGAGATGACCTTATAAGCGCCGCAGAATCACTCGACATAAAACTACCTAAAAACTTAGGAGATATTATCTACTCATTACGTTACAGAATCCCAATGCCTGATAGCGTACTTTTAACTCAACCTGAAGGTATGGAATGGATTATCGAAGGAAAAGGACGCGCTAACTATGCTTTTAAATTAGTTAAAGTTAACAGAATTAATCCAAATCAATCTTTAATTGCTATTAAAATTCCAGACGCAACACCTGAGATGGTTTCAACCTATGCTTTATCAGATGAACAAGCTCTTTTAGCAAAAGTAAGATACAACAGGCTGATAGATATTTTTTTGGGAATTGTCACTTATTCATTGCAAAATCATCTTCGGACAACTGTTAAAAATGTAGGACAAGTGGAAATAGACGAAATTTACGTCGGAATCGATCGAAGGGGAAGACAATACATTTTACCTGTCCAGGCTAAAATACAAGCCTCCATTGCTTGTTACAGAAAAAGAGTAATTTATTTGATTATATCGGAAACCGATGCGACTTTTAACTTGATCGCCCGTTCACAAAATTGATCGCCTTAAACCTTATCTCATCACTAAGAGCGATCGCGAGTAGTACAGTATCAAAAGCGATCATATAGGTTTGATCGCCTTAAGTTTAATCTAGTAGTATTGCTTTCAGACTGTTTCCGTTTATGGTGCGATCTCGTTTTCTGATTAAAGATTCATCGTCTAGATACAGTAAGTTTTTGATATTTTGTATGACATCAATGGGAATACTTAGAGAGAAAAGCAACGTAACAAATATAAATTCTAAACATGAAAGCATCAGAAACTACTCTACGTAATTTGTTAGAAGGCACAAAACAGTTTCAAATTCCCCTTTTTCAAAGACCATACTCTTGGAACAAGGAAAACTGGGAAACTTTGTGGGGAGATTTAATGAGTTTATATCACGAAGAAGTTAAAGGTTCTTTCTTTCTAGGTCTGATCGTCACTCAAGCGATATCTGGTACAGCAGATGGCATATCCCCATTTCTTGTTGTAGATGGTCAACAACGTCTAACAACCCTTGCTATTATCTTAGCAGCACTAAGAAACTATCTCAAGAAAGTTGAAACCAGCATAGCAGAAGAAGTTAAGGAACAATACTTAATAAATAAATTTAAAAAGAATGATGATTTTTATAAAATACTTCCTACTCAAGATGATCGAGAAGTATATAAAAGCATAATAACAAGCGAAAAAGCTAAAGATATTCCAAAAAAAGGTCAGATTTATGAAGCTTAAGCGATCGCACAAAAATAATTACACAAATTAATAATAAAATATATCCTATAAG
>CAZJTL010000069.1:0-22029 GCA_964548905.1 uncultured bacterium | reverse complement strand
GGTCTTGAATTATTTTCTCTTATTTTGTTCTGACTTTTGCAAGAGGTCTAATCTTCTGCTTCCTCATACAATTCTTCTAGCGTCTGATAACGTGAAACATTTCCTTGTAAGTTTTGCTGTCTTTCCCGACGCGAACTACGACGATATTTTTTAGTTTCTAGCTTCGGTTCGTACTGATGTTTGCCATCATCTTTAATCTTTAATTTCAAAGTCGATTCTCGATCGCGCTGTTGCTGTTGTATTTGTTGTCTGGCGATCGCTTCGTCTAAACATTTTAAGTAATATTTGTAGCGTTCCCAATCTCCTCTCACCACGCAGTTGGGTTCGTCTCGATGCAAACAATTACTAAACTGACAATTTCCTTTTGCTAGTCTCTCTCTGGCTTCTGGAAAATATTTAGCTAAATCTGCTGGCGGACAATCTAAATCGGGTTGATTAAAACCAGGACTATCTGCCAATAAACCGCGATCGGGCAACTCGAACAGTTCGACGTGGCGAGTTGTATGGCGACCTTTTTGTAATTTACCTGAAACTTTTCCCACTCTCAAGCTAGCAGCAGGGATTAGTTGATTAATTAAACTAGATTTTCCCACACCACTAGGCCCTGCCAAAATGCTAATTTTTCCACGCAGGCGATTAACTAGTTCGTCCAAACCGCTATTATCTGCAACACTAATAAAAACAGGGTCATAACCCCACCCTTGTAAACGTTGCTGCCACTGATGTTTTTGCTCACCAGAGATTAAATCCAATTTGTTGAGACACAAGCAAAGTTCCAGAGAAGTAGATTCTGCTTTGACTAAAAATCTACTCAATTGCCAGGTATCTAAACTTGGTTCTTCCAAAGCAAAAACTAAGAGAATTTGTTGAGCGTTGGCAATAGGGGGACGTTGTAGTTCGCTGTGACGGGGTAAAACCTGTGAAATTGCCCCTCTTTTGTCTTGATAGTCTGGTTCCTCAATGATTACGCGATCGCCAACCATGACTTGCTGTCCAATTTTTTTCAAGCGAGTACGACGAGTACAAAGAAAGCGCTCGCTTTTAACTTCTTGGTCTAAACGGACTTGATAAAAGTTTGCTTGGACGGCTACCACAGTACCAAGTAACTCTTCTGGGATACTCGATCGATCGGGTATAGTAGTCAAAGAACTACTCACGATGCTAGAGGTCGTCGCACCTTGAGAACGAAATATGTGGTGCAGTCTTCAATTGTTTCTACGTCGTATCCAGACATTTTGAGACTATTGGGAACCTGGTCAATGGGTTCTCCTGGGTCTAACCAAACTTCTAAAAGAGAACCAACTTCCATTTGCTCTAATTTTAGCTTAGTACGCACGAAGTTAATTGGACATGGTGTACCTCTGAGATCGAGATGAGGAGATGAGGAAACGGAAGGATGAGAACTACTCATTTGTGGAAGAATCCTCCTAAAAATCCTTCTAAACCTCCTTTAGCCGCATTTTCGCCCCTGATTTTAACTAGTTTTTCTAGCAATTCTCTTTCTTCGGCACTAATTTTGGTAGGAATGGCTATTTTAACGGTAATCAAATGATCGCCTCGACTAGTTGGGTTGTTGAGTTTGGGTACGCCTTTATTTTCTAAGGTCAAAACAGTATCTGGTTGAATTCCTGGTGGAATGGTTAGTTCTTCTTTGCCATCTACAGTCTTAATTTCTAAGCGACAACCAAGAATAGCTTGTAAGTAACCGATCGTAATTTGCGATCTGATGTTAATACCTTCGCGAGTAAATTCTTCGTCTGCTTCGACAAATAAATAGACATAGAGATCTCCAGCAGGACCATTACGCAATCCAGCATCTCCCTCTCCAGAAACGCGCAAACGAGTTCCGTTATCGACACCAGGGGGAATAGTAATTTTTAATTTTTTGGTTTCTTGTTTGCGACCAGCACCACCGCAGACGTTACATTTTTCTTCAATTACCTGTCCGCTACCATTACAAGTGGGACAGACGGAAACTTGAGCAAAACTACCAAAAGGTGTGCGTGTAGCACGACGAACTTGACCGCTACCATTACAAGTAGAACAAGTTTTAACTCCAGTTCCAGGTTTGGCTCCACTTCCATTACAAGCTTGACAATTTTCTAGATGGGGGATGCGGATTTGCTTGTCGCCACCAAATACTGCTTCGCGAAATTCTAATTTGAGATCGAGTCTGAGATCGTCACCTCTTGCTGGTCCGTTGCGACGACGGGTAGAGGTTTGACCGCCCATACCGCCAAAACCGCTAAAAATAGTCTCGAAAATATCGGCAAAGCCACCCATATCTCCGTACTCAAAACCAGAAGCACCAGCACCAGAACCTACTCCAGCTTCACCAAAGCGATCGTACCGAGAACGAGTTTCTGGTTCCGAGAGAACTTCATAAGCTCGATTGATCTCCTTAAAACGTTCTTCTGCACCTGGTTCTTTGTTAACATCTGGATGATACTTCCGAGCTAGGCGACGGTAAGCACGTTTAATGTCTTCTTTACTTGCATCACGAGATACGCCGAGAGTTTGATAGTAGTCGCCTGCCATAGAGCGCCGATTTTTAGATTTTCAGTAATTGATGTTTAATTATAGATACATTTAACTGTACTGTAGCAAACTACAGCTAAGAAAACATAGGTAAATGTTAGCTATTACTAATCAATAGCTTCGTAATCATCTATCTCAGTTTCTCCGACAAAATCTGTTTGTCCGCTACTTCCTACAGTAACACCTTCTGGCTCAAAATCAATTTCTGTATGACTGTTTGCTACAGTCATAGTATTTTCGTACATATTATTCTCGTAAACGGTGTCAAAGCTTTCATTTCCTTGACTGCGATCGGCTTGATTATAGACCTCAGAACCAGCTTCCAAGAGAATTTCTTGAAAACTATCAATTCTATGTTTTATTTCTTCGATTTTGGTAGTTGGATTGCTGAAAGCTGCTTCTAGTTCTTCTTTTTGTTGTTGAATTTGCCATTTTAATTCTTGACGGATTAGATGTCCTTGTTCTCTGAGAGTAGTATCGTAGTTGTAGATTAAATTATCTGCCTGATTTCTCAGTTCTACTATATTTCTACGGCGACGATCGAGTTCGGCATATTCTTCTGCTTCTTGCCTCATCCTCTCGATTTCTTGTTGATTTAATCCACCTGTATTAGTAATCCGTAAACTTTGTTCCCTACCTGTACCTTGGTCGCGAGCAGAAACTTGGAGAATTCCATTAACATCAATCTCAAAGCTGACATCGATTTGTGGCACTCCCCTAGGCGCGATCGGAATTCCAGTTAGCAAAAATTTTCCTAAACTTTTGTTATCCTTTGCCATAGCCCGTTCTCCTTGCAGAACGTGGATTTCCACAGATGTTTGTCCGTCCACCGCCGTAGAAAAAATTTGCGATTTACTGGTGGGGATGGTGGTATTGCGCTCGATAATTTTGGTAAAAACTTCTCCTAGAGTTTCAATTCCCATAGATAGAGGAATGACATCTAGAAGTAGTAAATTTTCGACTTCACCGCCTAAAATTCCCCCTTGAATTGCCGCTCCCAAAGCAACCGCTTCATCTGGATTAACCGAGCGATCGAGGGGCATTTGTTCTTGAAAGAAATTTTGAATCGCTTTTTGAACCGCAGGAATTCTGGTCGAACCACCTACTAAAATGACGCGATCGATTTCGTCTGTTTGCAATTCGGCATCTTTGAGAGATTGACTGACAGGTTCAATAGTTTTCTCAATCAATTCGCGAGCTAATTCTTCAAATTTAGATCGAGTTAATTCCATCTCCAGATGTTTTGGTCCAGTCTCATCGGCGGTAATAAAAGGCAGATTAATACTAGTACTTAGAGCGCTAGAAAGTTCAATCTTGGCTTTTTCTGCTGCTTCACGTAGACGTTGTAATGCCATGCGATCGTTCCTCAGATCGATGCCCTCTTGATTGTAGAAACCTTTAATTGCCCAACGAACAATGACATTATCAAAGTCATCCCCACCTAAGTGGTTATTACCAGAAGTCGCTTTGACCTCAAAAACACCATTACCGAGTTGGAGAATTGAAACGTCGAAAGTTCCACCGCCTAAGTCAAAGACCAGAATAAATTGCTCTCGGTCTTGTTTATCTAATCCATAAGCCAAAGCAGCAGCAGTTGGCTCGTTGATAATCCTAAGTACCTCTAAACCAGCGATCGTTCCAGCATCTTTAGTTGCTTGTCGTTGAGCATCAGTGAAGTATGCTGGAACTGTAATGACTGCTTGAGTTACGGTTTCACCTAGAAAAGCCTCGGCATCAGCCTTAAGTTTCTGTAAAATAATTGCCGAAATTTCTTGGGGAGTATAATTACGCCCCTGAATATTAACATCTACCGTATCGTCGCGACCTTTAACACATTTGTAAGGAACGCGAGAGCGTTCTGCTTCTGTATCTTCCCAGCGACGACCGATAAAACGTTTGATACTGTGAATAGTATTGTGCGCGTTGGTGACAGATTGTCGCTTGGCTAATTGACCAACTAAACGACTGTTATCTTTAGCAAAAGCGACCATACTAGGAGTAGTTCTCGCTCCTTCAGAGTTAGAAATTACGATTGGTTTACCTGCTTCTAGAACGGCAACGCAACTATTTGTAGTACCTAAGTCAATACCGATGACTTTTCCCATATAGCTTCGGCAGTAATATAGTCCATGAGTTATGAAGTCGGGAAGTCCATAGATTTCCGCTTAGTCTGCTGAATGTTCTTCAACAAAACGATTTAACTTAGCGACAACTATAACCTGGGTCAATAACTAAAACTAAGTTGACTGATTTTCGCGGACTTTCGATTCTTCTTCCCTATTATCTCCCTCCGAGGTTATCACGGGGTCTCCAGGAACAGCAACTTTTACCATGGCATGACGCAAAACTTGGTCTTCTAGTAAATAGCCACGCATTAACTGTTCGATTACTGTACCTTCGGGATGCTCATTGGTTGCTTCACGAAGCATCGCTTCGTGATAGTTGGGATCGAATTGTTGCCCTTCAGGACGCATTGCCGAGACTCCGAGACGCTTTAAGCTATCGACTAAACTTTTGTAAACACCTTGATAACTATTGTGAATTACTTTTTCACCTTCGTTAGTTGGTTTAATACTAAGTCTAGCTCGCTCAAAATTATCAACAACAGGAAGTAATTCGGTAATCACGCTGCGTTTTGATTGCTGTTCGAGAGTTTCTTTTTCTTTGCTGTGACGTTTGCGGATATTTTCTAAATCTGCTGCCAGACGAGCATATTGCGCTTTAGCCAGCTCATTTTGTTGACGTTGTTCTTCTAGCTGTTTGAGCAGGTTCTCGATTTCTCTTTGAAAATCGGCTATTACTTGGTCTTGGTCTGGTTGTGATGGTGATTGTTCCTCTTGAGATGAAAGATTATCTGTTGTGTCCTCAGTTACTTGTTCTTCTACATTTGCTTGTGAGGTAGAATTTTCGATTTGCTCTGGAGCATAATTATTGTCTGCCTCTGCGTTAGCACTATCCATAGTAGAGGAATGATTTTCTAAATTGGTTTCTGGCTGTTTTTGCTCGTCAATCATAGGAATGTTAATTAACTATATAGAAGTTTACGCTCACAGAAGCGCTCATTTTTCCAAGAGTCGATCTATTTTAGAGATATTTTTGTTGACTAAGTATAAATTTTAGCAACGCTTTGGGGAACACTTGGTAATGTCAGAAGATATTTTTCCTGCTTTATGACTAATTCCTCTTCGTCAAGGCGAACTCGGGCAGTTGCCCTACGTAATTTTTTCTCCCCCTTTGGCAACAAAGTTGTGCAAGCGGGTTATGTCGATCCCGACCAAATGCAGCAAGCTTTAGTAGATAGTCGTAAATCGGGTCGTCCGATTACCGATGCTCTCGAATCAATTACGGGGAAACAACTTCCTCCCGATCTTCTGCGTCAATATAAAAAGCATCATCTATTTGAGTTAAAAATTCTTTACGGTGTTGAATCTGTCGATCCAGAAGTGAATCCAGTGGCAACACCACAAATGGGAGAAATTATTAATGCTCTGATTCCTCTGGATATTTGTCGTCGTTATCAAATAATTCCCATCGAAAAGAGTGAAGGCGATCGCAACTCTGTTTTGGTGGCAATGGTCGATCCAGAAAACCTGGAAGCTCAGGACGAACTTAACCGCATCCTACGACCGAGAGGAATTGAGCTACAAAGGATGGTCATTGCCCAACCAGATTATCAACAATTGATCGAGCAATATTTAGATGAACAGGTTAGAAAACAGGAGAAAGCGACTGTTCATCAAGCAGTTGAAGTTAGTGTTGACTTAGAAAATTTAGACTTCAGTTTGAATGAAGCTCAGGAAGAGGTTGCTGATGACCTTGGTGCTGTCAATGATGCTCAGGGAGCGCCAGTTATTAGCCTAGTTAACAAAATTTTGGCTAAAGCATTGCAAGATGGCGTATCAGATATTCACGTTGAACCGCAAGAAGAAACTCTAAGAGTTCGCTATCGCAAAGATGGAGTATTGCAGCAGCCTTTTCCTCATTTACCCAAAAAAATTACTCCTGCTGTAGTTGCTCGTTTCAAGATCATGTCAGATCTAGACATTGCTGAAAAACGCCTACCGCAAGATGGCAAGATTCGACGCATGTTTCAAGGTCGTAAAGTAGATTTTCGGGTGAGTACTTTACCCTCTCGCTACGGTGAAAAGGTTTGTTTGCGGATCTTAGATAACTCAGCTACTCAGCTAGGTTTGGATAAGTTAATCAGCGACGAGCAAACTTTAGATATTGTCAGGGAGATGGCAAGTCGTCCTTTTGGTCTAATTCTGGTAACTGGGCCAACTGGTTCGGGTAAATCCACCACTTTGTATTCGGTACTAGCAGAAAGGAATAATCCTGGTGTCAATATCAGTACCGCAGAAGATCCAATTGAATACTCTCTAGACGGTATTACTCAGGTACAGGTCATCCGTGAAAAAGGGATGAACTTTGCTTCGATCCTCAGATCCTTCCTCAGACAGGACCCTGACGTAATACTAGTAGGTGAGACTAGAGACAAAGAAACGGCGAAAACAGCAATGGAAGCTGCACTCACAGGTCACTTGGTCTTAACCACTCTCCATACTAACGACGCTGCTGGAGCGATCGCTCGTCTAGATGAAATGGAAATCGAACCATTTATGATTTCTGGCGCTCTAATTGGTGTTCTGGCTCAGCGTCTTATGCGTCGAGTATGTAGTGAATGTCGCATTGCTTATAACCCCTCTCAAGCCGAACTAGCTAGATTTGGTTTATCTGCATCTAAGGAAGAAGAGATTACCCTCTACAAAGCTAATACTTTGACCAACGATGAAATTCAAGAAGCCAAAGCTCAAGGAAGCATCTGTCCTAAGTGCAATGGAGTTGGCTACAAAGGCAGAGTCGGGGTTTACGAAGTGATGCGGATGACTGAGAAGTTGGAAACTCTAATTAACCAAGGAGCAACTACCGATCGCATCAAAGAAGCTGCTGTTGAAGAAGGTATGGTGACATTGCTGGCTTATAGTCTCAATCTAGTCATACAAGGCCATACCACCTTAGAAGAAGTAGAACGGGTTACATTTACTGATTCTGGATTGGAAGCAGAACTCAAAGCTAAGCGTAAGAGTTCTCTGACTTGTAGGACTTGTCGAGCAGAATTGCAACCAGAGTGGCTGGATTGTCCTTACTGTACGACACCGCGTTTTCAAGAATAGCGATCGATTAATTAACTGTTGATTTATTAGATATAGGAGCTAAATTTATGGATTTAATGATTGAAGATTTGATGGAGCAACTGGTAGAGATGGGTGGCTCTGATATGCACATTCAAGCTGGTGCGCCCATTTTTTTCCGTGTTAGTGGCAAACTTGCGCCGATTGGCAATGAAAATCTAACTCCTCAAGAGTGTCAGAGATTGATCTTTAGTATGCTCAATAACACTCAACGTAAAGAATTAGAGCAGAATTGGGAACTAGATTGCTCTTATGGGGTTAAAGGCTTGGCTCGTTTCCGTGTCAATGTCTATAAGGAACGGGGTTGTTTTGCAGCTTGTTTACGTGCTTTATCTTCAAAAATTCCTAACTTCGATCAGCTTGGTTTACCCGATGTCGTGCGATCGATGACTGAAAGACCGAGAGGATTAGTGTTAGTAACAGGACAAACTGGTTCTGGTAAAACGACTACTCTGGCGGCAATGCTAGATTTAATCAATCGTACTCGTTCAGAACATATTCTCACGGTTGAAGATCCGATCGAATACGTTTTTCCCAATATTAAAAGCCTCTTTCACCAACGGCAAAAAGGCGAAGATACCAAAAGCTTTGCTAATGCCCTTAAAGCTTCTCTCCGTGAAGATCCAGACATTATTCTGGTCGGGGAAATGCGGGATTTAGAAACGATTAGTCTAGCAATTTCTGCCGCAGAAACAGGTCACTTAGTCTTTGGCACGCTACACACCAACTCGGCGGCGGGTACGATGGATCGGATTATCGACGTATTTCCTGCCGCACAACAGGGGCAAATTCGCGCCATGCTTTCTAATTCCTTGTTAGCTGTATTCAGTCAATGCTTGGCGAAGAAGAAAAATCCTAAGCCAGGTGAATTCGGACGAGTAATGGTACAAGAAATCATGATTGTTACTCCTGCGATCGCCAATTTACTTAGAGAAGGTAAAGCATCTCAAATTTACTCTTCTATCCAAACTGGCATGAAATTGGGAATGCAAACTATGGAACAGGCTTTAGCTAATTTGGTTAAAACAGGAGTGATTTCCTTAGAAGAAGCACTAGGAAAAAGCGGCAAACCAGATGAATTGCAAAGACTATTAGCTGGTGTTCCGATCAAATAAAAATTCACAAAATCACTTAGAGACAACTATTTATTGCTTATGCCTACATTTATTGCTCAAGTTACCGACTTTACAGGTAAGTCCTCGAAAGAAAAAGTTCAGGCAAATTCTCCCGAACAAGTTTACAGCATTCTCAAAAATAGATATGCCTCGATTGGCAAAATTACTAAAGTAAGTTTCGATGTCGATTTCAGTAAAATCACTAGTAAACTACAAGGCGTATCGATTAAAGACAAAGCTGTCTTTTCTCGTCAATTTTCAGTAATGGTCAATGCTGGTGTTGCCATTGTCAGATGTTTGGGGGTTTTATCGGATCAATGTGGTAATCCTAAGTTGAAAATTGCACTGCTGGATATTAGTGCGGCGGTACAGCAAGGTAATAATTTATCTGAGGCGATGGCTAAGCACCCTGAGTGTTTCGACAAACTTTACGTGAGTATGGTAGAAGCAGGGGAAGCAGGCGGTGTACTCGATGAAGTACTCAATCGGATCTCCACACTATTGGAAGATATGGCGCGATTGAAGAACCAAATTAAATCGGCTATGGCTTACCCAGTTACCGTAGGTATCTTTGCTGTCGTAGTCTTCTTTGCTATGACTATTTTTCTAGTGCCAATTTTTGCGGGAATTTTTGAAGATATTGGTGGAGAATTACCCGCGCTGACTGCGTTTATGTTGTTCTTGAGCGGAGTACTTAGGAGTTGGCTCATTCTGATTCCGATTGTATCTATCATTTTGATAGTGTTTCTCCTCAAGCAATACTACAAAACACCAATAGGTCGCCTGCAAATAGATGGATTTTTCTTGAAAATGCCCTTATTTGGCGATTTAAATGAAAAATCAGCAGTAGCTCGTTTTTGTCGAGTCTTTGGCACCTTAACGCGATCGGGAGTTCCCGTACTTCAGTGTTTGGATATCGTCAGTGAGACGATCGGCAACCAAGTTTTGGTTAACGCTGTCGTCGCCGCTAAAGATGAAATTCAACAAGGGGGCGTAATTAGTCTAGCTCTACAGAAAAGAAACATTTTCCCAGCCCTAGCTATCCAAATGATTAGTATTGGTGAGGAAACTGGGGAATTAGATTCAATGATGATGAAGGTTGCCGATTTCTATGAAGACGAAGTAGAACAAGCAATTAAAGCTCTAACCAGTATTATCGAACCTTTAATGATGGTCATGATCGCTGGATTGGTAGGAACAATTTTGCTATCTATGTACTTACCAATGTTTGGTATCTTCAATAAACTAGGCTAGTTGTTTGTTCATGGTTCATGGTTTATAGCTATCAGCTATCAGCTATCAGCAGGAGGCTTTTGAGTAAGCGATCGACTTCTGCCTTCTGCCTTCTGGAGGTGCGGATTCGGAGGTTCCCTCCGAATAAAAAGCGCCGTCCTTCTGCCTTTTGCCTTTTCTAAATCATGCCTGTCAAGCAATCTGATTACGAAATTCTGCTAGCGAAATATAGTAACTGCCACGAGGCGATCGCGCTACTGAGAGAACATCGACCTTACTTAGAAATGCTTCCTAGCATTCGCCGTCCCCATGAAAGTCTGATTACTATTCCTCTACCAGTAGTCCGTCTTCGCCACTTTCAAATGACGACAACTGGTAATGTTAATAGCTATACTTCAAGTCACACAGTTAGTCTACCCTGCGATCTAGTTGTTTTGATGTGCGATCCAGAATGGAAAATCAAAATGGGTGTAGAAATTCTCGTTTTTATTCACCGTCCCCAGGAAGATTTTTCTGATTTTCTTGGTCGTTGGCGACAATCACAAGTTTTGCTCGATCGAGAATACGAATGGTTGATGCCACAAAACGCTCAACATATTTTTAGTGAAACAGCAGAACAAATTAATCCCCTGTTTATTGTGTTTGAAGAAACACCAGAGAGAATAAAAAAGGGATTAGCTAGTGCTTTTCTTCCTGTTGTTTTACAGAAACCTCAGTTAGAAATTAATGAGCGTGGTAATGAACTGTCTTCTGCTCAAGAATTAGATCAATTTTGAATTGTTCATTGTTCATTGTTCATTGTTGTCCTCAATCAAATAATATAGCGATCTCCTGTTCTAAAATGTTTTAAGTTCTCGCGATCGCTTTTTGCTGTTTACACTCTAATTCCGTCCCGTTTGATAATCTTCGCGGGAATACCAGCAACTACACAATTAGGAGGAACGTCTTTAACAACCACAGCATTCGCTCCTACAGTGACATTATCACCAATGACAATATTACCGATTACTTTAGCTCCCGCAGTAATTCTAACGTTGTTACCAATTTGAGGACGGCCATGCTCATCTTTATGACCGATGGTTACTTGTTGGTTAACCCAACAGTTAGCACCAAGATCTGCCATAATAATCGTACTAAAACCGTGTTGGATAAATAGTCCAGAGCCAATATTACAAGAACTATCGAGGAAAAAATAAGGACATTGTCGATAAATTGCTTTCAGCAAATACATCAACACTCTGGCTTGAAAATTACCTTTAAATAGTCGATAGTAATATAAGTTTCTAAACTCTGGAGCTTCCTGCAACAATCTCAATAAATGAACCCAATTTGCATCTTCTTGCCATTTAAAAATCTTTACCCATCTATTTACATCTGCTAAGATTATCTCTTTTTCTGTTGTCAGCCAAAATGTTAATAAAAGTGGCGAAACAACTGTCAGTTTGATAACAATCCAACATCTTCTAATTAAACTTTTTATGAGATAATTTTTAGAGTGCAATACAGTATGCTGCGTTTTACTTTGGCGATTAACCAATGAGTAAATATTACTAGGTTTTGTATTGCTTAGATCTAATAGTTTTCGAGCTAATTTTGGCAAAACCCAATCTCCTTGATCGTTACCTTATTTATTTAATTATTGCAACCTAGTATCTCATCAATCTGACTAAAATTTAATTTTTTAAAGTGAATTGGTCGCTATTTCATGCTCGTTTGCATCAAACACTTCGTCAACGACAACTTTTACCACCGCACCAGAGAATTTTAGTGGCGGTATCTGGTGGACAAGATTCTGTGTGTTTATTGAAGTTGTTGGTAGATTTGCAATCTAAATGGGATTGGACGCTCGAAATTGCTCATTGCGATCATTGTTGGTCAACTGATGCAGGAATTGCCGATCGCGTCCGAGAAATTGCTCAAAATTCCCATCTTCCTTTCCATTTAATTACAGCTACTATTCCTATTGCTGAAAGTGAAGCTGCTGCAAGAGAGTGGCGCTATCAGTCTTTAATCGAAATTGCTAACAAACAACAATTTTCCTGGTTAGTTACGGGTCATACACAGAGCGATCGCGCGGAAACTCTTTTATATAACTTAATTCGCGGTTCTGGTACTGATGGTTTACAGTCTCTAACTTGGAGACGTTCGCTAACACCTGAAATTCAATTAATTCGACCTTTACTCAATTTTTCTCGTGCTGAGACTTTACAAGTTTGTCAGCAGTTTCAATTACCAGTTTGGGAGGATACAGTTAATCAGAATCTTAAATACGCTCGTAATCGCATTCGTCAGCAGTTAATCCCCTATTTACAAACTCAGTTTAACCCTCAAGTTGAAAACAATTTAGCCCAAACGGTAGAAATATTGCAAGCCGAGGTGAAATATCTAGAAGATGTCACTCAACAAATTTTAGCTGAAGCGATCTCTGCCGATCGCACAGCTTTAGATCGCCTTCATTTGCAGAAAATTCCGCTTGCGTTACAAAGAAGAGTTATTAGACAATTTTTAACTCAAAATCTTAATAAATCTCCTGATTTTGCCGCAATAGAAGCGGTGGCTAATTTAATTAATGCTCCCAACCGCAGCCGCACCTCGTCTCTATCAGGAGGCGCGATCGCAGAGGTAGAAAATACGCAGATAGTAATCAGAGATAATTAGCTGTGTCAGTCCACTACAAGGAAATAATCAAATAACTATCTTGAAACTTAGCACCTTTAACCGCTTGACCGCTTAAGGGAGGAGGTAGAAAGATATTGCGTCGGCGATCGCCTGCTTCTATAGTTATTTCTGGGCCATATTGAGTAAGTTTTACTTGTTTTTTGGTGAACCCAGGCAAAAATACTTTAATTTGCCGATTAGCAGTGTCTATTACTAAAGGTTTAGGAACATCAGGAGTTTGACGCAGATCGGGTAAAGCCTCGATGATCGGTTGCCAATTATTATCCACACAGGAAGGAATAGAAGTTACATTTAGAGGAACGAATTCCCTCGCAATTGCCTCCGTTTTATGTCCGCGATTAAGTAACAAACCACCTACAGTCAAACCAGCTTGTTGAGAACTACCCCATAAGTATTTAGCAGAGGCAATTGCAATTGAAGAATCATCACTGACTAGATAGGCAATTAACCGCTTAGGATCGTCTAAAACAGCTTTTCCTTTGTTTAAAAGCTGATTGGCGCGATCGAGGGGTTCTCCGCCAAAATTATTGCCATTCCAAGCGACATTGAGAATAGCACTGGTAATTGGTTGAATAAATGGAGAGATAGCTTTGTAAACATCTGATTCCATTAACACATTGCGAAAGCGACGAATGTACCAACTCATCGTCTCTGGTGCTTCAACAGTTCTAAGTTCACTAAGATCTCCAGAGCCATCATAAACAATTACATCATATTTGCCACTCTCATAGTATTCACGGATAGCATTGAGAACAAGAGCGCGATCCATTCCTGGCAAAATCGCTAATTCTTGACCGTAAACATTTTTCAGGACTGGTGACTGTAAATATTGTTTTTCTAATTCTTTGAGTTGTTCCCAACCTTTTTCTAGTAAAACAGTTGCTTGCAATTGAACCGCTTGAAAATTGGGAGTAATTTCTTTTGGTTCAGTCTCTAAAGAAGTTCCTAAAGCTATACTAAAGGCGGGGCTGGGGTCAGAGCTTACTAACAAGACTCTTGCCCCAAGACTAGAAAGTTTTTGAGCAGCAGCGATCGCGATCGTGGTACGACCAGTACCGCCTTTTCCTAAAAATGTGATTACCAAGGACATAATTTTCTCGACTATTGCCTCTCGCCTTTGGGAATTTAATCGACTAGTTTGAGTTCGTCTTCAAAAAACCAAGTGGAGGTGCGATCGTCAAAAGCAACTACCGCTCCCACACCACTACCGTCGGTCATTTTGAACTCTTTTATTGTGCCAACTTTTCCTAATTTTGACACAACATCCTGGGAGACTTTGTCTCTCAGACGATACACTTTTACTTTTTGCCCAATTTCCATGCCTGCTTTATTTCCGAATAATTTAAGCCAATTCACAGTTTAAAGCAAAAGGCGACCATCTCGAAGCCTGAAATGACAAAACTCAAATGAACAAATCGCTCTACACCTAGAATAATTATTGTTTGCAATCGGCTAGAGTAGCTCGATCGCGACCTTGTTTTTTAGCTTCGTAAAGTGCGCGATCGGCAAGATTAATTAATTGAGTTGGTGAATTTAGATCGCTAGGAACTAAGCAAGCAATACCACAACTGATACTAACGCAACTACTAGCTTGAGAATTAAGATGAGGAATGTTGAGAGCTTTGATGGCAAAACGAATTCTTTGCGCTACTTGCAATGCGGTTTCAGCATTGGTATTGGGTAAAATCACTGCAAATTCTTCACCGCCATAACGAGCTACTAGATCGATAGCACGTACCGATCTACTGAAAGCGCTAGCAACTTGCTTCAAGCAATCATCCCCCTGTTGATGACCGTAGGTATCGTTATAAACTTTGAAATAGTCAATATCGCAGAGAATTAAAGATACAGGTTTTTGTTCCTGTTTATTTTGCCACCATTGGCGATCGAGAAAGCGATCGAAAGAATAGCGATTACCGATTTGAGTCAGACTATCCACAAACACTAGCTGCTGTTTTTGATGGGAATAGTATGTAGCGCTAAAAACTGCGGCTCCTGTCCAAGCTAACATAGGCATAATTACAGGTATCCACCAACCGAGGACAAAAAGAGCGTATCCACCAATGAATAAAGTTGTGGCGGGAAAAGCTAGACAAATAACCAGCCATTTAACTGAAGCGAAAAAGTTTTTTTGACGAACAGCTTGTTGTAGTGTGAGAAAACTAACTATTGCACCACTCATAGAACAGCCCAAAACCAATAGATATTCCCAAGCATCGGTGATAGTTGCTAACATCGGTCGTCCATCGATCGCACCGCTAATAATTTGGCTGGTAATATTGGCGTGAACTACTACTCCCGCCATTCGATTGACGCTTATTTGCGAAGTTTGACTCAAGGGGGTGTAAAAATAGTCATTGAGACTAGGAGCTACCGAACCAATTAAAACTAGGCGATCGCGAATGAATTCTGGCTCTACTTTGCCTGCTAAAACATCAGATATAGAGATAATTTTGAAATACTTGCCCGAACCACGAAAGTTCAGCAAAACTTGATAGCCACCCCAATCAATATGGCGATAACCGCCATCATTTCCTGTAATTGGAACGAGTAAAGCTTTCCCCAACCTCCTGTTATTGCTATTAGGGACGTTTTCAAGTGCAATTCCTTGGTTTTGCAAATAAATTAAGGCTAGTTGCGTTGCTAAACCCAGTTTTATCTCCCCATCTTCAGTTTGAGCAGCAATTAAAGCACGACGTACTTTACCATCTGGATCTAAAATGAGATCCGCCATTGCTACTCGATCTTGTGCGTCTAAAGCTGGTGGAGGAGCAACAGGATCGCCAATTGCTTTTTCTACACCAATTAAATTGGGTGTAGATTGAAAAACTTTAACTAGTTGTTGATATCCTGGTTTTACAGGTAAGTTACGATAGAGGTCAATGCCAATGGCTGTTGGTTTGTAGCTGTTAACTTTCTCGATTAATTTAGCTAAACTAGCATCATCGATCGGCCACTTGCCAAGTTTATCGATATCTCGATCGCTAATGCCAATAATTGTAATTCTGGGGTCGGTTTGCTCTTGAGGACGAAGCAAAAAAAATCGATCGAAAGCAGCTAATTCTAAGCCTTGCAAAGCTCCAGTTAGATTCGCTCCAATTACCAATCCAGCAATAGCTGGTACTGAAATTAATACGCCTTGCCATTGTCTAATGATACCTTGAAGCTTTGAAAACATAGATCTGATTTAATAATTGCCGCTAAACCATAATTTTTCCCTGGCACATCAACAAGACATAATGCTGCTGGGAGTGCAGCAGCAGTCTAAGTATCATCTTCACTTATAAGTTACTCTGCAAAAGGCTGAGTGGCAATCTTTTCTAGTCCGACTGAGTTTAATAATTGTTGCCATTGAGTCACGATCTCAGCGTCGTTAGGATTAGCTTGTTTGAGAGAGGCTAAAGTTGCTACTGTTTCGTACCAAAGCCCCGCCTTTCCATAGATAGAAGCTTCTTCTAAGGGAGTAGCTGCGCTTAATTGCTCTTTTAATTGCGACTCTGAAGCAACTCTGGTAACGTATCCTTGTACGAAAGGAGTATCTGGTTTTAATAAAAGATCGGACATCATTGCCAAAGACCATTTATAGTTTCCACCAACTTCTAGATCGGGAGCGTCATTGGGAAGAGTAATTTTGACAATTCCTACTTTACCTTTTAAATCTATTTTGGCTTGATAGTAGTCATTATCATGAACATCTTTGAGACTCAAGAATCCTGATTCAGCTTGAGCATTTTCAGGTATATAAACCAGAAAAGAGGGATGGGATGCTAATGTCAAACCCTGGTGTTGGCTAGGAATTAAAGGCATTAAACAAGAAGTAAATGCAGTTTCAGCATTACAACTAGAACTACTACGAGAAGCTCCACCAGCCGAACTTTTAGGTTGAAGATTTCCTGGTGGAACAAAAGTAACAACCTTTTGCTTGTTAGAACTATTTACTTTAGTTTCTGCTAGTAGTGGATTTTTTGTTCCTAAAAATATTCCTAACTCAGCTATTAATAGAGCAGAAACCACGCTAGTTTTTAGAAATTTATGATAATTATTCATCTGAAAAAATCAGCCAAATCTAGGTTTAATAACTGGATTTTAGCTATTGAGTATAAAGTTTCATGCGATCGAGAACACGCTTAAAATTAAATTTCAATGAACTAAATTTAGGTATTATTACAGGCTATTTCTACAACCAATTTCCTACTAAAACAAAGGGAGCCCAATAGAAAGGATGACGATATTCTGAAGATTTAATCAGAGCTAATTGAGCTTTTCTGAGTGCTTGGGCTTTAGTAGTATTTTTCCGATCGTGAGTCAAGTGTTGGTAAAATTCGGTCATGAGCAGGGACGTAGATTGATCTTGCACCGACCATAAAGTTGCAATAGTACTTCTAGCTCCAGAGCGAATTGCCATGCCTGCCATCCCTAATGCTGCACGATTATCACCAGATGCAGTTTGACAAGCACTTAGTACCATTAATTCAATTGGATTAGTCGGTCTTTGCTCGCGCGATCGCAACAGGGTTTCAAAATCCTTAACTTTAATTTGGCGATCCCATGTCAAGATATAGGTATCTTCAGGCTTGGAACTAAATTGACCGTGGGTAGCTAGATGGATTAAAGGTGCAGAAGTTTCTTGTAGTTGATCTTGGAGATTGGTGTTGGTAAAGTTGCGATCGAGTAGAAGTTTTGAGGGAAGTTCCGAAGCAATTTGTTCTACTTCTGTTTTCACTCCTGGTAGAGCTGCGAAACCTTGACTAGACTCGCTAATTCCTGCAATAACTGCCTTTAAATCCTGTTTGGCGATCGCTTTGGGTTCTAACAATTGCAGCCCAGGAGTTAAGGCAAGATTATATTTCTCAACTAGATATTGTTTGCCATCATATAGTGCTGCCATCGGCAAGTTTCTAAGTACGCCATCAAGAACGAAAACTAAAGTTTTGACACCAGAAGCGCTCAATTTCTGTTCGGCTGGTTGAATCAGCCAATTGTAGACAGTTTGAGAAAGGCGCAAACGCTCTTTGTTTGAGTAGACAGGATTGAGAGATTGCAGCAATTGTTCTAGAGTATTGTCAATTTCCGATTGGGCTAAACTGGTTTGATAGTAACTTAGTGGTTTTCCTGGTAGGGAAAGAATTACCGCCAAGCGATCGGGCAGAACAATCGGATAAATCACCGCCGCAGTCGGATCTACTTCGTCAATTTGTTTAGCTTTGGCTTTGGTATCCAAACAAGCTTCTCGGAAAAAGTTTTCTAACTCGGCAACTTGCAAGAATTCAATTACTTCACGCGCTTTTTTGAGATTGTTGGTATCTGGATTAGATGTTACTAATAGTCTCACTAAATCTCGATAAACTGGTTCGACACTATCTCGAAAAGAAAATTGTACGTCAGGATTAATCGCTACTAAGTCTTTACGCAGGGATTGCAATGTTTTGACAGCTTCGCTTTCTGCCGCGATCGCACCTGGAAAATTTTTCTGTGCTGACATAATTCTTCCCAGTTGCCATTGCCATTGATAAGCAATATCAGAAGCATTGATTTCTTCAGCAATTTGCAGTGCTGATTCTGAAACTTGTTGCGCTTGTTGCCATTGCTGTTGACGTTCGTAAAATCTGCCTAAAGTACCAAGGGTGTAAGATTGAGCCCTCGGATCTTGAAGTTCTTTTGCTTGTTGTAGCGATTCTTGTAAGGTATCTAAAGTTTGCTGCTGAAGGTTAATTGATAAGGATTTACGGCTAAGCTGCATCATACTTTCAGCTAAATTTACTTTGGCATATATTGCTTCTCTACTAGCAGGTAAATTAGCTGAGTCAGTGGTAAGTTGAGAGATTAGTGAATGTGCCTGTTGCCATTTTTTAGTAGCAACTAAAAGTCTTACTTGATTGAGCTGCGCCTGTAATTGACTTAGTTTATCATTACTAGCTTTGGCAGCTTGTTGATAAAAAGCAATGGCATCTTCGGGTTTTTCTGAAGCTCTAGAGGTATTGCCTAAGCTAAATAAACTAGCACTGATTGCTTCTGGTAAATTGAGTTTTTGCGCGATCGCTAAACTTTGTTTGAGTACTTGTTCTGATTTTTTCAGATCGCCAACGACTTGAAGCGTAACCCCCAAACTTCTCAGCCCAGTTGCTTTGATTTGAGAATCGGGTTGAGTCGCTAATTTTTGTTCGATTTGTTCTAGAAGTAGCTGCGATCGCCGATATAAACCCAAAGACTGCAATGCTTGTGCTTGATTGATTTGACTTCCTATTACTCCAGTTTCATCTTTAATCGATTTATAGGTTTTTTCAGCTTCTTGCCAAGTTTTTAGGGCTAATTCTGTTTTGCCGACGGACAAACTCAGACTTCCTCTAGTATTTAAAGCTTGCGCCAATAAAGGGAGGTTATCCTGGTGTAAATTTGTCTTTTCTTTGAGGATTTTCAAACTAGCTTCGATCGCGCTGTCTGCGTCTTGCCACCTGCCTAATTTTTGGTCGGCTAAAGATAGGTAAGTCAAACTTACAGCTTCGCCAGCAGGATCGTTTTGTCGCCTAAACACTTCTCTGGCTTGCTGCCAAGCAATTATGGCTTCACTAAATCTACCCGTTTCGTAATAATTCATTCCTGGTTGCAAAGTCACAGCAATATCTACAGTTTGTTGCTTGTTAGCATGAACTTGTGTAGCCGATCCTGGTACAACTGTTATTATCAACAAACAGGTCAATAATCCTAGCCAAATACTAGATTTAATTGATTTTAGGGACAAGCGCAATCTTTTCATTCTGGCAGTCTCATTAGTTAACGATCGCGAGACTTAAAATCTCAGTATATTTATTCGAGATTTTAATATTTGTATTATTCCCTAAATTGTTTTTATAGTAAGCAAGCTTTTAATTTCAGCAAAAAAACTATAAGTAGTTGGGCGAAATTCAATTACTGAAGGTGGAGAGAGGCAAAAGGCAATAGGCAATAGGCAAGAGTAAATATAGCGCCCCTATTGCCTGCTACCTGTTAAAATAATTGCCAATCCTTTGTTTGCAAGTTTTTTAACTGTTCGATCCATTTGTAGAGATAGAGACTGTCCAGCCTACTATAATTATGCTGGCAAGCGTAGTTAATATTGATTGCCCATACCCAAATATGTGCGGTTTGGGTAAAAGCTTGTAGGGAATTAATTTCGCGATCGTCTAATTGCCAGACATCTTGATATCCACTCAAGAAAGATTCTCTGACATACCTACTGATGCCAGTCCTCAGAGATACATGCCAAAACTTAGCAATATCAAAGATACGCCAACCATAACCGCATTGATCGAAATCGAATAAAGTCAAGCGGTTGTCTGGGGTAAAGTGAACATTGCCACTATGAGGATCTCCCCAACAAACTACCCAAAAAGGGGATTCGTCAGGAAAGTCCTGTAGTTGCCATTTAATTTGAGCGATCGTCTCCTTTAGATATTGATAATCCTCTTTTCTGTTTTTCAGGAAGGGAATTATTTTCACTAAAGAATCATCAAGTAAATATTCCAAACTTAAGGGTTGACGCTTTGCTTGAGAATGAAAATGTTGCGATGCTTGATGTAACTTCGCTAAGGTTTGTCCTAATAGACAACTTTGAGTAGAATTCAAGTCTCCGATCGGCACTTGTCCAGGTGCATAGGGAAACAACGCCGCGTAACGTTGTCCTTCTGGTGCATTAATTTCTACTGACAAGCGATCGCCAATAGTTCTTAAGGGATAGGCTACGGGAAGTTGGCGCTGTTGCCAAAAATCTAATAATTCTAATTCAAAATCTATATCCGATTTCGATCGCCAGTGAAAATGCGAGATTCTGAGAATATATTGTTGGGTTGATGTTTCAATTAAATAAACGTCGCTTAGTCCTCGATGCCAAAGTTGACAAGCGATCGCCCCCTCAAGTTGATAGTGCGATAAAACAAGTTCAACTAATGCCTGGGGATCGAGTGTTGAGTAGACGACCGGAAATAGATTGGCAATCATACTTAACTCAGACTTCTCTGCTCTCTCCTTCTTTAGCTAGAGAAGCAGGCTAATCTAGCTATTTTTACCTAATAAGCTACTCGCCATCTAGCAGTTTGTAAGTATTTAAATATACAGTTTGACAGCTTAGTGGGGATTGACTAATCTGCCTGCTCTAAATTTATTGATAAAAATTCTAGTTTAGAGGATATACTAAAAACTAAATGCATCTCTTTCTCAATAAGCTTGCTTGCTAAAGAGCTTAATTCTTCTTTAGTCAGCAGATTGCTTGTTAGTTAAAACCTAATGATTTCAAATACTCCAGAGTCTCAACCAGAAACAAGTCAGATTATAGAAATTAACCATTCACAAAAATGGGAGGTTTATTATCGCTTACAAGAATTGCAAATTACTTGTCAGTGCGCTAGCGATCGCCCTTTACAAGCTCAATGTCATCACACTAAGGATCTAATACAAATCTGGAGTGTTATTCAGCAAGCAACAGCTAATCGCCACAAATTAGTAGATTGGCTTGAATCATGCTGGAAAATCTCACTATAAAAACCAAGATAACTAATACAAATTAGAAATTAAATACGAGTAGAACCATGAGTAAGTCAAAATACTTGGTTTCGGAGTTTAATCTTGTTGGTAAATTGCTAGACTTTACCATTAAAGATGGTCAACAAGTTAAATATCTCAAAATAGCGGCTGAAAAAGAAGAATTTTGGATTAAGCTATCCAAACCGCTAAGATACAGAATCAGCAGCGCGTTCGAGCTAGGTAGTTGGATAGAATTAACAGGGATGCGAAAGAGTTGTCCTGACACTGGAAAAGTTAAATTAAAAGCCGAATTGATTAAACCTATCATTGATATTGATAACTATTATCAAAAATCTTTCAAACCAATCTCAACTGAGAAACTTAACCCACTAAAAGCGAGCGTTCTCGTCTGTGGTAAATCTAGTTGTTGGCGTAGAGGTGGAAAAGAAGTATGTCAACTATTAGAAGAAAATCTGCGCGATCGAGGTTTAGAAGATCAAGTCAAAATCAAGACTACTGGTTGTTTAAAGCAATGCAAAGCAGGCCCTAACCTAATTATGATGCCAGATAAAGCTCATTATAGCCAAGTAAAACCCCAACATATTCCAAGACTATTAGAAAAACATATTTAATTTAGTTGATGGTTCATGGTTCATAGTTCATTGTGAAAATAGGAACAGGGAACTTTAGGGTGGGGTAGTTCATGGATGTATTTTACTATTTAGAGGATGTCTGAAAAGTTCAAAACTAGGCTAATCGTCTCAGCATGATCCGAA